>JBPBQN010000248.1:0-28314 GCA_050954865.1 Janthinobacterium lividum | reverse complement strand
AATAGTTGCTTCGTTGCTGTTTGCTGCCTGTGGACAAGCTTCTTCCAACAATTTAACAAGCGCTGATGAGCCGGGAAAAGGTGAAGTGCGGAAAATAGCTGTAACTGCGCCAAAAGGTAAAGCTGTTGCGGCTTTTGCAGAAGGTTGTTTTTGGTGTTCCGAAGAGATTTTTGAAGACGTTGCCGGTGTAGATTCTGTAATTTCCGGTTATTCCGGCGGCCGCACGCAAAATCCAACATATGAAAAAGTGAGCACCGGAACAACGGGTTACGCCGAATCTGTGTTGGTTTATTATGATCCGAAGAAAATTTCTTACCCAGAATTATTGAAAGTTTTTTATGCTTCGCATGATGCAACAACGGTAAACGGACAAGGTCCGGATATGGGAACGCAATATCGTTCAGTGATTTTTTATGCTGATCCAAGCGAAAAATCATTGGCAGAAACGGCTAAAACAAATGCTTTAAAATCCGGCATGTTTCAGCGCGCCATTGTAACAGAAATTTCTCCGCTTAAAGAATTTTATCGTGCCGAAGAATATCACCAAAATTATGCAAAGCACAATGGTGATAATCCATATATCCAAAACGTATCAGAACAACGTTTCGAAAAATTCAAAAAAACTTACAAAGGAAAATTAAAACAATAACTTCTGTTTTTTAGGGATGCTGTTTTTGTACCGATAAAAACAGCATCAAATTTATTTCCTTTTAAAACATAATTTTAGTCCGGAAGTTAACAAAGCAAAAGCCATACTTCTGATGTTAACTACTCATTCCATTCAAAAAATTGTTGTTTTTCGTGCTTTGCAATTAGGTGATTTGCTGTGTTCAATACCTGCGTTTCGGGCATTGCGAACCACTTATCCGGAGGCAAAAATTACGCTTGTTGGATTACCCTGGGCAGAAAGTTTGTTGAGTCGTTTCCCAGATTATTTTGATGCTTTCATCGCTTTTCCTGGTTATCCAGGTTTGCCCGAACAGGAAATTGATCCGCAGAAAATAACTGCTTTTTTACAGGAAATACAAGCTGAAAAATTTGATCTGGCTTTGCAAATGCAGGGAAACGGCTCGGTTGTAAATCCGTTGGTAGAACTTTTCGGTGCTTTTTATACGGCCGGTTTTTATCGGGAAGAAGATTATCGCCCCAGTCCCCTATTTTTAAAATATCCCGAAGGGATTCCTGAAATTGAACGCCATTTATTGTTGATGAACCATTTGGGTATTCCTTCTGTTGGTACAGAATTAGAATTCCCTTTAAACAGTTATGATTATGATGCTTTTGATCAGCTAAACCTGCAAATTATTCCGCAAAAATACATTTGCATTCATCCCGGTTCCCGAAGTGTTGCCCGGCAGTGGCCATCTGTTTATTTTGCTGAATTGGCCGACTATTGCCAGGAGCAAGGTTATGATGTAGTAATAACCGGAACAAAAGATGAAGAACACTTGGCTGTGGATATTATGCAAAACATGAAACATGAAGCTTATAATATGGCTGGAAAAACTACGTTAGGTGCCGTAGCTGTGATGATTAAAAATGCTTTTGCTTTGGTTTCAAATTGTACAGGTGTATCGCATATTGCTGCTGCTTATGGTACTTCAAGCGTGATAATTAGTTTGCATGGTGAACCTGAAAGATGGTCTCCTCTGAATAAATTAAAACATCGTACTATTGACTGGACGACAACGCCAAATTTTCAGTTGGTAAGAGAACAGTTGACGGAAGCAATATTGTAATAATTATTATAACTTCTGAATTTGAATTTAAAATATCAACATAAAACGATCAAACAAAAAAGAGGCTACTTAGTAAAGCAGCCTCTTTTTTGTTTGATCTAGCTTAATTAGCTAAAAATCTAAAATAATTTTTAACAATTATTTCTGTGGAGTTCCTGTTCCAGTTGTACCAGTACCAGTTGTTCCGGTACCTGTACCATTTCCAGTTCTAGAACCTGAAGTTCCTGTACCTCTACCTGAACGTGATCCACTAGTAGATCCTGTTCCCATAGATGAACCGGTTGTTCCTGTTCCCATAGATGAACCCGTTGTTCCGGATCCCATTGTAGAACCTGAACCCATTTTTGAACTTGAATTACCTTTACGAGAAGATTTGCTTCTCATAGAACCTGATCTGCCTGTACTGCCAGATTGACCCTGACCAGTTTGAGATCCTGATGTACCCATTGTTCCAGTTGATCCTGTTCCAGAAGTTCCTGTAGTACCAGTTTGTGTTGTTTGTGCAGATGCATCCTGAAATGCCCACATAAACATTGCTAACATAATTACCGCACTTAGCTTTTTCATAATGTTTGTTTATTAATTTATATACTATTAGTAACAGTAATAACCAACTTAGGTTTTAAAATTTCTTAATAATAAAAATAGCGGTAAGATTTTTAATGTAAATTAATACGATAAAAGAAGCATTAGATAATTTGCTTTTTTACTTTTTTAAAAGGCGAAATCAAACCGATCTACAATTTTATGCCTCGCAAGAATTCTTCAATATTCATTCGTTTTTTGCCTTCCAGCTGTACTTCTTTTACAAGGATAAATCCATCAGAACAGGCAAATTTTAAAAATGATTTTTGATCAGTAATAAACCCACCCGGAAAAATTGCAGGTTCGGTTAGTTGTTTTTCCGCCTTAAAAATTTTAAAAATTTTATTATTAACAGAAGTAAAAGCTGTTGGATACGGACTCATTCCGCGGATGAAATTGTAAACCTGTTCCGTTGGTTGCATCCAGTTAATCAGGCAATCATTTTTGAAGATTTTTGGCGCATGTTTTAGTTCGATATTTTCATCCTGACTAATTATTTCATCCTGCGGAACCTCTTTATATTGATCATCGGCAACAATTTTTACTGTTTTAACCAGCAAATCTGCACCAATTTCCATCAGTTTATCGTGCACATCTCCAGCGTTGTCGGTTTCTAAAATGCTTGTTTTATCGGTTAAAATGATGTCGCCGGTATCAATTTCCTGCTTCAAAAAAAACGTGGTTACGCCGGTTTCTTTTTCACCATTAACCACAGCCCAGTTAATCGGTGCCGCACCACGATATTGTGGTAGGAGTGAAGCATGCAGGTTAATCGTTCCTTTTGGCGGCATGTTCCAAACTACTTCCGGCAACATTCTGAAAGCTACAACAACGTGTAAATCAGCTTGTAAATTTCTCAACTCATTTATAAAATCCTCATTTTTTAGTTTTTCAGGCTGAAGGACTTTGATGCTGTTTTTAACGGCATATTTTTTAACGGCGGATTCTGAAAGCTGCTGCCCGCGGCCGGATGGTTTATCCGGAGCGGTAACTACGGCAATCACATCCATTCCGGCTTTAATCAAGGCATCCAGAGAAGCTACAGCAAACTCCGGCGTGCCCATAAAAATTATTTTCATGCTATTTATATAAAGTGTATTTCAGGCGCATGGTTTTGTAATTGCTCAAACCGGGTTCCCAGCTTTGGCGGATTTCTTTTTCACTTGCACCTGCTAAAATTTGTTGTTTAAAAGCAGCAACGCCAGCCAGATAATCAATGTTTCCAATCTGTTTGCTTTGGCTGCGATCAAAAAATCTGGTTTTATCTGGGTAAGCTTTAAACAATTCCATCATCCATTGTAAGTTAAGTTTTCCATTTCTGCGGAGTTTGGCTGTATTATAATTCCGCAGATCCAACCCAAAACAAAGCTCATTTTGGTGCAACGGCGTTTCAGATTTCCCCGGAATACTTACTGGCGTAAAGGAAAAATCGTATTTTCCCTTCAAATCCGGACTGCCCAAAACCGTGAAAGGCATGTACGTGCCGCGGCCCTGGCTCACTGTTGTACCTTCAAACAAACACAACGAAGGATAAAGCAGCACCGATTGCGGCGTATTCAAGTTGGGCGACGGATTGACTGGCAGCGTATATTCCATGCCATGTTTGTAATTTATTAAACTAATGATTTTAATATTGCAGTGTAAATTATTAGGCAACCAGCCTTCACCGTTAATCATTTGTGCAAATTCCCCAATTGTCATCCCGTGTGTAATTGGGATCGGGAAGCGGCCAATTCCGGATTTCAACTTCATATCCAATATTGGTCCATCCACATAATCGTTTGGGTTTGGGCGATCCAGAATAATTAATTGCTTGTTATTTTCGGCACAAGCTTCCATTACATCGGCCAAAGTGTTGATGTTGGTGTAAAAACGGCAGCCAACATCTTGAATGTCAAACACCATTAAATCAACCGCTTCCAAGTCTTTTTTAGATGGTTTTCGTTTTTGTCCGTACAGCGAGATAATTGGGATTCCGGTTTTCGCGTCCACTTCATCCGTCACTTTTGCACCGTTGCTGGCATTTCCGCGAAAACCGTGTTCCGGACCAAAAATTTTACTGATATGAATATTCAATTTCAGCAAACTATCTACGCTAGACACCAGATTTTTTCCGATGACAGAAGTTGGATTTACCACCATCGCCACATTTTTACCTTGCAAAAGCGGCAGATATAATTCAGTTTGATCGGCTCCGGTTTTGATTCTGGATGGTTGTGCATCACAAAAATTAGCTGATAAAAACAGCATCGTTATCAATATTAAAATTAGGTTTTGGCTTTTGCTGGAGGTTTTCTTTTTCTTCATTTTAGGCTGATGCTTCTTTTATCGGGTAAAAATTAGTGTCGAAAATTAAACCAAAATCAGCAGACTTTTCTTTCCATAATTTGATCGTTTACAGATTTTCAGCCTAAAACTGCATCTTTGCAACGATATAAAAAAATCAGGAACCTAATTTTGAACATCGCAACCTTTATTGCCGGCCGCATTTCTTTCCGCAGCAAACGCACGTTTTCTAAAATGATTGTGCGCATTGCCATCACCGGTATTATGCTGGGTTTGGGCGTGATGATTTTGAGTTTAGCGATTGTAAAAGGGTTTAAACAGGAAATCCGCGAAAAAGTAAGAGGTTTTTCAGGTGATATCCAGATTGTAAAATATGATCTGAACTCTTCCTACGAAAATTCTCCTTTTTCTGCTGATCCGCTTTTGGTGAAGCAAATTGCATCCAACCGTAATTTTAAGCACATTCAGCCTTTTGCCACCAAACCGGCCATTATCAAAGCGCACGATGCGATTGAAGGTGTGGTTTTAAAAGGTGTAGATAAAACGTACAACTGGTCGTTCTTCCAAAAAAACATGGCTTCCGGCCGCATAATTGATTTTTCGGACTCGGTGAAGGCGCAAGGCCAAATCATGATTTCGCAGTTTACTGCCAATCGTTTAAACCTGAAAGTTGGCAATGATTTTTTGATGTATTTTGTGCAGCAGCCGCTCCGAAAACGCAAATTTAAAATTGTCGGGATTTTTAATATCGGGGTAGAAGAAGTAGATAAAACCTACGTAATCGGTTCGTTGCCGCTGATTAGGTATCTCAATAAATGGAAAACGAATGAAGTTGGCGGCTATGAATTGCAGGTTCCTGATTTTAACAAAATGCAGGAATCAACCGATGCACTCAGCAATATTTTGCCCGTAGATTTAAAGTTTTTTACCGTACAGCAGTTTTACCCAACTATATTTGAGTGGCTGGATTTGCTGGACGTAAACACGCGTGTAATCCTGATTTTAATGCTGATTGTGGCTGTGATCAACATGATTTCTGCTTTGCTGATCATGATTTTAGAGCGTACCAGCATGATCGGAATGTTGAAAGCGATGGGTGCCAACAATTGGAACATTCAGCAAATGTTTTTACTCAACGCGCTGTATTTAATTGCTGCCGGACTGCTTTTAGGCAATTTATTTGGCGTTGGATTGAGTTTTTTCCAGAATCAAACTCATTTTTTTAAGTTGGATCAAGCTTCTTACTACATGAATTTTGTACCGATTCAGCTCAATGTAGCAGATGTTTTGTGGTTGAATCTGGGCACATTGGTGGTTTGCGTTTTGGTACTTCTGATTCCTTCCATGCTGGTAAGTTCAATTTCTCCGGTTAAAGCCATTCGTTTTAAGTAAGCTTTTGCTGATGCTTCTTTTATCGGCCTAAAATCAGCGTAACATCAAGCATTTGTCAGTCATTGTTCAAACTGTCAACTTGCTGTAACTTGTGTCTCATTTAGTATAACTTTAGCCTAAGGTTGATAGCTTTGGCCGTTATAACATATAATGATGAGCACAACAGCAAATATTGACGGATTGGATACTTTATTTCGTCCGTTCAAACTAAAATCTTTAAACCTGAAAAACCGGATTGTGATGGCACCGATGACGCGTTCATTCTCACCAAACGGTACGCCCGGCGATAATGTTGCCGATTATTACCGTCGCCGGGCAGAAGGCCAGGCTGGTTTAATCCTGACGGAAGGAACGGTGATTGACCGCGTGGCATCTTCCAATGATCCTAATATTCCGCATTTTTACGGCACAGCGGCTCTAAACGGCTGGAAAAAAGTAATTGAGGATGTGCACGCAGCTGGTGGAGCAGCGGCGCCGCAAATTTGGCACATGGGCGTGATGTCGCCACAGGGCAATTGGCTTCCTTCAACTCCTTTTGAAGGCCCATCTGGTTATGTTGCCGAAGGAAAAATAGGCGGTATTGCCATGACTGAAAATGATATTGCAGATACCATCGCTGCTTATGCAAGTGCTGCTGCCGATGCCAAACGTTTAGGTTTTGACTCGGTAGAATTGCATGGTGCACATGGTTATTTAATAGATCAGTTTTTTTGGGGAGCAATTAACGAACGTACAGATGCTTTTGGAGGAAAAACTTTGCCAGAAAGAAGCCGTTTCGCAGTTGAAGTAATTAAAGCTGTTCGTGCTGCTGTTGGTGAAGATTTTGCGATCATCATCCGTTTATCGCAGTGGAAACAACAAAATTTAAATGTAAAACTAGCACCAACACCCGATGAAATGGCGGCTTGGTTAAACCCAATGGCAGAAGCTGGCGTGGATATTTTCCATTGTTCGCAACGCCGTTTCTGGGAACCGGAATTTGATGGTTCTGATTTAAACTTCGCTGGTTGGGCTAAAAAACTGACTGGCAAAGCTACGATCACGGTTGGTTCTGTAGGTTTATCAGGCGAGTTTATGGCTTCATTTAGTGGAGAATCATCTCAGCCAAAATCCATTGATGAACTGTTAAACCGTATGGAAAAAGGCGAATTTGATTTGGTAGCTGTTGGCCGCGCTTTGCTTGCTGATCCGGACTGGATTAAAAAAGTAACTGAAGGCAGAACCGCTGATTTAAAGGGTTTTACCAAAGAAGCATTGAGCACTTTAGTTTAAGCTGAGCAATAGCATACTTCTTTTATCATACATTTTTAAGGCCGGATTTATTTCCGGCTTTTTTGTTATGATCAGTTGGTGCAAGTTTAATTCATTCAAAATAAATGGCTTACTTTACGTAACCAATTTGTTATTAAGCTGTTATTTATGAGAAAATGTACACCAGTTTCTTTGTTAATTCTGTTTCCGTTTGCTGTTTGGGCGCAGAAAAAACCAGTTCCGCAGTTAGGAAAAAGTCAGGTAAAAGAAGTAGTTGCTGCCATGACTTTGGAAGAAAAATCAAAACTGGTGGTAGGCATGGGCTTTAAAATGCCAGGAATGACGCCACCTGTAAAAGGCAAAAAAGCGGATGCCATTGATATTGGCGGATTTAAACTGCCTCCTTCTGATCCCGATGCTTATAATATTCCCGAAAAAGTACCGGGCGATTGCATGGCAACTACTTTTCCGGTTAGTTATCGGGATGTGCCATCTTTTGATGAACAATGATGCTTCTTTTACCAGATAAAAATTTTGCTGCCAAACAGGAAAAAATCTTTTTGCTGGAAAAAGAAATTGCTTTGTTGGAAGCCGAATTGCTGGTGTTAGAAACTGCTGTCAATTCTTTTCAAACTAAAATCCGTACGGCTTTATCCAGTCAAATTCGGCGAATTCATTACTTAACCGAAATTTATAAAAATCAAAAACAGGCAAAAAAGCAAAAACGGCAGGAGCAAAAAAAGCGTGGTAAAAATTACAAAGAACCGGTTGGTTTAAAAATTACAAATATTTCTTCTACCAGTAAAAATTATACTGCTGAAGATAAAAAACAAGAAATCAGACGCTTGTACAAGGAATCTATAGTAAAAGTTCATCCGGATAAAATAGTTTCAGACGATGATGAACTGCAACGGAATGCAACCGACATCACCTCGCAACTAAACGAATTTTACAAGAATGGTAATTTGGATGAACTTACCCGTTTGCACGAACACATTATCAGTGGTAACGCGCTTGCTTACAAATCGCATCAGCCGGAAACCGTTAACGATTTTCCAGCCATGATGCTGTTTTTACAGCAGAAAAAACGCAAACTGGAAATGCTTTTGCAGGAAATAAAAGCTTCTGGCATTTATGAATTTTGGCAACGTGAAAGCGATTTTGATTTTTTAGTGCGTGAATTAAAGTTGCAGTTTGAAGAAAGAATTACAGTTTTAGAAAAGAGAACGAAGTAATTGCCACACAAAGTTTAAGTGTTTGTGTTGAATTTCAGTTTAACAAAGCATATAAATGGCAACAACTGATATCGATTCTGCAGCAATCAACCCAAAACAAACCCTGGTTTTTCTACATTATTTTGGCGGCTCGGCAAAAAGCTGGAACTGGCTGATCTCTTTTTTAGATAATGATTTTAATTGTATCGCGCTTAATTTACCTGGTTTTGGTGGTGAGCCGGCTTTGGCAGAACCTTCCATTGGTGCCTTCACTTCTTTTATCACACAAAAATTAGAGCGTTTAAACATAGAATCTTATGTGTTGATTGGGCATTCTATGAGCGGAAAAATTGCGGTGGATATGGCCGCTAATGATCCAAATTTCGCTATCAAACAATTGATTTTGGTAGCACCTTCGCCGCCAACTGTTGAACAGATTTCGGATGAAGATTTACAAAAAATGCTTAATCATCCAAATCAAGAACAAGCAGAAGATACAGCTAAAAGCATCACTATCAAACCAATAACTGATGAACAGCGAGATCTGATCATTCAAAATAACCTCGAAACTGACAATAAAACCTGGGATTGGTGGTGTTTGCAAGGTACCAAACACTCTATTGCTGATGATGCCGAACATTTGTTTTTGCCCATCACCGTAATTGTTTCGGAAGATGACCCGGCTATCAATTTTAAAAGTATTTTAGCAGAAGCTATACCTAATCTGCCTGATGCTAAATTAGTTACCACAAAAGGAGTGGGACATCTCAGCCCAATAGAAGCGCCAGAATGGCTAGCCGCAGAAATTAAAAAAGCAATTATTTAACCGCAAAATGCTGTTATTTTATGCTGAAAAAAAGCAAGTTCATTTATACATCAGTTTCTACTTTTGATTAATGAAAAAAATAATTTCACTGAATCTCTTACTGTTTTTATCATGCTTTTTTTGTCAGGCACAATTTGTAAAAACGCATGGCAAGCTTCAGGTTGTGGGTACGCAGTTGCAGGATGAACATGGCCAGCCCATTGTTTTGCGCGGTATGAGTTATGGCTGGCACAACTTCTGGCCACAATATTATAATGCTGGTACAGTAAAGTGGTTGCATAAAGATTGGGATTGCACGGTTTTGCGTGCAGCAATGGGCGTTGATCCGGCCAAAGGTTATATTCAAGATTCTGAAGGTTCTAAAGCAATCATAACCAGTGTGGTAGATGCTGCAATTAAAGAAGGAATTTATGTGCTGATTGATTTCCATAGCCATAATATTCACCTAAAGGAAGCTAAAACTTTTTTTGCGGAGATGGCTAAAAAGTACGGTAAAACGCCAAATGTAATTTATGAAATTTTCAACGAACCCAATGACGAAACCTGGCCGCAGGTAAAAGCTTATTCCGAAGAAATTGTTGCTACTATTCGGGCGGTTGATCCGGACAATATCATTTTAATCGGCTCGCCGCACTGGGATCAGGATGTAAACCTGGCGGCTGATGATCCGCTTAAAAATGTAAGCAACGTGATGTACACTTGTCATTTTTATGCGGGGACACACAAGCAGGCTTTGCGTGATCGCTGCGATTATGCGCTGAAAAAAGGCTTACCGATTTTCATTTCAGAATCTGCCGGAATGGAAGCCAGTGGTGACGGTCCGTTAAATTTACACGAATGGCAAACCTGGATTGATTGGTGCGAAAACCATAAAATCAGCTGGATTACATGGTCGGTTTCTGATAAAGACGAAACCTGTTCAGTCTTAAAAGCCGGTGCAAACCCAACTGGCAACTGGGCCGAAAGTGATTTAAAAGAATCCGGAGTAAAAACCCGTGAATTTTTACGGAAATACAACAAGTAGTTTTGAAAAAAATAAGTGATTAACGCGTAATAATGCACTTTAAAAATCAGAAAAGCCGTTTGTTTGAATTTGAAGATCAGCCTTGGTTTCCGGATGTAATTCGTTCGGGCATGACTGATTTTTTGCGTTATTTCATTCGCCTGCTAAACGTTTATAAACCGATTACACCTTTATTGCTCGAAGTTTTAAATCAAACCAGGCAAAAATATATTGTAGATTTAGGTTCTGGCGGCGGCGGTGCGATTGAGCAAATTTATCAGAACCTCAGTTCAATTTCACCCCAAAAAATTACAATCACTTTAACAGATAAATTTCCAAATCCGGCTGCCTGGCAATACATTCAGCAGAAAACAAAAAGTGCAATTGGTTTTTACGCTGATTCAGTTGATGCCAACAATGTTCCTGATTCATTAAACGGTGTGCGCACTTTATTTTCGGCTGCGCATCATTTTAAACCAGAGCAGCTAATTCAAATCCTGGCAACGGCTGTTTCCCAGAAAAAAGGAATTTGTTTGTTTGATGGCGGCAGCAAAAGTGTTTGGATGATGCTGGGCGCAATCCTGTTTCAGCCTTTAATTTTCTTTGTTTTTACGCCGTTTTTTCGTCCGTTTAAACTTTCACGTTTGGTGTTTACTTACTTAATTCCAGTGATTCCGTTTTGCACAGTTTGGGATGGTTGCGTTTCGCTGTTGAGATTATATTCCCCGCAAGAATTTTTGCAGATGTCCCAAGCAGCATCCGCAGAAAACTACACCTGGAAAGCTGGCCGCGTAAAAAATAAGCTCGGTTTGCAAGTTGCTTATTTAATTGGTTATCCAAATTAGTTTACCAATTTTTAGGTGATAAAAGAAGTATCATTAAAAACTCAATACGCTATGAATTTTGATTTTTCTGCGGATTACATTTTGGAAGATGAATTTGTAACCCTTCGTCCGCTTATCCAAAACGACTTTGAGTTTCTGCTTCCTTTTGCACTGAATGAAACGGATATCTGGCAGTTTTCTTTAGTTCCGGCAGCCGGCGCAGAAAACTTAAAAACTTATATTGATGTTGCTTTAACTGCGCGCAAGGCTCAGAAAGAATATGCTTTTATCGTGTTTGATAAAAAGCAGCAAAAGTATGCCGGCTGTACGCGTTTTTATGATATTCAGCTTCAAAACAAAACCCTGCAACTCGGTTACACTTGGTACGGAAAAGCTTTTCAGGGAACAGGTTTAAACAAACATTGCAAATTTTTATTGCTGGATTTTGCTTTCGAAAAAATGGAAATGGAACGGGTAGAATTTCGCGCAGATGCTAACAACAAAAGAAGTATTGCCGCGATGCAAAGCCTCGGTTGTACGGTAGAAGGAATTTTGCGGAATCATTTACCAAAGCTTGATGGCGGGCGCCGAGATAGTATTATTTTAAGTATTTTGAAAGAGGAGTGGACCTTAAATTTAAAATCTACCCTCAAACAAAAGTTGTTGTAACGGCTTTATCTTCTACTCAGAAAAACCATGTTTACAGAAAATCCGGTCATCCTCACCCTAAAAATAAATACAGTAGCCGCAGCTTATTTTACAGATTTGCGCAAGCAGCATTTTCCCGCTGAACGCAATTACCTGGACGCACATTTAACTTTGTTCCATCATTTGCCAGGCAATGAACCTGCCATTTTTGAGTCGATAAAAACAGTATGCCTTCAGCAAAAACCAATTGATATACAAGTTACACAAGTGGTTAGCATTGGTGCGGGCGTAGCTTTTAAGCTGGAATGTGAGGTATTGAAGCAAATTCAGAAAAAATTACAACAACAATGGCAAATTTGGCTAACGCCGCAAGATAAACAGGCTTTGTGGCCGCATATCACTATTCAAAATAAAGTTGACCGGCAAACGGCGGTACAATTACAGCAAAATTTAAGTGCAGATTTTAAACCGTTTGAAATTCAAGGCTTGGGTTTATCGATTTGGGAATATTTAAACGGACCTTGGAACTTGCTGGAAACGGTTGATTTTATGCCGATAAAAGAAGCATCGGCATAAAATCAAACAGTTTTATTTTTTCAGTGGATCGTGCCCCCAGTTTTTTAACGAATACAACCAATCCGTTTTACTTACATCGCCCTGTGGCTTTTGTGCGCTGTGCCTGCTGATATAAGCAATCACTTTGTGGATGTGATGGTAATCATCTTCGCTCAAATCGTCTTTTTTGCTGTTTAGGATTTGGATGATGTGTTTGGCAGATTTCCGTCCGATCGATTCGCCATCGCCGCTATCTTGTCCAACTTCTTTTGATTCGTCTTTTTTTAACCAGCCTTCAATTTCTGAAGCCGGCATGTTTACCAAATCTTGAAATTTATCGTAAGCTTCTTTTTTGTTTTCTTCTGAATATTCCATGAAAATATCTTTCCAGCTTAACCATAATTAAAGGTTAAAGTTTAAAATGATAGCTTTTAATCCGGAATAAATTATTGCACATTATACCGATAATTAAACCGGCCGATGTTGCCATCTTTATCAATTCCTTCGGCAATTACGCGGTAAGTACCTTTGCCATCGGCATTATAATACTCAAAAGACGCATTGCCTTTTTCGTCGGTCAGCACACGCGGATTCCAGTAAATTGTACTGCGGTAATCTAAACCTTGCATGGTGCTGCGTGTAACTTCGTATTTAGGCGAATAAAAAACACGACTGGTGGTATAACCTTTCGGCACAAAAGTTACTTTTCCTGGATTTGGAATTAAATCCTGAATATCTTTCATGGATACTCTTTTATGCTCCACTTTTTTCATGTTTACAACCAATACGCCGTTGGTGCCATAAGTACGGTTAATTCCGCTTAATTCATCTTTCAAAAACACTTCAATTGATTCTATTTCAGAGGCTTGCAAGCTGTTTAAGTAAGAAACATCAACCGGCATCCCGCCAACAAAAGCCTGAACCGGCGTTTTATTGCCAGCCTGATAATCTCGGCGCACATACAAATTGTTATCTACATAAGTCAACCCAAAAAGGCTCCCTTGCAAACATGATAAAAACAGTGCGCAATCCATCAACCGGTTTCCTTGAATCAACTGATCCGGAATCATGCTCAAACCGGTTAAAGCCGGATAATCTATGTGGCTTGGTTTTTTCGCCTCCACAACACCTTTAATTGTTACTTCTTTTAATGTACGGCCGTTAAAATATTGTTTTTTGCCATTTTGCAGATAAACGTTGAGCGTGCTGTCGATATTCAAAATTTCATCTGTCTGCTGCGGATTTTTGTTAACTGCCTGTGCAGCTGTTCCGCTTAAAGTAATCATCATATTCCGGTTTCCAGAACTTCCGCCAGCCGTTAGGATAACTTTAGATGAATCACGAACCAGCAATTTTGGAAATGTAAAAGCGCCATCTGTGCCGGTAACTACCTGCGTACTAAAATTATGATCAGGAACCTGCAACTTAACCACACCACGAGCCAGCGGCAAGCCGGATAAATCCCGTAAAGTACCCGTAATATCAATTCCTGCTTCCGGATAAAAAGTAATTTGTGGTGAAGTGCCGGCCAAAATTGTCTGATAACTAAACCTGCGATAACCTTGCGTCAGCATCAGCACGTCTAAATCGGCAGCGGTTTTCTCGTTTGGATTTTTGAAATAGTAATTTGGTTTTTCGATATACCCTTTCAAATCAGAAGTAAGCAAAAGGTTAGTTAAAATGGTTGTTTCCGCATTTTCATCAAACGGAATTTTGCTTTCATCGATTACCGCAACCGATAAATTGGCTTCAGAAGGTATTTCTTTATTTTTGGTAGTAACGTTGATTTTTACTTTTTCGCGGGTAACATATGCTGTTTTTATCGAGCTTAAATTGATGCCCAGCTGATCATTATGCTGAACAAAAGCCAAGCGTTCTGCAACTGGGCGGCCATCCGCAGAAAACAAACTTAACTGTACAATACCCGTCGGGAATTTACTTTTCGGGATCGATGCACTGTAAACCAAAGCCTGCAAAGTGGTTCTTGCTGCATAACAAATGATGCCGTTGCTTCGGGCAATGATGTAAACGCTTTTATTCTGATTCTTTTTCAGGAAAGCATCGTTTGTTAAAATCCGCAGAAAAACGTTGTTTTCATCGGTGTTATTTAAACTTATGCTGATGCCTTCGTTCAAGGCTTTTGGCAGATTTACGGTTGATTTTGAGCCATCTGCAAAAACCAAATTAGCGCGATACGTTTTGCCTGCTTCTGCTGCCAGCATAAATGTGCCCATACCTAAAGCGGAAGCTGTAAATTCGGTTATAGTTTTATTATCGTTGTCAACAACTGTTCCTTTGGCGCCGATGCCTAAACCATTTGCTGCCAGAGCTTTAACTGCAATTTTTGTATTAAGGCCAGCAATCAGTTCGCCGCCTTCCGGAAAAAACTGAACATCCTGCGTGGCCGTTGCCGTGCGTAAAGGAAAGGTGCTGGTAACTGATTTTTTATCATTTGCAATTACTGTAAACAACGTTCCGGCAGCAAGTGCAGTTCCGGGTTTACTGTTGATATTGATCGGCAGAAAACCATTTTGATCAGTTGTACCTTTGCCTTTTGCCACGGTTTCATAATCAACCTCTACATGCCAGGTTACTTTTTTATTGGCGTAGGGCACACCGTTTCCATCTTTATAATAAATGCCGGCGTTTGTTTTTGCAGGATTGTCTTTAGTTGCTCCGGAAAAGGAAATTTTGGTGAGCACCGTATTTTCAATCAGATCGCCAATGGCAATATTTTTGTTGAAAAAATAATCCGGATCATAGTTACGCATATAGTTGGTGTATGCACGGAAATGATAGTTTCCCTGCCTGTAAACCAACGGCTGCAACGTTATATCACCGGAAGCTGTGCTGTTTACAACGGGCAATTTCAAACTTTCTACCAAAGAATCCCGACTGGTGTACACATCTACATAAACAATTTTACTAAGCAGGGAAGGCTCGTGCAAACCAGCTGTTACGTAAGCTTTAAACCAAATGGTATCACCAACGGCATAATAAGGTTTATCAAAATGCAGATATACTTTTTCTATCGGATGGCCCTGTGTAAAACTGGCCGTTTTGGTAATGATGGTGTTTAAACTAACGCTATCCTGAGCAAAAAGAGCGGAACTAAAAACGGTAGAAACAAAGAGCGAAAAATATAAAAACCTGGCCAAGCGCATATACTAAGGTATTTTCTAAAAGAAGGCTAAATATAGTTATTAACGCCACGCATTGGCAAAAGCGTGTTTACTTTAACACTTTTTTACATTTTTGGGCGATGCTGTTTTTAGCACATAAAAAAACGACGACCAAAATGGACGTCGTTTTTTAGTGTATAAAAGAAGTATTGTTTTAAGCTTTAACTAATTAAGCTTTTATTTCGCTTGGGCAAATTCTAATCTTAAATCAATGGTAATATCTTTTCCAACGGTTGCACCACCAGCTTCGGTTGCAGTGTTCCATTTCAAGCCATAATCAAAACGGTTAATCACAGTTGTTGCTTTAAAACCAGCTTTGGTATTGCCGTAAGCATCTTTCGCAGTTCCGCCATAAGTTACATCAAATTTTACCGGTTTGGTAACGCTGCGGATGGTTAAATTTCCCATCAAAGCATATTTGTTACCAGCCAGTTTTTTCATGGAAATACTTTTGAAAGTCATGTTCGGATATTTTTCGGTGTTGAAAAAATCATCACTTTTTAAGTGTTTATCGCGCATTTCATTGTCGGTGTTCACGCTGTTTACATCAATGGTAAAATCAATATTTGCATCAGTAAAATCAGGTTTTGTATTGGTCATTTCACCTTTAAAGGTTTTGAAATTTCCTTCGACTTCAGAGATAACCAAGTGTGTAACCGTAAATTTTGCTGAAGAGTGCGCCGGATCAACATTCCATTTGGTTTGTGCAAACAAAGCCGACTGGCTTAAAACAAGAGCAGCAGCAAAGATTAGTTTTTTCATTTTTTGTGTGATTTAGATTTGAACAGTAAATTTTATACGGCAAAAATAGCATGGAGATATATGAAAACGATTGATCAAGATCAATAAATGTTTAAACATGTTTTATTGAAAGAAGAAAGCCATTCAGATTTTTAAGTCTGAACGGCTTTGAAATATTATAATGTTTTGATAATCAGTATTATTGATAAACAGGTTCATTTAAAGCGGCAGCAACATGTGCCTGGCCGGTTAAAAATGCTGCTGCATATTCCTGATTTAACACGCGACGCGGCAGTTCATTCGGAGCAAACTCCATATCCCACAAACCTGCATGATGCCAAACGGTTAAATGATCCCAATCCGGCCGATCAATAATTGGATAGATGCAAATGCCCCAAAAAGGAACATTATTTTGCAAAAGAATGGCCGATTCATCAGACACATATTTGATCCATTTCGGACGGTCTTCTTTCGGATGGCTGGTTTCGGAAAGTACAACCGGCCGCTGATAACGCTCATAAGCTTCCGTCATCAAACTACTGAAAGGTCTCCAGCGAATGTCCAGCGGCTCATCAATCCACTTCATATAATGATGCGTGGTGCGTACCCACTGGTTGTTGTAATAATAATTAAAGCCCAGAATATCAATATAATCCGGAGAGCCGCCCAATTCTGGGCACATTCTTCCAGACAAAATATCTACTGCCTGATACTGGCTTTCATGTGCGTTTTTGGCATCGAGAATTTCTGCTTCGGTTGCTCCAAAATCTGGCACAATCTGTACTAAAGGTTCGGTAGTCATGATCCTGACAGACGGATCAACTTCGCGCATCGCTACAATTCCGCGAATGTAAGCGCGCATCAATCCGTATTTTACGTCCCAGCCTTGTTTGTGCGCGTAAGGCGTTGTTGCACCTTCATCTCCGCCCAACCAGGAAATAAAACTCACTTCATTTATTGGCGTTACAATAAGCGTTTCGTCTGGATTAACAGAGCGGTAAAACAGCACAAAAGCTCGGCATAAGGCAGCAAACCGATCAGCAAATTTTGGATGTAAGGGCGATAAATCATCAGCAAAACCGAAATGGCAAATGTCCCACAATTGTTGGATACCGTTTGCTTTTCCGCTTTGAATCATCTGCGCAACAACCGACCAATCGTATTCGTACGGACTTTTTTCTACCTGGCTCCAACGGATGCCTTCGCGTACGGTTTTGATATTAAACTGAGCCAGATCTTTGTAATCCAGATCAATCATTTGCAAGTGTCCGGTAACGGTCAACAGGTCAACCCGGTCTCCGTAATAATTCATTTGGTCTGTGCATTCATAACCCGCCATCCAAAAAGAGCGGAAAGGATTTGTGTTCATTTATATAATTTTGTATGATAAAAGCAGCTTTCTAATCAGCAAATCAGTTCAGCAAAAAAATATTGATGCTGAACCGATTGTTTAAAAGCCACGAAGTTACGGAACGAATATTTCTCCACGCAGGTAAGTAACCGCTTTCCCGGAAATGAGCACGCGATCGCCTTTATTTTCGCACCAGATTTCTCCTTTTCTGGCGGATAATTGATAAGCGTGCATACTGTTTTTATCCAACCTTTTTGCCCAATACGGAATCAGCGTACAATGCGCTGACCCAGTAACTGGATCTTCCGGAACGCTGCACGACGGCGCAAAAAACCGGGAAACAAAATCAACTTCTTCACTGGGCGCGGTTACAATAATGCCGATAACATCGATTTTTCCAAGTAAAGCAAAATCAGGTTTTAAGTTGATGATATCTGCTTCGGATTCGTAAACCAAAAAATAATCACGCGATTTTTGGATGATGGAAGGCGTTACGTTTCCACCCAAAGCTTCCAGCAAAATATCCGGTACTTCGCAGTTTTGCGGCGGTCGGGAAGGGAAATCCAACGTATAAATATCATCCGTTTTAGAAACCACCAGCGTGCCAGCCACTTTGGTTTTAAAATTGATACTTTCTCCTGCAAAACCTAATTCTGTAAAAAGCAGGTGTGCCGAAGCTAAAGTTGCATGTCCGCACAAATCGATTTCCAGTTCGGGCGTAAACCATCTCAGCATAAAATCATCGCCATCCGGAACAAAAAATGCTGTTTCTGCCAGGTTATTTTCGGCAGCAATTTTTTGCATCGTTTCATCAGGAAGCCATTCCTGCAACGGACAAACTGCGGCCGGATTTCCGCCAAAAAGCTGATCAGTAAAGGCATCAGCCTGGTAAATTTTTAATGTCATTTGTAATTATATAAGATGATTGATGTAGCCGTGTTTTATCAAATCCGCTGTTTCCTGAATGGAGTTGGTATAACCATCTTTCAACAGAAAAACCCGGTCGCTTATTTCCAAAATGCTGCGATATTGATGATCGGTTACAATAATACCTTTACTTTTGGCGCGCAAACGAATGATTTCTTTAAATTCTGCTGCCTGAATGGGCGACAAATGTATAAAAGGTTCATCCAATAAAATATATTTGGCTTTACTGTACAAAATTATCAAAGTTTCTATCTGCCGAAGTTCTCCGCCAGAAAGTTGATCTGGCTTTTTATGCTGATATTTTATAAAAATTTCGTGTTTTGTAAAATCATCCCAATAGTTTGGATCAATCAGCATAGCTGCCAACTTTGTGACAGATAAATTAGTTGGCAAATAATGATGCTGCGGCAAATAAGCGATTTTTTGATGGTAATATCCTTTATCAATTACCAAGTTATTAACGCTGATGTGTTTAAAAGTTGGTTCTATTGTACCAAAAATAACTTTTAGCAAGCTTGATTTTCCGCAGCCGTTTCTGCCTAATAAACCTACAATTTCATTTTCATGGCAATCCAGGTAAATTCCCTGCAAAATTTTGCGGCCGTTGTAACTCAGTTCTATACTGTCAACTTTTAGCATGTTACTAAAATTTAAAGTAGAAGATTAGTAGTATTAGATAGCTGCAAAAATCTGCCAGAAAAGTGTAGCCATACATTTTGCGTATTGAATAGCCAGCATTTAGATAAAAATAAGTTTTTTCGTTAGAAAAATGATGCTGAAAATAAACGGCAGCCGAATAACCAAGTAATTTGATGAACATGCCAACACCAAAAAAGCCGAAACCATATAGCAAAATGCCCCAAAAACTTGCCAAAGTGAATAGCAAGTTCCAGATCATCAGTGGCCGCCAGAATAGGAATAGTAGTTTCCAGAGTTTTTGCACAAACTAAATGTAATGCAAATCTTAAAATAAATCCAGCTGCATACTGTTTTTACCGCCTAAATTTTGGGTTCGGATTTGGTTGACCAGCAAATGCGCTTTGCGCGTTGGCTCCGGAATGCGGTAACCGTTTACACATTGTTTAATAATGGCCAAACTTTGTTCCAGATTTATGCAATGGCCGGGCGAAATAAAAACCGGATTTACTTTGTTTTTGGTTCGAAGTGCAGCACCGATTACTTCTTCATGATCGTAAAGCAAACTGGTTGATCCAGCCTCTTCCGGCAAGGCTTCAAATTTTCCGCACAACAAACTTTTTGCACAACCCATTGTAGGCGAATTGGTTACCAAACCAAAATGTGTGGCAATTCCCATTCGTCGCGGATGCGCAATGCCTTGTCCGTCTAAAACCATTAAATCCGGTTTTATGTTGAGCTGGTTCCAGGCTTTTAAAAGCGATGGGATTTCCCGAAAAGAAAGCAAACCCGGAATGTATGGAAAAGTAGTTTTGCTGATCACCGTAGCTTTGGCAACTTCCTGCAAATCCGGAAAACTTAAAACGATGATGCCGGCGTAAACGGTTTCTTCATATTTATTAAAAGAAATATCGGCACCGGCAATGGTTTTTACAGGTTTTAAAAGCGGTTCGATTTTGATCTGGCTGCGCAATTTTTTTTGCAATGCAACTGCATGAGCAGGCGAGAGGTTTTCGTATTCTTCCGGAGAAATTTGTGGCATAAAAGAAGCATTTCAACTTAAACCAACATCCGCAGAAAGCGTTTTAACCAATTTGGATTGAATGTAAAAGCCTACAAGTGTGTGTTGCTTCTAAAAAGTTTGATCGAAATGGCCAGCAAAATAATACCAAATGCTTTCCGCAGAATGCTTAACCCGGTTTTACCAAGCAAATTTTCCAGCCTTTGTACATTTTTGAGTACTAAGTAAACAAAAATGGTATTTAGCGTAATGCCTACAATAATGTTTTGGGTTTGATATTCTGATTTTAGAGAAAGCAAGGTTGTCATGGTTCCGGCACCGGCAATCAGCGGAAAAGCCAGCGGAACGATAGACGCGGTGGACGAGATTTCTTCTTCCTTAAAAAGCCTGATGCCCAGAATCATTTCCAGCGCAATAAAAAATATGACTAATGAACCGGCAATCGCAAAAGAAGCAATGTCAAGGTTGATTACTGCCAATAGCTGATCTCCGATAAAAAGGAAAACAACCATTAGCGCCCAAACCGTTATGGATGCTTTTTCGGATTCTATTCTGCCGGTTTTTTGTCTTAAATCAATGATAATTGGTATTGTTCCCATCACATCAATGATAGCGAAAAGGATCATCGTAACAGAAAGTATTTCCCGGGGATTAAACGTTAGCATTGCGGTATTGGGTTGTTTTTTTCTTTCGATTTCATAATCAAGGTGTATAAAAATCCGAATAAAATGAAAAATGCGGATAAAAAGAAAATGTAATGTACAGAAATACCAGAGATAAAGCCGGCACTGATCGGACCTAAAATCTGACCGATGGAAGCATAAGATTGATTGATTCCAAGCGTTTGTCCTTGTTCATTTTCGGGCACACGTTCGGAAATAATCGCATTTAACATTGGGTTTCGCAAACCGTTGAATAAACCATAAATGCACATGCAGATTGCAAACATGATTAATTTAGTGGTAAAACCGGAAAGTAGCATCGGCGTAAAACAAAAAATAAGCGATAAAAGCAGTATCAGTGATTTTGAGGAAATGACTTTGTTGATGTATGGAACAGCAAGCTGCATTAAAATACCGGAAATACCAAAACCGGCGAAAAAAACACCAATCTGAAAAGGGGTGATTTTTAACACATCCGCAGTAAAAGTCTGGAAGCCGATAATCATGGTAAACTGGGCCATTGTTAATAAAAAACCGATAAAAATTGCACTGCCCACAACGGGTTCTTTTAGCACGGTAATTAAAGATTTAAAGCTGAATTTGCCATCGTTTTTACGCTGATGTTCGGGATTGGTTTCTTTTAAAAAGAAGTAAGTACAAAGCACACCAACGAGTGCAACACCGGCCGAAAAGAAAAACGGTGCCTGTAAACTGATTTTGCTTAAAACACCGCCGATAGCCGGCCCAATAACGAAGCCAAAACCAAATGCAGAACCAATTATACCAAAGTTTTTGGCGCGATCTTCTGGCGTGGATGTATCAGAAACCATGGCTTGCGCTACAGAAATATTTCCGCCGGTAATGCCATCCAGAATCCGTGCGGCAAAAAGCATAATCAGGCTACGTGCTTCTGCAAAAAGCACAAAAGAAATGCAGGTACCGATCAGGCTAATGATTAAAATCGGTTTGCGCCCGTATTTATCAGAAAGTGAACCTAAAACCGGCGTAGCAAAAAATTGTGCGATGGAAAAGGAAGCAGTTAACAAACCAAGCGTTTGTTCGGTGATGCCAAACTGCTTGCCGTATGGATAAATTAACGGTACAATGATCCCAAAACCTAAAGAATTGATGACGCATATAAAAACCAGTACCCATAAATTTTTGTTTTTCTTCATTAGTTATAATTGGCAGATAAAAGAAGTGTTAAAACCAAAAAAGGTTCTGCACTGCAGAACCTTTTTATAACTTGAGTTTGTAAAAATCTATTTATTAAACGTTTGTTGTATCTGTTTTGATGCCTAAGTTAGATTTTTGAAGAACAGAATTTTTCTTGCTGTATCCAAAATAAATTACAAAACCAATTAACAACCAAATAATTAAACGCAGCCAGTTTGGCCATCCTAAGCCTAAAATCATCAAACCGCAAACTACTGCACCCAAAATTGGAACCAAAGGAACCCACGGCGCTCTGAATTCGCGTTTTAAATCAGGATCTGTTTTGCGTAGTACAATAACCGCGATACAAACTAAAATAAACGCAAATAATGTACCGATACTTGTCATATCACCTACAATTTCCCCAGGAACAAAAGCAGCAAACAAGCCAACCAAAATCAAAATAAACCAACTTGCTTTATAAGGTGTTTTGTATTTCGGGTGAATATCACTAAATACTTTTGGCAGCAAACCATCCTTACTCATGGAATAAAACACGCGAGATTGGCCTAAAAGCATCACTAAAATTACCGAAGAAAAACCGGCTAATATCGCCACAGTAACTAACTTGCTTAACCAGCCGTAACCTACCATGTATTTGTTTATTACAAAAACTACGGAAGCCTCTTTGCCGGATGTGCGAAAATCTTCAACAGTTGCGATACCTGTTAATACGTGTGCGAAAAGAATGTATAATACAGTACAAATAGCCAACGAACCTAAAATTCCGATTGGCATATCGCGTTTAGGATTTATAGCTTCTTGTGCAGTAGTGCTTACCGCATCAAAGCCGATAAAAGCAAAAAATACTACTCCAGCTGCACCGATAATTCCCCAGAAACCTCCGAAATTATGTGTCATGCCTTCGTGATCAACATAAGTAGTTGCTGGTGGAATATAAGGTGTATGATTAGCCGGGTTGATGAAACTCCAACCGAATACAATAATTAAAATTACGATTGAAACTTTAGTAATTACAATAATACCATTAACCAAAGCAGATTCCTGTGTACCGCGTATCAGCAGTAGAGTTAAAAGGATTACTATTGCTAAAGCAGGTAAATTAATAATCCCGTGTGCCGTACCATCTAATGAATGTTGAAAAGGTGAATGGCAAAGTTCATATGGTATGGCTTTTAATCCTAATACATTTACCAATAAACTATTAAAATATTCACTCCAGGCAATGCCAACAGTTGCTGCGCCAACTGCATATTCTAAAATTAAATCCCAACCAATTATCCAGGCCATCAGTTCGCCCATGGTAGCATATGTATAAGTATAAGCACTTCCAGCAATTGGAATAGACGAAGACAACTCTGCATAACAAAGGCCAGCCAGTGCACAACCAAATGCGGCAATAATAAAACCAATAGTTACAGAAGGCCCTGCATTATGTGCTGCTGCATTAGCCGTCTGTACAAATAAACCGGCACCGATAATTGCACCAATTCCCAAAGCAATTAAAGAGCCGGCGGTGAGTGTACGCTTTAAGCTTTTCTCAGATTCCGCTGATTCTGCCATCAGCGTACTTATGGGCTTTTTTAAAAATAGACTCATGTAGTTTTAGTTATGTGGATATTTAGAATGTTCTGCAATTCCAAACGTAATTATTTTTTGGGAGAAAAAAGAAATGTATCCGTCTTGATACTTCTTTTATCGACTAAAAATTGTTCAAAAGCTGTGAATCTGATTGAATTACAAGTTAAATTTTAAAATCTATGAAAAATCAGATTTGCTTAAACCATATTCTTTCTAAACGATCAACGGTTTTGTAAGTTTTTTTGCAAAATTTCCTCAAAAACAAATAGTTTCGGGAAAATTATTTTGTAACTAATCTGTTTTCCATCAACCCAAAAAATGCCCGATAAAAGAAGCATACTGTTTTTAACCCTGTTTTTTTGCTGCGAATTGCTGCACGCGCAAAGCCTTAACCAGAAATTGCAAACGGCTTTTAACCATTTGGAGCAGGATACACAATGCAAATATGCTTCGGTTTCTTTAACTGTTTTAGATGCTAAAACTGGCGAAACCGTTTTTTCGGCGCATCCAAATATGGGTTTGGCAACGGCTTCTACTTTAAAAACGATTACTTCTGTTACGGCTTTTAATTTGTTGGGGAAAGATTTTCAATACCAAACCACATTAGGTTATAGCGGTACGCTATCTTCGGACGGAACTTTAACCGGAGATTTGATTATTAAAGGCGGCGGCGACCCAACTTTAGGCAGTTTACACTATGAATCTTCCAAAGAAAATACCGTTTTAAAAATTTGGGTTGAAGCAATCCGCAAAGCGGGAATCAAAAAAATTGAAGGACGCATCATTGGTGATGATGCTTTGTTTGGCACACAAAAAATTCCGGATGGCTGGATTTGGCAGGATGCAGGAAACTATTACGGTGCCGGAACGTCGGGTTTGTGCTGGCGCGAAAATACTTTCGATCTGAAATTGCAGCAAACCTCTATTGGAAATCCAGTCCGGATTGTAAAAACCGTTCCGGCAATGCCTTACTTGCAATTTTCCAACGAATTAACGACTGGCAGTTCGGGTTCCGGCGATCAGTCTTTTGCCTATTTGCCGGTAAAAAATAAACTGATTTATGTGCGCGGAACTTATGCAGCTGATTTAACTAAAAAAAGTATTTCCGTGGCTTTGCCAGATCCTGCTTTTGATGCGGCTTTTCGTTTGGCTGATACGTTGAAACGAGCAGGAATTGAAGTAAGCGGAACGGCAGAATCAACAGAATCTTTGCTTGTTGCACAGCAGAAAATGCCAGTTCCAAATCAGCTGGTAGCCAATATTGTTTCGCCTAAATTAAGTGAAATTGTGTTTTGGTTGAATAAAAAAAGCATTAATTTATACGCAGAACAAGTGCTGAAAACCATTGCCTGGAAAGCCGGAAAACCAGTTACCACAGCCAATGGCGTAGCAGTTTTGCAGGATTTCTGGAAAGCAAAGGGTATCGACCCAAACACTTTAAATATTTTTGATGGCAGCGGATTATCGCCCGGTGATCGCGTAACCACTTCAACGCTGGCCAAAATTCTCGCCTCAGCCAAAAAAGAAAACTGGTTTCCTGATTTTTTAAACAGCTTGCCCGTTTATAATGAAATGACGATGAAAAGCGGCAGCATCAATAGCGTTTTGGCTTATGCTGGTTATCAAACCAAAAACGGACGGGATTTATGTTTTTCTATAATCGTAAATAATTATAGCGGCAAAACTTCTGGCATTAAAGCTAAACTATTTAGGGTTTTGGATGAATTGAAGTAGAGTTGACTTTTATAAATTTTGCTACTTTCTGTCATTCCGACCGAAAGGAAAAATCATAATTAAATTGGAATGCTTCTTTTATCGGTATAAATTTGATGATTATATTAGAAGGAAATGCTTCGGTAAACTCATCATAGCCAGGTGCACATCTTGCAAATGAATGAAAAATAAGGAGAAATTTCAATCAATTGCTTTGATTAGGATTTCTCCCTTCAGTCAAAATGACAATGAAGAAACACCGATAAAAACAGCATTAGCTAATTTGCCAGTCAATCGGTTCTATGCCTAGTTCCTCCAAAATAGTGTTGGCTTCTAAAAAATGTTCGCAACCGAAAAAACCATTATGTGCAGCAAATGGTGATGGATGCGCCGCTTCCAGCAAATGATGTTTTGCCGAATCGATCAACGCGCTTTTGGCTTGTGCAAATTTCCCCCAAAGTAAAAAAACAACGTTTTCTTTCCGGTTGGAAATTTCGGCAATTACTTTATCTGTAAAGATTTCCCAGCCATGTTTTTGGTGAGATCCGGCCTGATTGGCGCGCACAGTTAGCGTAGCATTTAGCATTAAAACGCCTTGCTGGGCCCAATGTGTTAAATCTCCGTTTTTCGGGATCACGTATTCCGGATATTCCTGCTGCAATTCTTTAAAAATGTTTTGTAAAGAAGGTGGAACCGTAATGCCTTTTTGTACCGAAAAAGATAAACCATGTGCCTGATTTGCACCATGATACGGATCCTGGCCGATGATAACCACTTTTACATCATCAAAAGGTGTTTGGGTAAAAGCGTTGAAAATATCTTTGCTTTTCGGATAAACGGTGTAACCGGCTTGTTTTTCTTCCTGCAAAAAAGCTTTCAGCTTAATCATGTAATCTTTTTCGAATTCGGGCTGTAAAATTTCCAACCAGGAAGGTTCTAATGCAATCGACATAAAATATTCTTAAAAATTGATTTAACGTACAAATTAGCAGATATTTGCTACTCAATTTAAATACACGAAATGCGAAATATTGTTCGATTAATTATAGCCTGTGTAATTTTGGGTGCAGCTGTTACGCTGGCTGCTTTTGGTTTCTGGTGGTGGGCGGTTTTGGTTTTTCTGATCGGCGGAATTGTGTTGCTAACTTTCTTTTTTAATGAAAATATGCTGCTTGCACAATATTTTATGCGAAAGGAAAACATGCCGAAAGCAGAAGGTTTTTTGGCGAGAATTACCGATTACGAAAAACAATTGATCCGCAATCAGCATGGTTATTACAACCTGTTGCTGGGCTTAATCGAATCCAATAAATCACCGTTAAAATCAGAGAAATTTTTCAAGAAATCATTGTCGTTGGGAATGACAATGTCGCACAACATTGCTTTGGCAAAATTGAGTCTGGCCGGAATTTCGATGTCTAAACGCAATAAACGTGAAGCCGAAATGTACTTGAAAGAAGCGCAAAAAGCCGACAAAAATAAGTTACTGGCCGAGCAAATCAAGATGATGAAAGGCCAGATGGCGCAAATGGATAAGCAACAGGTTATTCGCGGCGGTTTCCGTCAGCAGTTTTAAGTTTTTTATTTTTCGTCGAGGTGACTAAAATAATCGTCTTTATTAAAGCTGTATGTTGCATCCGAATCTTTCACATTTCCGGCAGGCAATGCTTCTTTTACCGATAGTTTTTGGTTGATAAAAGCCAAAATACTTTTTACAAAATCCAGATCGAACTGATTTTTGCTAAACTTGATCTGGTATTCGTTGTCTTTAATTTCTAAGCTTGAGTTGATCATTCTATTTAATTATTATACAAAAACAAAGACCGGTAATTGATATTAACCGGTCTTTAATTTTTTGTTAAATATTGATGAACAGCACTTTATTCAAACCATTTCATCACAGTTTCTTTGGAAGGAATAGTGATGTCAAGTTTGAGTTTTTTCCGCATACCGCCCAAATCATTAAATACTTTGTTTGGCACTGATTTTTTTAGATCATCAACGGTATGAAATCCCATTTTCTGAATTACGGGAACCCATTCTTCTGGCACACCAATCGCCACAAAATCTTCTGTTGAAGAAACATTGGCGATTTTTTCCGGTCGCATTTGCGGAAAAAATAAAACTTCTTGGATGGTGCTTTGATTAGTCATCAGCATCACCAAACGATCAATACCGATACCCAAACCAGCAGTTGGTGGCATTCCGTATTCTAACGAACGCAGGAAATCTTCATCCACAACCATCGCTTCTTCATCACCACGACTGGCAAGCAAAAGCTGATCTTCAAAACGTTCGCGCTGATCAATCGGATCATTTAATTCTGAATATGCGTTTGCAATTTCTTTTCCATTCACAAACAATTCAAAACGTTCTACCAAACCTTCTTTTGTGCGATGTTTTTTGGCGAGCGGTGTCATTTCGATTGGATAATCAGTAATGTACGTTGGCTGAATCAGGTTTGCTTCTACTTTTTCACTAAAAATTTCATCAATCAGTTTGCCTTTTCCCATAGAAGGATCGACTTCGATTTGCAAGTTTTTGCAGGTTTCGCGCAACGCGTTTTCATTCATTGCAGAAACATCAATGCCGGTAAATTTCAAGATTGAATCATACATCGACAACTTTTCATACGGACCGGCAAATTCGATTTCTTGCTCGCCAACCGTAATTTTAGTTTTCCCGTGAATGGCTAAAGCAACTTTTTCCAGGCATTCTTCCACCATGCCCATCATCCAGATATAATCCTGATACGCTACATAAATTTCCAAACCAGTAAATTCAGGGTTGTGCGTGCGGTCCATACCTTCGTTTCGGAACATTTTTCCGAATTCATACACGCCGTCAAAACCAGCAACGATCAGTTTTTTAAGGTACAACTCATTGGCAATCCTCAAAAAAAGCGGAACATCCAACGCATTATGATGCGTTTTAAACGGACGCGCCGCCGCACCTCCATGCACCGATTGCAAAATTGGCGTTTCCACTTCCATCCAACCAC
>JBPBQN010000247.1:0-37284 GCA_050954865.1 Janthinobacterium lividum | reverse complement strand
AAAAAAGCATCTGTAATTTCAAACTCAAACTGGTGCTTTCCAAGTTTCAGCCCCTTGAAAGGAATCGAATATGTTTTAAGCGTTTTCAATGAGCGATAATTAGCCCGCAAATTTAGGAAAAATTACACAACTGAAAATAGTTTTTTCCAAAATGAAAATGTGTCGATAAAAGAAGCATTAGATTATGTAGTAACGTATTTAAAATCAGTTATTTGTATTGACTGATGCTTCTTTTATGTCGATAAAAACAGCATCAGAAATAACGCTTATTTGATTTTGTATGAATAAAATCAATCCCGATCCCGACTAAACTTGCTGAATTTCAATGGGTTTTTTAATAATTCTGCTGATTCTGCACGCGCTTTAACCACATGTACAGCCGTAAAAACCGCTTCCCGGAAAGAAGTTGGCGAAGCCATGTTTTTTCCGGCAATTGCGTAGCCCGTTCCATGATCTGGCGAAGTGCGCACGCGATTTAAACCAGCCGTAAAATTTACGCCTAAATCAAAAGCCGTATTTTTAAACGGAATCAAACCCTGATCGTGGTACATGGCCAACACTGCATCAAAGTTTTTGTATGTTCCATTTCCAAAAAAACCATCAGCAGGAAACGGTCCGGAGCACAAAATCCCTTCATTATTGGCATGTTCTATGGCCGGAATTATCGTGAGTTGTTCTTCAATGCCGATCAAACCGTTATCGCCAGCGTGCGGATTTAAACCCAAAACGGCAATGCGCGGTTTGCGGATCCAGAAATCCTGTTTCAAACTCTGGTTCATCAAATTCAGCTTCGACATAATGTTGGCCACCGTAATTTTTTCGCTGATTTGTGAAACCGGAATATGGCCCGTAACCACACCAACGCGCAGTTCATCACTCACCAAAAACATCAGCGAATCGGTTGCACCGCAACGTTCTTGCAAATACTCGGTATGACCGGGAAAGTTGAAATTTTCGCTTTGGATGTTGTATTTGTTGATTGGTGCCGTAACTAAAGCATCAATTTTACCTTCAAGCAGATCGTTTGTGGCACGTTCCAGCGAGATAAAAGCGTATTTTCCACCAATCTCGTTCGCTTCGCCGAAGTTGATTTTCACATCTTCTTCCCAGCAATTAATCAGGTTTGGTTTTTTGGGATTGGCTTCTTCTGGCGCAGCAATTACGTTAAAACTAAAATCGTGCAAGCCCAGATTTTTACGGTTGTAGGAAGCAATTTTGGTGTTGCCATACACAATCGGCGTGCAGTAATTCAGCATCATCGCATCTGCAAAAGTTTTGATGATGACTTCCATGCCAATGCCGTTCACATCGCCGATGCTGATCCCGACTTTTATTTTTTCACTCATTAGATTATCGATACAAATAAAAATGACCGGCCGCAAAAGCCGGATAAAGCACAAATATGACGTATTTTGCAGCATTTAAGGAGCAGATGCAATTAGTTAAAGCGAAAAAACATTTAGGGCAGCATTTTTTAACCGATAAAAACATTGCCGCCAAAATTGTGAACAGTTTAAATTCGGAAGGACAAGTACTGGAAGTTGGCCCCGGAATGGGCATTTTATCTGATTTTTTATTGCAGAAACCTGAACTGGAAGTTTTTTTAGTTGATATTGATACCGAATCTTACCAGTTTCTGCAAAAAAAATATCCGCAGCTGGGCGAAAAATTAATCAATGCTGATTTTTTGACGATGGATTTCGATGCTGTTTTTACCGGTAATTTTTCGATCATTGGCAATTTTCCGTACAATATTTCTTCGCAGATTTTATTTAAAGTGCTGGATAACCGCAACAAAGTTCCGGAAGTTGTGGGCATGTTCCAGAAAGAAGTTGCCGAACGTTGCGCCGCAAAACCCGGAAGCAAGGAATACGGCATTTTGAGCGTTTTTTTGCAGGCGTATTACAAAGTAGAATATTTATTTACAGTGAAAGCCGGCGTTTTCAATCCGCCGCCAAAAGTGCTTTCGGGTGTTATGCGCCTCAGCAGAAATGAAATTAAAGAACTGGATTGTGATGAAAAACTGTTCTGGCAGGTTGTAAAAGCAGGATTTAATCAGCGAAGAAAAACGTTGCGGAATGCGCTTTCTTCCCTCATCAACAAAGAAAAAATGACGGACGAACCGATGCTGGATTTACGCGCGGAAAGATTGAGTGTTGGTGATTTTGTTGGTTTGACGAATAAGATTGTGGAGAATCGAATTTAAATTAAAAAAGCAGCATACAAATTGTATTCTGCTTTTTTAGAAAATTATATGCTATTTTTTAATAAAAAAGGCTTTTAAAGCTTACTCTTTACAGCTTTGCTTCAGTTTTCTTAATGATTTTGGGAATATTCTTTTGCAAATCACTGATTAGCTCTGTCAAAGCACTTTCGCACATGGGCAATATTTTCTCAGGTTTCATTATCGGAATACCTTTTACCATTGCACTCGTTTTTTTAGACCTTGCATTTTCTCCAATGGAAAATACTTTTTTACCGTTTTTGTCAACTAAGATTATGTGTGCAAACGCATTTACTTTGACTGTACCCGTGCCACCAAATGCAATTCCTGTTTCAAAAGCAAAGCTTAAAAACACAAACATAACACCATCGTACTGATTAAAAATCTTTACTAAGTTTTTTTCATTACTTGTGCCCCACATATAATCAATTACTTTGTATCCTTCTATGGCTGTATATCTCATGTCGTTTGTAACAGTTGGTCTGCCATCTGGTATAAAAGCCTTATACTCCTCATTATTTAAAACTTGAGGTTCAGGAACAAGTTGAAAAGGGAAACTTTTAGCATACTCTCCAAAAAACTGATCATGGAAGTTGCGTAGCAAAGGTGCCATATTGAAATTTGGATCTTCTTCTAATTTAATCAGGTCTGCAGTGCTTTCCAATCCCAGTTCTTTCATTCCAACTCTTTTGTCGGCATAAAAAGTAACTACAGCTACTTTTTTTTCTTGAGAATAAATTTTAGTAAAAAATAAAATAAAAAATAATGAAAGTAAAAACTTACTTGAACCCATGTTGAATGTTTTAAGTGTGATTTTTAGGCTATAACTTAAATCTTATACTTGATAATTATAAAAGTTGTTACCACTCAAATACTTATTTGCATGGAAAAAGCAATCATGAAAAGCCATTCTAAATTATCCAGTACCTTTGCCTCAAAATCAAAACAAAGTGTCCAATCTCATTCAAAATAGAAAAATATTAATCGTAGATGATCTGCATCCAGCCTTTGCACAGGCTGCGGAAAAATTAGGTTATACCTGCACCATCGATGCTTCTTTTACCAGGGAAAAAACGCTGGCCGTGATTGCCGATTATGTAGGTTTAGCCATTCGCACCAAATTTCAGGTAGATCAGGAAATTATGGATGCCGCGCCAAACCTGCGTTTTATTGCGCGCGCCGGTGCCGGAATGGATAACATAGACGAGATTTATGCCGGTAAAAGAAGCATCGCCCTGATTAATGCGCCCGAAGGAAACAGCGATGCCGTGGGCGAACATGCTGTTGGTTTGCTGCTTTCACTGATGAATAATTTCAGGAAGGCGGATATCGAAATCAGAAACGGTATTTGGGACCGCGAAGGCAACCGCGGCTATGAATTAAAAGGCAAAACCATTGGCATTATCGGTTACGGACACATGGGCAAAAGCTTCGCCCAAAAACTAAGCGGTTTTGGTGTGGAAGTAATTGCTTATGATAAATACAAAACCGGTTTTTCTGATCGTTTTGCACGGGAAGTGAGCATGGAGGAAATTGTAAAGTTGAGTAATGTGTTGAGTTTCCACATTCCGCTTACACCTGAAACTAAAGGAATGGTGGACGATGAATATCTATTTCATTTCCGCAAACCTATATTTTTGCTGAACACGGCGCGTGGCGAAATTGCCAAAGTGCAAGCGATTTTAAACGGCATCAAAAGCGGAAAAATATTGGGCGCAGGTTTAGATGTGCTGGAAAAAGAAAAATTTCCGACGCTGGCCGAACAAACCTGGTTCGAGGAACTGAAAACTTCCGGAAAAGTTTTGCTTACGCCGCACGTGGCTGGCTGGACGTTTGATTCGTACCGGAAAATTAGCGAAGTGCTGGCCGAAAAACTTAAAAATTTGGAGATTAGGATTTAAAGTTTTTATCTTCGTTATTCATAAAAAACAAGACTATGCAGGCAAGCCGGTGTAGTCTTGTTTGTTTTTTAGAAAGTCGCATCCTTCTTTTTTGGGAAGGATGTTTTAGTTTAAAATTTATTCAACATAAAAATACGGGGTTATGTCAGACGTTGCTTATTATACAAAAGAAGGGTTGGAAAAACTCAAAGAAGAACTGCAATATTTAAAAACGGAAGGCCGCGCATCCATCGCAAAAGCCATTGCCGAAGCGCGTGATAAAGGTGATTTATCGGAGAATGCCGAATATGATGCGGCAAAAGAAGCACAAGGTTTGCACGAAGGAAAAATTGCAAAACTGGGTATTGTTTTGGCAAGCGCACGTTTGCTGGACGAATCTAAGATGGATAATTCCAAGGTTTTGGCTTTGTCTATCGTCAAAATAAAAAACCTGAAAAATGGTGCAACGATGCAATATCAGCTGGTTTCTGAAACGGAAGCTGATTTTAAAGCTGGCAAAATCTCCGTGAGTTCGCCGATTGCCAAAGGTTTGCTGGGCAAAAAAGTAGGCGATAAAACTGAAATTACTGTTCCGGCCGGAAAAATTGAGTTTGAAATAATGGAAATCAGCCGATAAAAACAGTTCATCGATCATGGTTTATTGCCATCGGTTTAACGCTTAACAAAATAACATGTCAACTATATTTTCTAAAATAGTTTCTGGAGAAATCGAGGCTTATAAAGTAGCCGAAAGCATTGATTTTCTGGCTTTTCTGGATGTAAGTCCGCTGGCCGTTGGACACACTTTAGTCATTCCGAAAAAGGAAGTGGATTACCTTTTTGATCTGGATGATGAGCTGTATAACGGCTTGATGATCTTTACCAAAATTGTGGCTGATGGCCTAAAAAAAGTAATTCCTTGCAAAAAAGTTGGTATGGCCGTGATTGGGCTGGAAGTTCCGCACGCGCACATCCATTTAATCCCGATGAATGAGGTGAACGACATGAATTTTTCTCGCCCCAAATTAAGTTTCAGCAAAGAAGAAATGGAATTGACTGCGGAAAAAATCCGCGAAGCGTTGCGAGAAGATTAACGGTTCATTTTTTGCACGATAAAAACAGCATTACGCATGGAGAACAGAACGACCGAAAAAGATTCCAATTACAATCAGCTGGAACAGATGCCGTTGCTGGAAATCCTGCAAAACATCAACCAAGAGGATAAAACTGTACCTGATGCCGTCGAAAAAGCAATTCCTCAACTCGAAAAGTTAGCTGCCATAACGGCTGAAAAAATGCGCGCTGGTGGTCGGCTTTTTTATATTGGTGCCGGCACAAGCGGCCGTTTGGGCGTGGTGGATGCTTCCGAATGTCCGCCAACTTTCGGCGTTCCTTTTGATTGGGTTGTTGGGATTATTGCCGGAGGTGATGGCGCGATTCGCAAAGCTGTAGAATTTGCAGAAGATGATGCTGAGCAGGCTTGGAAAGATCTGGAACAATATCACATCAACCCAAAAGATGTTTTGGTGGGGATTGCGGCTTCCGGTTCTACGCCTTACGTGATCGGTGGTTTACAAAAAGCAAACGAAGCAGGTTTGGTTACGGGTTGCATCGTTTGCAATTCTGGCAGTAAAGTGGCAGCAGAAGCGGCATTTCCGGTGGAGATTATAACTGGACCAGAATTTTTAACCGGTTCTACCCGTATGAAAGCCGGCACGGCACAAAAGCTGGCATTAAACATGCTTACCACATCTGTAATGATTTTGCTCGGCCGCGTAAAAGGTAATAAAATGGTGGATATGCAGCTAACTAATGATAAACTGATTAACCGCGCCATTCGCATGGTAATTGCAGAAACCGGTTTGGATGAACAAAAAGCTTCCGAATTGTTGAAGCAATATGGCAGCGTGCGCAACGCCGTGGCACATGCTTCTTTTACCGGGTAAAATTTATAATTGAGTCTGCTTTTAATCAGCAGAAAAATAACAATGCACGAGATAGAACCTTATTTTAAATGGCGCGATGATTATGTGGCTTCGGAAGATGAACGCTCGCCGTTTTATGAAACCGAATACAACGAATTTGAGTTTGATAAACAGGTTTACAACTACCTGATTCATCCGCAGTGGGATTCGTTCGGCTCCAGCACGTTATACCTGAAAGTGCTTTATGCGGATTACGATTTGAACTTTACCGTGATTGAACTGATGGGCGAATGGAACGATGCCATCGACAATGATATTATGCTGTTGAAACGTGAAATCCTGGAACTGATGATGGATGAAGGCATTAACCATTTTATTCTTTTGGGAGAAAACGTGCTTAACTTTCATACTTCTGATGATTCTTATTACGAAGAATGGTTTCAGGAAGTGGAAGACGGCTGGATTGCAGGCATCAATTTCCGCGAACATGTTTTGGAAGAATTTAAACAAAGCAACATCGATTATTACATTAACTTTGGCGGCGGTTTGGAAAACATGAACTGGCGCAACCTTAAACCCGTACAACTCTTTCAACGTGTGCAGGAACAGCTGCAAAAACGCCTGAATTAAATTAAACCTTTCACCTTAAAAATTGTCTAAAAACTAAATAGAAAATAATGGAAACTCAAAAATCTAATTACGATTATAAAAATGTTATCCAGCTGGATGGCACCGCAGATACCACGCGCCGGTTTATGGCCAATGTGTTTATGTGGATGTTTGTAGCACTGGGAATTTCGGCTGCATTATCTTACCTTTTTTCACATGATGCTTCGTTGTTGCAACTGCTTTTCAATCCGGCAACCGGCAGAAATACAACTTTGGGTACGGTAACTATTTTTGCACCGCTGGCCTTTGTGCTGATCATGTCTTTCGGGATCAACAAAATTTCACAACCGATTTTAACCGTTTTGTTTCTGGCTTTTGCCGCGGTAATGGGCATCAGTTTAAGTTATATTTTCCTGATTTACACTTCAGCGTTAATCGGAACCGTTTTTTTAACCACTTCCTTAGTTTTTGGGGTGATGGCTGTTGCTGGTTACACTACGCATACAGATTTAACAAAATTTGGTTCAATCATGATTATGGGATTGATGGGAATTGTAATAGCTTCTTTTATTAATTATTTTTTAAGAAGTGCACAAATGAATTATATTATCAGTTACATCGGTGTAGCAGTTTTTGTAGGATTAACCGCTTATGATGTACAACGCATCAAACGCATTGGCGAAGGTTTAGAATATGGTGATGCTTCCGCAGGCAAAATGGCCATTATGGGTGCCATGACTTTGTATCTGGATTTCATTAATCTTTTCATCATGTTGCTGCGCGTTTTCGGCGGCAACGGACGGAGAAACTAATCCAGTTTTTATCACTAAAAAAAAGCTCTGCCGCAAATAACGGCAGAGCTTTTTTATTGCACCTAAATGATTGCAGAAGCTGCTTTTATTGTGCAATTTTGTACCTGCTTATAGCGAAAGACGGAGGGATTAGACCCTGCGAAGTCTTGGCAACCTGTACTTACAAGGTGCTACATTCTACTTCAATTCTATCTTAGGTTGAAGACAGATAAGCGAAAGAGGAAATCAATACCCCGAATTTCGAGATAAGTTTATACAGTTTTTAGTTGTGAATTGCCGATTACCGGTTTTGAACTGACAACTTGAAACTGATAACTGACAACTGACAACTCAATGACGATCGAACAAGAATTACAAAAACGCATCCTGATTATTGATGGCGCGATGGGCACCATGATCCAGCGTTATCATTTGGAAGAAGAAGATTTCCGTGGAGAACGTTTCCGCAACCATCATTCTGATCTTAAAGGGAATAATGATTTATTAAATATCACGCGGCCGGATATCATCAAGGCCATTCATGCAGAATATCTGGATGCCGGTGCGGATATCATTGAAACCAATACGTTCAGTACGCAAATAATTTCGCTTGCAGATTATCACCTGGAGGAACTGGCTTACGAACTCAGTTTTGAAGGTGCAAAAATAGCACGTGAAGTGGTGGATGAATACAATTTAAAAACGCCAGAGAAACCTCGTTTTGTGGCTGGTGCTATCGGTCCGACAAATCGTACAGCTTCGCTTTCGCCGGATGTAAACGATCCCGGTTACCGCGCAGTTAGTTTTGATGATCTGGAAGCCGCTTATTACGATCAGGTTCGCGGTTTGGTGGATGGTGGTTCGGATGTGCTTTTGGTAGAAACCATTTTTGATACGCTGAATGCCAAAGCCGCGCTTTTCGCCATTAACCGCTATGCTTCTTTTACCGGTAAAAAATTGCCGGTGATGATTTCCGGAACCATTACCGATGCTTCCGGCCGTACACTTTCCGGACAAACGGTTGAGGCTTTCTGGAATTCTATCCGCCACGCGAATTTACTTTCCGTGGGTTTAAATTGTGCCTTGGGAGCAAAAGATATGCGACCGCACTTGGAAGAGCTTTCACAAAAAGCCGATGTGTATATTTCAGCTTATCCAAACGCCGGTTTGCCCAATGAGTTTGGTGCATATGATGAAGTGCCGCATGAAACGGCACATTTAATAGAAGATTTCCTGCAGTCAGGATTTGTTAACATTGTTGGCGGTTGCTGCGGAACAACGCCGGATCACATCAAATGTATTGCTGAAAAAGCAGCTCAATATCTGCCTCGCCAAAAACCGGAAATTGCGCCTTTTATGCGTTTAAGCGGTTTGGAAGCCGTAACCATCACGCCGGAAAGCATTTTTGTAAACGTGGGTGAACGAACTAATATTACCGGTTCGCCCAAGTTTTCCAAGTTGATTTTAGCAGAGAATTATGAAGAAGCTTTAACCGTTGCCCGCCAGCAGGTAGAAGGCGGCGCGCAGGTGATCGACATCAACATGGATGAAGGCATGATTGATTCGGAAGCAGTGATGGTAAAATTTCTGAATTTGGTGGCTTCCGAACCGGATATTTCCAAGCTTCCGATCATGGTGGATTCATCCAAATGGAGCGTAATTGAAGCCGGTTTAAAATGTTTGCAGGGCAAAGGAATCGTCAATTCCATCTCTCTGAAAGAAGGCGAAGAAAAGTTTAAAGAATATGCCCGCAAAATCATGAATTACGGCGCGGCAACCGTCGTAATGGCTTTTGATGAAAATGGTCAGGCGGATAATTACAAACGCCGTGTGGAAATTTGTACAAGAAGCTACAATATTTTAGTGAATGAACTCGGTTTTCCGCCGCAGGATATCATCTTCGATCCAAACATTTTAACCGTTGCAACCGGTTTAGAAGAACATAATAATTACGCAGTCGATTTTATAAATGCTACGCGCTGGATCAAGCAAAACCTGCCAATGGCAAAAGTGAGCGGCGGCGTAAGTAATATTTCTTTCTCGTTTCGAGGAAATAACGTCGTGCGTGAAGCGATGCACTCTGCTTTCCTTTATCATGCCATACAAGCCGGAATGGATATGGGAATTGTAAATGCCGGAATGCTGGAAGTTTATGAGCAGATTCCAAAAGATTTACTGGAACTGGTGGAAGACGTGTTGCTAAACCGGCGTGAAGATGCCACAGAACGACTGGTTACTTTTGCCGATACCGTAAAAAGTAAAGGAAAAGAAATTGTGCGTGATGAAGAATGGCGCAAAGAACCGGTTGAAAAACGCTTGTCGCACGCGTTGGTAAAAGGAATTATTGAATATCTGGACGCTGATGTGGAAGAAGCACGCCAAAAAGCCAGTAAACCACTCGAAGTAATCGAAGGTCCGCTGATGGATGGCATGAACGTAGTTGGCGATTTGTTTGGTGCCGGAAAAATGTTTTTGCCACAGGTTGTAAAATCTGCCCGTGTAATGAAAAAAGCAGTTGCTTACCTGTTGCCGTTTATCGAAGAAGAAAAAGCGCGTGTGATTTCTGCCGGAGAAGGAACAGGCGATGAGCGCAGCAACGCCGGTAAAGTTTTGATGGCAACTGTAAAAGGCGATGTGCACGATATTGGTAAAAACATCGTCGGCGTTGTTTTGGCCTGCAACAACTTTGAGGTGATTGATTTGGGCGTAATGGTTCCGGCACAACGCATTTTGGAAGAAGCCAAAAAGCAAAAAGTAGATATCATCGGTTTAAGCGGATTAATTACGCCTTCGCTGGATGAAATGGTGCACTTTGCCAAAGAAATGGAGCGCGAAGGTTTAAATATTCCGCTGATTGTTGGCGGCGCAACAACTTCGCGGATTCATGCTGCGGTAAAAATCGACCCAAATTATTCTGGTGCGGCGATACATGTTTTAGATGCTTCGCGAAGCGTAACGGTTTGCAGTAGTTTGATGAACAAAGATCAGCGCGGGCCTTATATTCAGAACATCAAAAACGAATATGCCAAAGCACGTGAAGCGCATTTAAACAAGCGCACCGACAAGAAATTTATGCCGATAAAAGAAGCATCGGCACAAAAATTCCAGATCAGTGTGGATGGTGATATCATCCCGAAACCAAGCTTTCTCGGCACAAAAACCATTAAAGATTTTCCGTTAGAAGAGCTGGTTCCGTACATCGACTGGACGCCGTTTTTCCATACCTGGGAATTGCGTGGCAGTTATCCGAAAATTTTTGATGATGCAACTGTTGGTTCCGAAGCCAGAAAATTATTTAATGATGCACAGGTTTTGTTGCAAGAAATTGTATCGCAAAAACAGCTTCAGGCAAACGCCGTGATCGGTTTCTGGCCGGCAAATTCTGTGGGTGATGACATCGAATTGTACACAGATGATACGCGCACCAAAGTTTTAGATACGATTTATACATTACGTCAGCAAGCCGAAAAACCAAAAGGAGAACCATATTATGCGCTGGCAGATTTTATCACCCCAAAAGAAAGCGGTATTGCCGATTATTGGGGCGGTTTTGCTGTTACCACTGGTTTGGGCTGCGATGAATTGGTAGCAAAATTCGAGAAAGATCATGACGATTACAACAGCATTATGGCCAAAGCTTTAGCCGATCGTTTAGCAGAAGCTTTTGCCGAAAAAATGCACGAACTGGTTCGGCGTGAATATTGGGGTTATGCCCGAGACGAGCATTTGAGCAGCGAAGATATGATCAAGGAGAAATACCAAGGCATTCGTCCGGCGCCAGGTTATCCTGCCTGTCCGGATCATACTGAAAAATGGACTTTATTCAAGCTTTTGGATGCCGAAGCAAATACAGGCATGTATCTGACCGAAAGTTTAGCAATGATGCCGGCTTCATCGGTAAGCGGTTTTTATTTTGCGCATCCGCAAGCTAAATATTTTGGTTTAGGCAAAATCACTAAAGAACAAGTTGAAGATTATGCAAATAGAAAAAATATGGATTTAGAGGAAGTTGAACGCTGGTTAAGCCCGAATTTGAGTTATTGAGTTTTATATTATTTCGGCTTTAAAACCGATACTTGCTACCAAAATGAAAATTACCGATCATATTAAGAATGCCAACGGCAAAACACTCTTTTCTTTTGAACTTTTACCGCCGATTAAAGGGCAGGGCATTCAAGGCATTTTTGATGCGATAGATCCGTTGATGGAATTTAATCCGCCTTTCATCGATGTAACTACTTCTCGAGAAGATTCTTATTATAAAGAACGTGATAACGGTTTGCTGGAAAAACTCACTTATCGTAAACGTCCCGGTACGGTTGCGGTATGCGCCGCCATCATGAATCGGTATAAAGTTGATGCCGTGCCACATTTACTGTGTGGAGGATTTACGAAGGAAGAAACGGAATATGCGCTGATTGACCTGCAGTTTTTAGGGATTGACAATGTATTGGTTTTACGTGGAGATGCGCGCAAAGGCGATGCCGGTTTTGTACCAACGCCCGGCGGACATGCATATGCAACAGAACTGCTGCAGCAAGTGCATAACATGAACAAAGGCAAGTATTTGCATGAAGATCATGAAGCGTTTAAAACCAATTTTTGCACCGGAATTGCCGCTTATCCCGAAAAACATTTTGAAGCGCCAAACTTGAAATCCGATTTCCAATTTTTGAAAAAGAAGGTTGATTTGGGTGCAGATTTTATGGTAACGCAGATGTTTTTCGATAATTCCAAATACGCCGAATTTGTGAAATGCTGCCGCGAGAATAATATCAATATTCCGATTATTCCGGGTTTAAAACCGCTGACTACGGCTAAGCAATTGATCAATCTGCCTAAAATTTTTCATATTGACATTCCGGAAGCTTTAAGCGATGCTGTTCAATCCTGCAAAAACGACAAAGAAGTGAAAGAAGTCGGCATTGAATGGATGATCAATCAATGTAAAGAACTGAAAGAAATGGGCGCGCCGGTTTTGCATTTTTACACGATGGGCAACGCAGAACCAACCAAACGCATTGCGAAAGAAGTTTTCTGAATTTTAGTCGATAAAAGAAGTATCGGCAAGATACAGGTTTTATAAAACACCCGAATCTTGCAACGCTGTTTTTAGTTCTTCTGCGGAAGTGAATCGTATAGCGTTCAATCCCAATTTTTTTGAAGCTTCAATATTCCGCAAATTATCATCGATAAAAACAGCATCCTCTGGTTTTACCTGATAACGATCAAAAAGGATTTGGAAGAAAGCAGCTTCCGGTTTGCGGATGCCTTCATCGCCAGACATAACAATACCATCAAACCAGTTTAAGAACTCAAATTTTTGTAGAGCAACCGGGAAAAGCTCTGCCGACCAATTAGTTAACGCATAAATTTTATATTTTCCGCTGGCTTTTAATTGCCGGAAAATTTCTACCGAACCTTTAATCGGCCCGTTCAGCATTTCTTCCCAGCGGTCGTAATATGCTTCAATATTGGTTTTATGCTGCGGATATTGTTCAACCAAAACTTCGGTTCCGGCTTTTAAGGTACGGCCGGCATCTTGTGCTTCGTTCCAGTCCAGCGTGCAAATGTTTTCGAGGAAATAATTGGTTTCTGCTTCCGAAGAAAATAGTTTATTGTATAATATTTTTGGATCCCAGTTGATTAAAACGTTGCCCAAATCGAAAATGATGGTGTTGATCATGTGTGTATTCTGCTTTTGCAATTTATTTAATTTAGTTAATTCTCGAAAGTGGTCTTCTATAAGTTCAGAAACACTTAACTTTTTTCCAGAAGCATATACTGCCACTTTTAAAAAAGTTCTGTTTCTACAGTTACACTTACTGATTTTTTCATATTCAAGAATACGAGTTCCAATGCTTCTTTTACCACCTAAAAATTTAGATCGAGGTTCCCTGCTCCGCCAATAAATAAGCTTTAAAAGAAACATAATCTGTTCCTAAAGCATCGGCTTTTTTAGGTCGGTTTTCCAGCTCTAAAACCTGCTCCGGAATTTCAATATCCGCAGCAATTTCATCACTAAAAACATCCGGAAATTTGCATGGATGCGCCGTAGCTAAAAATACGCCGGTATTTTCTTCCTGCGGATGCTGTTTTTGCCAGATTTCTAACGCCAGATAAGCAATGGCCGTGTGCGGACAAACTACATAATTATACATCGAATGCACTTGGCGAATAGCATCTTGAGTTTGCGCATCATTAAAACTATAACCGCTTACCAGTTTGCTGATTTCGGTTTGATCTTCCGTAAACATATCTACAATGCGCGCCCAATTGCTTGGATTACCAACATCCATCGCGTTGGAAATGGTTGCTACAGAAGGTTTTGGCTGATAAATACCGCCATTTAAAAACGTAGGAACGGTATCATTAGCATTAGTTGCGGCGATGAAATGTTTTACTGGCAAACCCATTTTCCAGGCCAGCAAACCGGCGCCAATGTTGCCGAAGTTTCCGCTTGGAACAGAAAAAACAACATCTGTTTTACCTTCTCTATTTAACTGCGCAACAGCATTGAAATAATAAAAAGTTTGCGGAATTAAACGGGAAATATTGATGGAATTGGCAGAAGTTAACCGGAACTTTTCATTCAGTTCAGCATCTAAAAAAGCTTGTTTTACCAGCGACTGGCAGTCATCAAAAGTACCGTCAATTTCAATGGCACGAATGTTTTGTCCGTTTGTAGTAAGTTGCAATTCCTGTATCAAACTCACCTTTCCTTTTGGGTACAAAATCGTTACCAATGTATTCGGCACGCCTAAAAAACCCAAAGCAACCGCGCCGCCCGTATCGCCGGAAGTGGCCACCAAAACGTTCAGTTCTTTTTCGCCTTCGCGGAGAAAATACGCCATCACGCGGCTCATAAAACGCGCTCCGAAATCCTTAAAAGCCAAAGATGGTCCGTGGAAAAGCTCCAGCACAAACTGATCTTCATTCAGCCTAACAACCGGAGCCGGAAAGTTGATCGCATCATCAATAATCGCTTTTAAATCTTCCGAAGGAATAATGCCTTGCAACAGATTATCCGCTACGCGAAAAGCAATTTCCGGCATTTCAAACTGATCCAGATTTTCCAGAAAATCATTTGGTAAACGAAGTATGTTGTGCGGCATGTACAAGCCTTTATCCTGCGGCAAACTGTTAAAGACAGCTTCCTGAAAAGATACTTCGGCGGTTTTATTATTGGTACTGTAGAGTTTCATTTTGAGAGAGTTAAAAAGAGCGGAGAGCGAGAAAAAGATCGTGTTTGTGATTAAATCAATCCAAAATTATCGGTCCGTTATCATTGATGGGTGAAACATAAGTCTGGCTTTTTATTTGAAGTTTTGCTAAATGCTTGGCTATTTTTTGGGTGATAAAAACAGCATCGGCCTCGCTTTTGGTAAATGCAAAAACGGAAGGGCCAGAACCGGAAATCCCAAAACTTACGGCACCGCTTTCCATCGCCATTTCGCGCATTTTATAAAAATCCGGTATCAAAATGGATCGCACGGGTTCTACCAAAATATCTTTCATGCTGCGGCCAATCAGGTCAATATCTTTCAAAAACAAACCGCTTACCAAACCGGCAATATTGCCCCACTGTGTTACGGCATCTTTTAAAAATATTTTCTGGCGGATCATTTGCCTTGCATCACGCGTGGGCACATCAACTTCCGGGAAAACAATGGCGCAAAACAAGCTTTCCGGATGCGGCAAACGGATAATATCCAAAGGTTCGTAACTTCTAATCAGCACAAAACCGCCCAAAATTGCCGGCGCAACATTGTCTGCATGGCCGTAACCACAAGCTAATTCTTCACCTTTCATCGCAAACGGAACTAATTCCATTGGTGATAATTTGTTATCTAACAAAGAATTGATCGCAAATAAACCCGCAACTGTACTGGCCGAACTGGAACCTAATCCGCTGCCAATCGGCATTTTTTTGTGTAGTTCGATTTCAATTCCTAAATCCGGCTGACCGATGTGATCCAAATAATGTTTCACACTTGCACTCACCGTATTTTTTGCAGCATCCAACGGCAAACGGCCATCATCGCCGGTAATTTTTTTGATGCTGATGCCTGGTTTTTCTACGCGGCGCATCACCACTTCGTCGCCGGGCGCATTCACCGCAAAACCCAGCACATCAAAACCGCAAACCACGTTGGCAACCGTAGCCGGGGCAAATACTTTTATAGAATTTTTCATGATTTTTGAAAAGAGCGGAAGACTAAAGATCGAAGACCACCTTTAACGTTTAATTTAATGTGCGCCAACATTTACCAAATCAGCAAAAACGCCGGCAGCGGTAACTTCTGCGCCCGCACCTGGGCCTTTTACCACCAGTGGACGATCTTTGTAGCGTACTGTAGTGAAAGAAATCACATTATCACTGCCGGAAAGCGAGTAAAAAGCATGATTTTGATCTACTTGTTGAAGCGTGATCGAAACCTGTCCGTTTTCCAGTTTCCCAATATAGCGCAACACTTTTCCGTTATTTTCGGCTGCTGTTTTTAGGGAGTTAAAATAAGCGTTTTCAGTTTTCAAAGCTTCGTAAAACTCGGCTACAGAACCAGCTTCCAATGCTGTTTTTGGCAACATATTTTCCAGTTGCATATCGCTTGCTTCCAAAGGATAACCGGCATCGCGTGCTAAAATCAGCATTTTCCGCATAAAATCCATTCCGCTTAAATCATCACGCGGATCAGGTTCTGTATAACCTTTTTCCTGTGCTTCTTTTACCACCTCAAAAAAGCTGGCATCACCTTTAAAATTATTGAAAATAAAGGAAATCGTGCCGGATAAAATCGCTTCAATTTTAATAATCCGATCACCGGAAAGCATCAAATTTTTTAACGTCTGGATGATCGGCAAACCGGCACCAACATTGGTTTCGTAGTAAAAATCAACACCATGGTTTCTGGCCGCATCCTTAAACTTTCTATATTGCTCAAAGCTGCCGGAATTACCGATTTTATTGCAGGTAACGATGGAAATATTCGACTTGAAAATTTGTTCGTAAAAAGCAATCGGGTTCGGACTGGCCGTGTTATCGATAAAAACCGCATTCGGCAAATTCATTTCCCGCATCCGGGCAACAAAAAGTTCCAGTTCTGCTTCTTCAGTAGAAGCATCCAGCGTTTCCTGCCAATTATCCAGCGCCAAACCATCAGCATCAAAAACCATTTTGCGCGTATTGCTGATGCCGGCAATTTTTACCTGAATGCCATTGTGTTCCTGCAAAAAGCTGCGGTGCGATTGCAGCTGATTAAACAGCGTTTTGCCGATATTTCCGGTTCCCAGACAAAAAGCATTCAGCGTTTTATTTAGTTCGATAAAAAAAGCATCGTGAACAGCGTTTAATGCTTTGCCCAAATCCGGACGGGAAATCACAACCGAAATATTGTACTCTGACGAGCCTTGCGCAATGGCACGAACATTTACACCATTTCGTCCCAAAGCATGAAACAACTTGCCAGAAATGCCCGGCGTTTGCTTCATATTTTCGCCAACAATAGCTAAAATCGAAAGGTTTTGCTCGAAAATTGGATATTCCAGTTTTTTGGCATGCAATTCCAGATCAAATTCCTGCTCAATTAAATGCTGCGCTTTCAGTGCATCTTCCGGGCGGATGGCAAACGTAATGCTATGTTCTGAAGATGATTGCGTAATTAAAATCACGTTGATCTGTTCCCGTGCTAAAAGCGAAAACAAGCGGCCGCTGAAACCGGCTTTGCCAACCATTCCGCTGCCTTCCAGGTTGATGATGCTGATTTCGTTGATAGATGAAATGCCTTTGATGGTGAGGTTTGACGGGCCGCAATCGTGTTTAATTACCGTTCCGAGAAATTCCGGCTGAAATGTGTTTTTAATTGAAATCGGGATTTTTTTCAGAAACGCCGGAATCATGGTTGGCGGATAAATCACTTTCGCCCCAAAATAAGAAAGCTCCATCGCTTCGGTATAAGAAAGTTCGGGCAGCGGAAAAGCTTTTTTTACCATCCGCGGATCAGCTGTCATCATGCCGTTTACATCGGTCCAGATCTGGATTTCTGCAGCATTTAAAGCAGAACCCCAAATTGCAGCCGTATAATCACTTCCGCCGCGACCTAAAGTTGTAATTCGTCCGTTTTCATTACTGCCGATAAAACCCGTTACAAACAAAATCTGATGCTGTTTTTGCTGGTAAAAAGTTTGGATCAGCCGATCGGTCAGTTCCGTATTTACTCTTGCTTGTCCGAAATTACTATCCGTTTTAACCAATTCAGTTGCATCTACAAAACAGGTTTCTGCAAAATGCTGCTCGGCAATTTTGCTGATCAGGAAAGCCGAACAACGTTCGCCATAACTTAAAACCAAATCGCGCGTTTGTGCGGTGAGTTCTTTTAAGCTGAAAATGCCTTGCAGTAAATCTTCCAGCTCATTAAAATAGAGCTTTAGTTTGGTAAAAACCGGATTTTGCCGCTGCACATCCAATAGTGTTTTTATCACCAAAAAATGCCGGTCTTCCAGTTCTTTAAGATACAGCGAAAAATCTTCGCCTAAAGCAGCTTTATCTGCCATTTTAGCAAGCAAATTGGTAACGCCACTCATGGCAGACAGCACAACAACAGGATTTCCGGAAACAACAACTTCTTTTTTTACGATTTCCAACAGCGTTTGGATACTTTCGGCCGTACCTACGGATGTGCCTCCGAATTTTAAAACTTTCATATTTTGGGTTTAACAAAAAAGCCTTCCTCTTTGCGGAGGAAGGCTTTCAGTAATTTTATCTTTTAAATTTTACCAAAGTTATACTTCCTCCGAAACATTGCCGGTGGTAATAATAATGGTGGTAATTGTGGATTGAATGTTCAACATAAATTGTCCTTTTTGAGAACGCCCTAAAGTAAATGCTTTGTTTTTAAATTTGCAACAAACAAATCAAATTTTTACTGATAAAAGAAGTATATACAAAAAGTATAGCTATTTTTGATAGATAAAAACAGTATCAGTATGAAAAGCATTTTGTTGAAGATAGATGATAAGCTTTTTGAGGAAATGGATAAGCAGGTAAAAAAGCTGAAAATTAGCAGAAATGGTTATATCCGCGAAGCTTTGGAAGATTACACCAAGTTATTAACCAAGAAGCATATTGAGTTAGAACTGGCAAGGGAATCTATGTTAGTAAGACAAGAATCTATGCGGATAAATAAAGAATTTGATGCTACACTTGGAGATGGAATTAGTGATGAGTATTAAACAATTTGATATCTGGATTGCTGACTTAAATCCGGGTAAAGGCACCGTTCCGGGAAAAATACGACCGGTAGTTGTGGTTCAGGCGAATGGTTTGAACAAAGTCGGACATCCTTCTACTATCATTTGTCCGCTTACTTCTGACATGACCATTGACTCAAAACTGTTAAGAATTAACATTTGTCCGAATACGACAAACGGTTTAGCAAAAGATTCAGCCGTATTGGTCGATCAAATCCGGGCAGTAGACAATTTAAAAATAATTAAACGTTTAGGTTCGATGGAAGAAAAATACCATGATCAGTTAAAAGATGCGATTATAAAAGTGTTGGATTTAAGCTAATGCAAGGCCTCATCACCAAATCCACCGGCAGCTGGTATCAAGTGCAAACCGCAGACGGAAACCGTTATGATTGCCGCATTAAAGGCAAATTTCGAATTAAAGGCTTAACTACTACCAATCCTGTTGCGGTTGGTGATCAGGTGGATTTTGAAATCGAACCTGATCAGCAAACCGGTGTGATCAACAAACTGCACGAACGCAAAAATTACATCATCCGAAAATCCATCAATCTAAGCAAACAGGCGCAAATTATTGCTGCCAACTTAGATCTGGCTTTGTTGGTGGTTACTTTAGCTTCGCCGCGAACTTCGCTTGGTTTTATTGATCGTTTTTTGGTTACTGCGGAAGCTTATGGTATTCCGGCCGGACTGGTTTTTAACAAACTCGATTTATTTAGTGAGGAAGGTTTAGAAATTCTGGCAGAATACCGGTCTATTTATGAAGAAATTGGTTATTCGTGTTATGAAGTTTCCGCACTCAAAAAAACAGGGATAAAAGAAGTATCGGAAATTTTAAAAGATAAAACCACGCTGTTTTCCGGTCATTCTGGCGTAGGGAAATCAACACTGCTCAATTCGATTTTGCCGGGAATGGAAGTTCGTACCGGAGAAATTTCAGATTGGAGCGAGAAAGGCAAGCACACCACTACTTTTGCCGAAATGTTTGAGCTGCCTTTCGGTGGATTTTTAATTGATACGCCAGGAATCCGGGAATTGGGTGTAATTGATATTGAAAAACAGGAATTAAGTCACTTTTTCCCCGAAATGCGCGAACGGTTGAACCAGTGCCGTTTCCACAACTGCCGCCACATCAACGAACCTGGCTGCGCGGTTTTATCTGCGCTGGAAGAAGGCGAAATTGAGCTTTCTCGTTATGAAAGTTATTTGAGCATTTACAATGGAAATGATACGCGGGCGTAAATGCTAAATGTTATTTTCCGCTTATAAAATCCTTTAAATAACTGCACTCTGTAACAGCCATTTTATAAAACGCAGTTTGCCTATACTGCTGCAGCTCTTTAAAATATAAATTTTGTCGCATTTGCTTGCCGTATTTTTTTTGAGCTGCTTCGTATGTTTCGTAATTACTCATGTAACTTGGTATTTCCTGCTGTTTTTGCTGGCATTTAGCAGCCATAAAAGTGCATTTCGCTTTAAAATCAGCGTTGTTACTTAAAGAACGGGCTTTTAAATAATACTTTTCGGCATTGCTGGTTTTAACATAATCCGCATCGTAAGGATAAACTGATTCACGGGCGTAATCCATTGACGACCAGTTATATGAAATCAAATCCCAGCTATTGCCATACGTTGATGTATTGTAAAGCGCAGTTGCAAACCGGTAATAATTTTGCGGATTTTTGGGTTCTGCGTTGATTTTGTTTTGTAATGATGCCATTGCCTGGGCAAAATTTTGTTTAGTATTACTTTCGGCAGAAGCAGAAAAAGTTTTTGGATAATCATTTAGCTGATCTAAAAACGGATCACCTTCCTCATCTTCAGTCGTCCTTTTATCTTGTTCTGTTTGATGTGCAAAAACAGCAACTGCCGCAGCATAATTGTGCTCACGCAAGTAAGCAGTTCCTAATAATTCGTATAAATGATCTGCCTGGATTTTTTGCAAATCGGCACTAAAAAACTGGAGCCATGCGTTTTCAGGCGGATGTTTTTCCCAATTTATCAATTGCTTTATTTGTGCCGAACGCAGATAATTATACCAGAAATCCGGGAAAACTCCGTGGCTCATGTATGGATAATCCGTTACATAATTACTATACGATTCACTTTTTAACAAAGCCAGCGCCGCGCGTGCCGTATCACGCTGACGTAAATAAACTGGCGCCAAAACATGCAGGTAAAAATCGCGCGAAGTGGTAGCAAAACGGTTAATTCTTTCAGTTGTCCATTGGTCATTGCTGATAACAGCTGTTTTAGTGCGGACAACTTTTTTATCCAGCCATTTTAAAGAGGGCAGCAAAGAATTTTCATTCACGCTATCCATCCGTTGTATTTTTTGTGCTGATAAAAGCAGCTTGATTAGCTGCTGTTGATCGTGCATTTTAGGCGTTAAATTTTCTTTTTCAGAAACATTGATCGCGTTAAAACCTTCGGCCGTTTTACTTTGCATCCAGTATAAATAAGCTTTGGTTAAAGTAGCAATTGCCGGTTCAGGATATTTTTTTTCTGCGGATAACTGATCGCAAAAACCAACCAATTTTTCGATATGCTGATTATATTTTTGCTGCACACTATCCAGAACTGTTGTAAAAAACGCCGGATTAGCCTTGATCTTTTCATTTTTCGGCACCAATTTTTTACCGGTAAAAACAGCATATAGCAATAATCCGGCTCCGGCAACAAATAATAAAACACTTCCAATCTGATAATTTCGGTTTGCTGTATTGTGTTTATTTTTGAAAGTGATTACCAACAGAACCATTCCTGCAATCAGCAAAAAACTGCCCACATAATATAACCAATTGTGCGTGTTCAGTTGTTGTTTAACCGTTTCCTGATCAACAAAATTATGCTCATTTGCGGCCGGAGTTTGATAGGCCGTTGCCGTTACATTGTTCAGCCGGTCTGTTAAATAGTTCTGTTCCAGCTTGTTTATTTCCCGTACCAGCAACACGCCAACCATTGGCGAAGCTGGTTCAAACGCATAAACTTTTTCCAGATATTCAGTGCTGATTTCCGGATCAGCAAAACCATCAATCGCATAAATTACTGCTTTTTCGGCATTGGTTTTCGCCAGCGGCAACACATCAGCAGCTTTTACGCCGATGTAATGATAATTTCGATAAGCCTGCAAACGCCGCTCAGGATAATCAGCAAACACTTTTGAAAACTGGTAGGCCGACTGCAACGTATCTCCTAATTTCCGATCTTCGCCAGCTTTTAATGCCAAAGCCCAGCCTTTAACATGACTTTTTGAAGGATATTGGTTGATCAACTCCGTATAAACCTGTTTGGCACGCTCATAATTTTGTCCGTAGTGAAACAATCGTTCCGCCTGATACGCATAACGCAGTTTCAAAAAAGCATCTTTTTCTGCCGCAGCAAAACCAAACGCTTTGGTTGCGGCAGCACGCAAACGCGTTGTATCAACAGGTTTCGGCTCCCACAAATCATAACTGAAACTGGCCAGCGGCTCCACTTCTTTTGCAAACTGGTAATATTGCAAAGCTTTTTGATTTGCACTCAAAGCATTTAAAAAAGTATTGTGCTTTAAACTATCCGGCATACTGTTTTTATCACCTAAAAATTGGTGTAAAACAGCCGCGTTACTTGTGCTGTCCAAACCGTACATCGCTTTTTTAACATCGTTTGGGTTGATGGAATTGCCGAGATAATTTGCCCATTCTACCGCATTAACAGCTGCTTCACTTTCCGGTTCTTCATCATTAAAAAGATACTGATAATCAGTAAAGTAGAAAGAATTATATGCTTTTTCGCCCTGTAAATTATTGTGGAAAAAGGAAATATAATAATCATACGGATCAATTTCGCCGCCGCAAGCCAGATCAATCGCCACATTGGCAAAAAAAGCAACAACAAAACTAACGCAGCAAATCAGCAGTTTTTTCCAGTTCTTCATGTGTGTAATTTTTGAGGAGCGGCTCATCCAAATGAAAAAAGATCAGGTTCAATGGTTCCGGTTTTAAATATCCGGATAAATAATTGCTTACCGACTGCAAATCATCCGCAGAAATATTTTCCCATCGTACTTTATCGTTCTGCTTCAAACCCAATTGCGGCAATGCTGTTTTTACCACATAAAAATTGGTGCTTTTTTGCAGGAAAAGATTTTTATCACGAAGTAAATCTTGATTCAGCCGTTTGGAAATGCCGGTATATTGCTGATTTCTGAAAACCACGGCCCAGCTAAAAAGCGGCAAACCAATATCGGTTGGCAGCGGATAATCAGCAAGGTTTTTGTTCAGGTATTTTTTCAGTTCTGCTAATTCTAAAATTGAATTTTGTGCGCCATATTTTCGTAAATTTCCCATATTGTAACACATCAGCATCACTTTTTTAACTGGTGGAACACCGCTGGTTTGCTGGTTTTTAAGCTGATGCAAACGCAAAGTAACCGACAGCAACTGATCGTTTTTTAATTGTGATTGCAGCTTTTTTAACAGATAAAAATAGTTTTCACGGGTAGAAGCCGTCCAATCGCAATCAATCTGTAACTCCTGAAATGTAGTTTTTCCGGCCTGATCTACTTTTCCGTTTACAAAATAAATCAGGCGCGATGAAAGCTGATCTAATTGTGCCTGAGAAAGATTTTTGAGCGCGCGGTTGACCAGAAAAACAACCGGAACTACACTTAACGCAGCTGGCAATTTTTCTTTAAAAAAAACCGGCGAAACCGGAATAGGTATCAAACCGTTTTCATCCAAATCAACATCCATTATCCGTACAAATATTTTACGGCTGTGAAATTGGTTTAAATAGTTTTGCTCGGTTTTACTGATTTGGAAAGCCGTTTTCCAGTAATAAAATGAAGTTTCGACCTTTCGGTCCGGTTTACAGGCGGAAAATAAAAAAAGGAAAAGTAATATTCGCCAGCGTTCCATTTGTTTCAAAAGTATCATTTATTATTGCAGATATGAGAGCCGTAATCCAACGCGTAAGCGAAGCATCCTGCAAAGTAAACGGACTGCCAACCGGCGAAATTGGCGTTGGCTTTATGGTTTTGCTTGGCATCGAAGATGCTGATAATGAAGAAGATGTAAGCTGGCTGGCGCAAAAAATTACCGGAATGCGGATTTTTGGTGATGAAAACGGCTTAATGAACAAAGCTTTGGCCGATGTTAATGGCGATATTTTGCTGATCTCGCAGTTCACGCTTTTTGCACAAACTAAAAAAGGAAACCGGCCGTCATTCATCCGCGCAGCAAAACCGGAAAAAGCCATTCCGCTTTATGAAATGATGATTAAAACACTGGAAAATTTATTGGGGAAACCTATTTTTACCGGCATTTTTGGTGCCGACATGAAATTAAGTTTGGTAAACGACGGTCCGGTAACGATCATCATGGATACAAAAGATAAAGACAACCATTAACAAAAACACACCAATTTTATGACGATAAAAGAAGCACAACAAGCCGTAGATGAATGGATCAAAACCACCGGCATCCGCTATTTTAACGAGCTGACCAACACCGCAATTTTAATGGAAGAAGTTGGCGAAGTTGCCCGTATTATGGCGCGAAAATACGGCGAGCAATCCTACAAAAAATCTGATGAAAGCGTGAGTTTGCCGGGTGAAATGGCCGATGTTTTATTTGTACTGATTTGCCTGGCCAACCAAACCGGCATTGACCTAACCGAAGCTTTAGAAAAAAACATGGCTAAAAAAAGCATTCGGGATGCAGATCGGCATAAAAATAATGAGAAACTGAAGTGAGTTTTTCAATTTTCATTCCTCTAACTTCACCAGTTTCTCTCCCTGCAAAACTGGGATTGCCGTAGTTACATCAACCTGTAAGCAAAACTTAATATCTTCTTCAATACCTAATTTTTTTAACCGTTCGCTGTGTGCTGTTTTTTGCAGATAAGTGTTCAAATCGTTTTTTCCTAACAAAAACAAATCATTTGCGGCCGTGCTTGGATCGTCCAATTGATAATTGTAGGATTTTAGTTGTTCTACAACTGCACCTGCAAAAAGTGTATCTTCTAAATTGAAATTATTTTTCCAACCGGCACAAACCAGCAGGATATTTTCCTGCTGAGATTTTAACCAGTTGCACAAAGCGGTAAGGTTTAAAAACGAACCGATAACCACTTTTTTAGCTGCGCGAGATAAGTGCAAAGCGTGTGTGCCATTAGTGGTAGTAAGCACGATGGTTTTACCGGCAACTTTTTCTTTTGTGTAAGAAAACGGCGAATTACCAAAATCAAAACCGGCAACCACTTCACCGTTACGTTCGGCGGCGAGTAAATAATTTAAACCTTTTTGGCGGTAAGCTACGCATTCTTCAACCTGCGCAACCGGAATAATCGCTTCGGCACCATTTTCAATTCCATAGCAAATGGAAGATGTTGCACGGAAAATATCAATAATCACCACAATACTGTTTTCGATTTGATATAGCGAAAGCAAGGCTGGCGTTAAGCAGGTTTCGATGTTGAGTTTTTCGGACATGAGTAAAGATCAATGAATTTTAGGCGATAAAAGAAGCATTAGGATTTATAAAACGGCGGCTTTGCCACTTTGGCTTTTACTTTTTGCTCGCGAATTTTAATGTAGATTTCGGTGCCGTCTTTGGCAAAAGCATTTTCAACATAACCCAAACCAACTGCTTTTTGCAGCGATGGCGATTGCGTGCCGGAAGTTACCTTGCCAATTTTATTTCCTTCGGCATCTACAATTTCGTAATCGTGGCGCGGAATGCCTCGTTCTATCATTTCAAAACCAATTAGTTTTTTGCTGATGCCTTGTTCTTTCTGCTGCTTCAAAGCTTCAGAATTAATAAAATCTTTGCTGAATTTGGTTACCCAGCCTAAACCGGCTTCCAGCGGAGAAGTGGTATCATCAATATCATTTCCGTACAGGCAAAAACCCATTTCCAGGCGCAACGTATCGCGCGCAGCCAAACCAATCGGCTTGATGCCAAACGGTTCTCCGGCTTTAAAAATCGCTTCCCAGATTTGCTCAGCATATTCATGATCAAAATAGACTTCAAAACCACCGGCACCGGTATAGCCTGTGGCAGAGATGATTACATTTGGAATGCCGGCAAAAGTGCTTCTTTTAAAAGTATAATATTCCATCGAAGCCAGATCAACCTCCGTTAAACTTTGCAGCGCTTCAGCCGCTTTCGGACCTTGCACGGCCAGCAGCGAAGTGCGATCAGAAATATCTTTCATCTCCACCCCAAAATCATTAAAACTGGAAATCCAGTCCCAATCTTTTTCAATATTAGAAGCGTTTACCACCAGCATATACGTTTTTTCGTCCATGCGATATACCAGCAAATCATCCACAATGCCGCCAGTTTGGTTTGGCAGACAGGAATATTGTACCTTGCCGTCATACAGTTTTGAGGCATCGTTGGAAGATACTTTTTGGATCAGATCCAGCGCTTTTTCGCCCTTCAAAATAAATTCGCCCATGTGGCTCACATCAAAAACACCCACGGCTTTGCGCACGGTTTCGTGTTCTGCGTTGATGCCGGCGTAAGTAACCGGCATGTTGTAACCGGCAAAAGGCACCATTTTGGCGCCGGTTTTTATATGTGTATCGGTGAGAGCAGTATTTTTCATGTTGAATTTTGGGTGGTTAAAAGAAGTATGTTAAAGTTTAGGTCTGCTGATTCTGATCGGATCCATACGCGGATCACGAACGCGGAAAGTTTGGCGGTGATAAGGCGTTAAGCCTTTTTCAATAATAACCGAACGGTGTTTGATGGTTGGATAACCTTTATTTTTATGCCAGTGATAATCTGGATATTCTTCGGCAAGCTGTTTCATGTACTCATCACGGTGAGTTTTAGCCAGAACAGAAGCCGCTGCAATGCTGAAATATTTACAATCGCCGCGAACAATGCAAGCATGCTCTAGCGATGTATAAGGTTTAAAATAATTGCCGTCGATAATCAAAAATTCCGGGTGTAAAGGAAGCATATCCACGGCGCGGTGCATGGCCAGGATAGAAGCTTGCAGGATATTGATCTGGTCGATTTCCCGATTATCAACCGAAGCAACCGCAAAACTTAGCGCGCATTTTTCGATTTCCAGGCGCAGCTGGTTACGTGTTTTTTCGTCAAGCTGCTTTGAATCATTCAGTTCAGGGTGATCAAAATCCATCGGTAAAATTACGGCCGCAGCAAATACCGGCCCGGCCAGACAGCCACGGCCAGCTTCATCGCAGCCTGCTTCGAGCAGGCCGTATTGGTATCGGGCCAAAAGTGTTTCTTTCTGAATCATCAACCTAAAATATTTGCAAATAAAAACAGTACAAGCTGCAAAGGTAAAACCCAGGATGCTGTTTTTACCAACAAAAAATTAATGGTTTACTTACAACTAATGGTGAGGATGGTAACATCATCAATCGGTTTGCCGGTAACAGAGCGGTTAACGTGTTCTAAAAGCTTGTTGTTAAACTGATCTGGACGCAATTTGCCGTGTGCTTTTATATATTCGCTTAGCTTTATTTCGTTCCAGTTCGGGCTTTCCTGGTCGTAATCAATCAAGCCATCCGTATAATTAAAAATCAGGAATGGCTTATGCAAATGGACTTCTCCAGTATTGATAAATGGAAGTTTATCGAGCACGCCAATAATGGTAGTACCTTGTTTCAGTTCGATGATGCGCCCGTTATCGTAAACAATGGAAGGATTATGGCCCGCGTTGATGTAGGTGAGCACGCGGGTTTGCTGGTTAAATTTACCTAAAAACACGGTGATAAATTTTTCGCCTTTGGTGGTTTTGATAATTACATCGTTCAGCTTTTCGATAATAGTAGTCAGGTTATCTTCTACCGATGCCCAGGCGCGCAAACTGGCCTGCAAACTGGCCATCAGCAATGCGGCAGAAACACCTTTGCCCGAAACATCTGCAATGCACCATAAAAATTCGTTTTCGTTCAGGCGGATAAAATCGTAATAATCACCGCCGATGTTTTGGTGCGGCAGATACCGGGCAGCCACATCAATATCCGGCTCGTTATAAATGCTAACCGGAATAAGCATTTGCTGTACATCTCCGGCAAGCTCCATTTCCCGCTGATAGCGTTCTGCTTCAATACGTTTTTTAAATAGCTTTTTATTTTCCAGCGCAACCACAATTACGTTGGTAAGCGTTTGGATGAAGTTTAGATCGTTGCCCATCATTTGCGGCGTGGTTTTAAAATCACCGATGAGGGCAAAAGCCAGCATTTTATTTTTTTGGAAAACAGGGATAAAATAATCGTACGCTTTAAGCACGCTGTTTTGGTGCGTATTAACCAAAACCGGACCTTTAAATTTGCCTAAGCCTTTGCAGCTTTGCACCAAAATATGATGCTGTTCAAATTCTCCGCCGTAGTAAGAGATACACCTGAATTTGTTATCAACCTCCGTTATAAACCTGAATTTGCCTACGTGCAAGTAATCTTTCATAATCACTTCCAGCATATCAACCAGCACGGTTACAGAGGCATTTTTATTGATCGCCTGCGTAATTTCCAGCAGGGCATTCAGTTCTGCCTGCCTTTTAAGCAGCAGCCGAATCAGTTCCTCTTCATCAGAATAGTTATAGTTCTGCATGAATTATAATTCTTCTCCCATCATTTTCCAAGCTTAAACACGTGTATTTTGTGATTTAACATCAAACGCATCCCTTAGCCCAATAGTTACTGTATTGAAAGCATAAACTATCAACATGATTGCTAAACCAGGCAAAACAGCCAGGTAAGCAGAACCCATCACAATGTAACCGTAATGTTCTTTAATCATGGCTCCCCAGGTTGGTGTTGGTGGTTGCGCGCCATAACCTAAAAAACTTAAACCGGCTTCCAGCAAAATAGCCGAAGCAAAATTAGACGCAGCCATTACCAAAATCGGTCCGGTAATATTAGGCAAAATATGCTTTAAAATAATCCTGAAATCACCATAACCCAATGCACGCGCCGCTTCCACAAATTCTACCTGTTTTAGCGCAATTACCTGTCCGCGCACCAGGCGGGCAACTTCCACCCACATCGAAAGTCCAACAGCTACAAATATCTGCCATAAACCTTTGCCCAGCGCAAAAGAAATAGCAATAACCAGCAATAAAGTCGGCAAAGCCCAAAGCACATTCATCAGCCAGCTTAAAACAGCATCGGTTTTTCCGCCGTAATATCCTGCTGCCGCGCCAATGGATACGCCAACAAGCAAACTGATGATCACCGATATAAAGCCAACCGCCAGCGAAATCCGTCCACCAATAATCAGTCGGCTTAATATATCTCTACCATAAATATCGGTTCCTAGCCAATAGGTTTTTTTAAAGATATGATGATTAATAACATCATTTCTAACAGCCAAAAGCGATGCTTCTTTTAGCACTGTTTTTTTGGTTTCTGCGGAGGTGATGCTTCTTTTATCACCTATTTTATAAATGTTGAAAGCCGTTTCTGCCGATTGATCTTCATCACCAATATATTCACGAACATAAATAGAATCTCCCTGGAAACGGAAAGACGTAACCGGAATGTTACGAAAAGCGGAAGCCTGGCCAAAAAGCATCCGGTGAAAAAAGCCAACTGCAACTGGTTTTTCTTCTTTTTTAAACTGAAGCATGGTGAAAACAGCACCTGGTTTTTTCAAGCCGACTTGCACTAGCATTTCATTGGCTTGCGGCGTGGCATCCGGCGTAATTAAATAGCCCAAAATGGCCAGCAGCGAAGTAAGCACAATCAGCCACAAACCCATTAAGGCAAGCTTATTTTGCAGGAAAATTTTGTTAGCAGCAGTAATCAAAATCTATTCAAATAGAAAATTTACGGTTTAAATATAATGCGTTCCTGATCAAATACGTTCATTTATTCAGTGCACTTTCCGGCCTTTCCATTCATACGTTTTTTTATTGCCAATAATGCCGATGTAAACCACATAAAAAACATGCAGCACAGAACCGATCGGCAAAAGTAAAACCAGCTTTTTCCGTTTGAAAAACACAGAAATGATCAGCAAAAAAATACCTTCAACTAAAATTTTGACCAGCAATTGCATAGCTGCAACTTCCAGATAAAACAGATTGAAAACTCCTGCTATTAAATTGATTAAAATAATCGCATTAAAAAGCCAGAAACCAACGGCCAGCGCCACAATGGCTTTGTCTTTATATTTAACAGATTTAGACGCCCAGCGACGCCGTTGCTGTTTAAATTCTTCCCAGGTTGGTTTGGCGTAAGTGTAAACAATGGCTTCGCGCTGTTTTAAAAACCCAATTTTGTCGGGATATTTGGCCGCAATTTTTTGCAGCAGCAGTTCGTCATCGCCAGAAGCCAAATCGTCAATCCCTTTAAAACCGCCAACTTCATTAAAAACACTCTTTTTATAAGCCAAATTTGCGCCGTTGCAGGTTGATGCTTTTTTGTTGCCGATGGTTGCCGCGCCCAAACCGATAAAAGCCGAAAATTCCAGCGTTTGCACCTTTTCAAACAGGTTTTTTTCTTCAAAAAAAGCAACAGGAGACGATAACATCAACACGTCACTCGTTTCAAAACGATTTACAATTGCTTGTAGCCAGTGCACGCCCATGCGGCAATCAGCATCGGTGGCCACCATTAAATCACCTGATGAAAGTTTGATGGCTTCGCTGATGGCTTTCTTTTTGTAGGAGTTAAGTTGCTGGTTGTCTTGTAGTTGGAGTAACTTTACGCCGCGATCAGCATAACTTAAAATAATTTCGGCGGTTTTGTCGGTAGAATGATCATCAGCAATAATCACTTCCAATAATTCTTTGGGATATTGCTGCGCCAAGATATCTTCAATGGTGTGGCGGATGCCGGCTTCTTCATTTCGAGCCGCAATCAATACGGTTACTTTGGTTTGATATGCTGTTTTTATCACCCCAAAAATTGGCTTGATGCTGAGCCAGCCTTTAATCAAAAACACAAATAAAAGCACGTATAAAACCGTGAACAGGATTGCTGCCGAACTAAGTATTGTTGCCAAAGAAGTTAAGTTTGAGTACAAAAATCGACCCTAAAATAGCCGGAATTATCAGATTGATCAGCCAAATGCACGAAACGCAGGCCATAATGGCTACGGATTGCGTGGTGATGAACCCGAACAAATAAGTGGCAATGAAATTGCGAACGCCGACATCCAGCAAATCCAAAGAAGGAATGGCCGACTGGATAAAAAACAAATTGAAAACCATTAGCATCACCGGAACCAGCTTTAAATCAGGCAATAACACATGGATCAATAAATAATATTGAGAAGAAAAAACGATAAAACGGGCCAGACTTAACAACATGATAGAAACCAGTTGTGCAAAACTGTATTTCGCCATAATCCCGAAAAAACGATGATAATTTTTAAGGAAATTAATTTTATCCAGCAAAAAAACCAGCCAGCGAATCCGGAAATAAAGCACTAAAAAAACACTGATAAAAACAGCACCGAAAAGCGTAATGCCAAGCAAAAACCAATGCTCCAGATGCTGATAAGTATACAAAAAATACAGCAGCGAAAGCGTGCCCACCACGTTGGTAACCGTATTTTGCCCGAACGCGCCCACGGCCATGGCAAAAATTCCGTGGATGCGTTTGCGCGGCGGCAGATACAAAATCCTTCCGCCGTATTCGCCAATGCGGTTTGGGGTGATGATGGCCATCGTTAATCCGCAGAAAACGCCTTCAATTGCTTTCCACAAACTCATTTTTTCGAGTAATTTGGTGAGGTATTGCCATTTCACGGCTTCTAAAAGCCAGTTTATCAGCATTAAAACGGTTACTAAAAAAAGTGAACTGTAAACTTCTGTCTGCCCGATTTTATGAATGCGGTTTACAAATTGCTGCAGGTTTTGGTTGTTGTTGATGTGCCGATAAGCAAACCAAATTGTTAGGGATACAATACCAAATTTTAATAAATAACTTAACGTTTTACGGGCAATTCGGGCCAAAGCAATATTTTTTGCAATGTTACGGATTTGGGCTATACTTGTTTTATGCAGGTGGAAAAATCGAAGGAGCGGATTATTTTAGGTATCGATCCGGGAACGAAAGTGATGGGTTACGGTTTGGTAAAGGAAAACGGACAAAAGCTGGAACTACTGAGTTTGGGCGTTGTAAAAATGGATCATTTGGATGATCATATGCTGAAATTACAGCGCATTTTTGAGAAAACGGTAAATCTGATTGATAGCTATCATCCTGATTGTCTGGCAATTGAAGCGCCATTTTATGGTAAAAATATTCAGGTTATGCTGAAATTGGGCCGAGCACAAGGCGTGGCGATGTCGGCAGCTTTGTCCCGAAATATAGAAATTACAGAATATTCTCCGCGGAAAATCAAGCAATCCATCACCGGAAACGGAAATTCAAGTAAAGAGCAGGTTGCCGCCATGCTGCAAAACCTGTTAAAGTTTAACGAAACGCCTGATTTTCTGGATGCTACGGATGGTTTGGCGGTTGCAGTTTGCCATTCATTCCAAAAAATTGGCACAAAAAGTGGCGATAAAAAAAGCTATTCCGGCTGGGAAAGTTTTGTAAAAGACAATGTAAAACGTGTGGCTGCGCCAAAAACCATCGCAAAAAAAGTGGTGTAAAAGAAGTATGGTTAGTTAAGTAATGCTTCTTTTATCGCCTAAATTTTAGGCTGATAAAAGAAGCATTCAAGTTTTATTTCTGTCTGAAAAAGATTTGAATTGGTACACCTTCAAAATCAAAATTCTCGCGCAATTTATTTTCGATGAAACGCTTGTAAGGTTCTTTGATGTACTGCGGAAGATTGCAGAAAAACGCAAACATCGGTGCCGTGCCAACAATTTGAGTAACGTACTTAATTTTTACGAATTTCCCTTTTAACGAAGGCGGCGGAAAAGCTTCAATTAGCGGCAGCATTACTTCATTCAGCTTGGAAGTCGGGATTTTTTTCTTCCGGTTTTCAAAAACTTTTGTTGCAGCTTCTATCGATTTAAAAATCCGTTGCTTTTCGGTAACGGAAGTAAAAACAATCGGAATATCAGTAAACGGAGCCAGTTTTTGTTTGATCTGTTCTTCAAAAACTTTGGTGGTTTTATTGTTTTTTTCGATCAAATCCCATTTGTTCACCAAAATAACCACGCCTTTTTTATTTTTTTCGGCGAGGTGAAAAATGTTTACGTCCTGGCTTTCCATGCCTTCTTCCGCATCAATCATAATCAAAACCACGTCTGCTTCTTCCAACGCTTTGATGGTGCGCATCACCGAATAAAACTCGATATTTTCGTGCACTTTGGTCTTTTTGCGGAGACCAGCCGTATCAATCAGCATAAAATCGTGGCCGAACTGATTGTAATGGATATGGATGGAATCTCGCGTGGTACCAGCAATTGGCGTTACAATATTCCGATCCTGACCAATTAAAGCATTGATCATGGAAGATTTTCCAACGTTTGGCCTTCCAACAATGGCAAATTTGGGCAAACCGTTTTCTTCAACTTCTTCGTCATCAAAACCTTTGATCACTTCATCCAGCAATTCGCCCGTTCCGGAACCCGTCATGGAAGAAATCGGAAAAATTTCGCCCAAACCTAAACCGTAAAAAGTGCTGGTTTCGTCGTAGCGCGCCGTATTATCTACCTTATTTACAACTACATGTACCGGTTTTTTGCTTCTACGAAGAACGGCTGCAATGTCATCATCCAGATCTGTAATTCCGGTAGTTACATCAACCATAAACAAAACTACGGTAGCTTCTTCAATGGCAATTACCACCTGCTCGCGGATGGCCGCTTCAAAAACATCCTCCGAATTAGCCACATAACCGCCGGTATCAATCACGGTGAAAGTGCGGTTTAACCATTCCGCATGGCCGTAATGGCGGTCGCGGGTTACGCCGCTATAATCATCAACAATGGCTTTGCGGCTCTCAGTTAAACGGTTATATAAGGTTGATTTGCCCACGTTCGGGCGGCCAACGATGGCTACAATATTACTCATGATCGGTTGTCAGTTTTGGGTTGCCTGTTACCAGTTTTAAGTGGTCAAATATTTAAATTGTGTTTCCGCCTGAACTGGCAACCCGCAACTGGCAACCGGAAACTGCTAACTAATCTTCGTACCCAAACTGTTTCAGGTAATTTTTTTTGCTGCGCCAGTCTGGAATTACTTTGACAAACATTTCGAGGAAAACTTTACGCTGAAAAAACTCTTCCATGTCTTTACGCGCGTAAGTTCCTATCTTTTTCAGCATCGCACCGGCCGGACCGATCAGGATATTTTTCTGCGAATCACGTTCTACAATTATCTCCGAACTGATGCGGTATATTTTTTCATCTTCCTTAAAAGCCGTGATTATAACTTCTGTGCTGTAAGGAATTTCTTTTTTATAACTTTTAAAAATTTTCTCGCGGATAATTTCCGAAGCAAAAAAACGATCGTTGCGGTCTGTTAAAAAATCTTTTTCGTAATAGGGCGGATGCTCCGGCATGTAGGCCAAAATTGTATCGATAAAAGAAGCAACGTCCTGCAGATGCAAAGCCGAAATAGCATACACGGCTTTTGGGTTAAGTTTTTCCTGCCAGTAAGCAATTTTCTGCATCACGGTTTCCTCATCGCTTTGATCAATTTTGTTGATCAAAACCACTAAAGGCGCGTTAGAACCTTCCAGTTTTTCTAAAACATCCTGCTCATCGTGCTGCTCATTGATATCGGTCATCAGCAAAATCAAATCCGCATCTACAATAGAACCTTCTACCTGGTGCATCATGCTTTCCTGCAAAGCATAATGTGGTTTGATGATGCCGGGCGTATCCGAAAACACGATTTGGTAATTCGGATCGTTTACAATTCCTAGAATTCGGTGACGTGTGGTTTGGGCTTTAGCAGTGATAATCGACATTTTTTCGCCAACCAGCGCATTCATCAACGTAGATTTTCCTGCGTTTGGTTTACCGATGATGCTTACAAAACCTGCCTGATGACTCATTAAAAATAATTTAAAATAAATTTTGGTTGCAAAGAAACGAATTATATCTTTGCAGTCCAATTCAGGGAAACATTATTCGTTTTGCAACACTGAAAAGGTTTTTGGATGTTATGACCAAAAAAGAATTGATAAAAACAGTGCGGGATGGAGCAGTTGGTAGCTCGTCGGGCTCATAACCCGAAGGTCGTAGGTTCGAGTCCTGCTCCCGCTACCTCAAACAGTTAAAAAGCCTTTCAGATTATTCTGAGAGGCTTTTTTGTTTTTAACTTCTACTGAAAAAATCCTCTTTTCAACACATTAGTAGTTTTAAATATTAACTTTACAGAGCCAAATATTAAACCAGTAGATAAGCCGGCGTTACAAATTATATTGTAGTTTATGCTATAAAGCATTGCTTAATTTAAAACGCGGTTTTGCTGTAAATCTATTTCATAAACAATTAAAAATGAGGAGAATAAATTTTTTGTGTTCAGTTGCTGTGTTGTGTTTTTTTTTGATGCCTGTTCATATTATCGCTCAATCTTCTTCGGAGCGTGCTCTTTTTAATGGCAAAAATTTATCAGGATGGGAAATTGCAGCCGGAAAAGCTGACTATCAAGTAGAAAACGGGGAAATCGTTGGCACTTCTGTTATCAATTCGGGCAACAGTTTTTTAGTGACAAAAGAAGCATTCCGCGATTTTGTACTGGAATTGGATGCCAAAATTGAAAGCACAGAAAATAATTCGGGCATTCAAATCAGAAGTCATTATAACACAGCAGGCCACAGCGGAAAAGTTTATGGAAAACAGGTAGAAATTGATCCTTCTGCAAGAAGCTGGTCGGGCGGCGTTTACGATGAAGACCGCCGGCAATGGTTGTATCCTTTGGATTTGAATGAAAAAGCGAAATCAGCTTTTAAAGTCGGGCAGTACAATCATATCAAAATAGAATGTATCGGCAACGAAACAAAAACCTGGATCAACCAAATTCCGGTTGCGTATGTGATTGATACTTTGGATCAGGAAGGATTTATCGGTTTACAGGTTCACGCGGTTACTTCTAAAGAAAATGCCGGTAAAAAAGTGTATTTTAAAAATATCCGTATCCAAACTTCCAATCTAAAACCGAGTGCTTTTCCTGCGGATATTTATGTGGTAAACAACATGCCCAATTTCTTAAACACTTACGAAAAACAACATGGCTGGAAATTGCTGTTTGACGGAAAAACAGCAAACGGTTGGATAAGTGCCAAAGGCAATGCGTTCCCGGCAAAAGGCTGGCAGGTAGAAAACGGCAACATGACGGTTTTATCTTCCGAAGGAAAAGAAGCTGCAAACGGAGGTGATATTGTTACCAAAGATTTATTTTCTGCATTTGATGTTTCCTTCGATTTTAAACTTACGCCTGGCGCAAACAGTGGTTTAAAATATTTTGTAACGCTGGATGAAAAATCGGATGCTTCTGCCATTGGCTTGGAGTATCAGGTTTTAGATGATGAACTGCATCCGGATGCCAAACTTGGCCGTGACGGCGATCGAACTTTAGCTTCTTTATACGATCTGATTACGGCAAAAAAGCAAGCCCGTTTTTTGCACCCAATTGGTGCCTGGAACACTGGTCGCGTCATTGTTTATCCCAATAATCATGTAGAACATTATTTAAACGGCGTTAAAGTGCTGGAATATGAGCGTGGCTCGAAAGAGTTTGAACACTTGGTTAGCATCAGCAAATATAAAATCTGGCCAAACTTCGGTTTGGCAAAAGCCGGTCATATTTTGCTGCAGGATCATGGCAACCAGGTTTCTTTCCGCAGTATCAAAATCAAAGAATTGAAATAAATTAAACGGTTTGATTTTGTTGAAAAAATGTTGATGCTTCTTTTATCGATATAATTTTAGTGTATCAATTCCATCTGCCTGAATTTATATCGATAAAAGAAGCATCGGAATTTTCCCGATCAACTTAAAACAAGCCCCAAATCAACCTGAATATTATGAAAAATTCAAGACGGACTTTTATCAAACAGGCAGCTTTGGCCGGAGCGGGCGTAATGGTTTCTAAAGTTGCCTGGAGTGCTAAAAGTTACAAGCGCATTATCGGCGCAAACGATCGCGTTCGGGTTGGTGTGGTTGGGTTTTCTGATCGGCATAAAAGTTCGCATCTGCCCAGTTTTATGAGCCATTACAAGGAGCTTAATTTTGATTTGGTTGCCGTATCAGACATCTGGAATAAACGACGGGAGGAAGGAGCCGCGGTTTGGAAAGCAAAAATGGGTCATGATGTAATTGCCTGCCGCAACAATGAAGAAATGTACGATAAAAAACTGGTTGATGCCGTTTTTGTAAGTACAGCAGATTTCCAGCACGCTCTACACGCTATTGAAGCTGTAAAAGCCGGTTGTGATGTGTATTGTGAAAAACCTTTTGCCGAAACGATGGCCGATAACCGTGCAGCATTAAAGGCAATTAAAGCAACAGATCGTATCGTGCAGATTGGTTCGCAAAGGAGAAGTGGCAGCAATTATCAGGCAGCAAATGATTTTATCCGTTCCGGAAAATTTGGGCCGATAACGATGGTCGAATTGAGCTGGAACGTAAATCAGCCTGGTCGTTGGCGCAGGCCAAACCTGATTCCGTTATTAAAGGAAGAAGATACAGACTGGAAACGATTTTTAATGAACCGGCCAAAC
>JBPBQN010000246.1:0-40734 GCA_050954865.1 Janthinobacterium lividum | reverse complement strand
AGTCAACCTTAATTTCCTGCGAAACAGGAAACGACCAGCTTATGCTTTGTGGCGAGGTTCTGAAGATACAGACAGTTTATGCCGGCCTTTAGCTCTTCTTGCAGCTAAAACTCTTCTGCCGTTTGCGCTTGACATCCGCTCGCGGAAACCATGCTTATTTCTTCTCTTACGTTGGGAAGGTTGGAACGTTCTTTTCATATCTTATTGGTATTGTACGCTTTTTAAAACAAGAGCGCAAATATAGAGTTGTTTTTTCAAAAATACAACGTTATTTTGGTTTTATTCTGAATAGAAATCGCCCATACTTCATGAAAATTTTGCCTTATAAAAGAAGCATTTACACTTTACTCCTGCTGCTGCTTGTTTCCTTTGGATTTGCACAAAACGTAAAATCCTACAAAATTTATAATTCATCAACCCAAAAAATAATTTCTGTGGATGATCTGGTAAAGTTGCTGGATAAAACCGACGTTGTTTTTTATGGCGAGGAACACAATGATTCCATCGGACATTTACTGGAAGCCACGATCCTGCAAAAACTTGACGAAAAACATCCGCAGAAAATTGCTTTATCTATGGAAATGTTTGAAACGGATTGTCAGCAGGTTTTAAACGAATATTTAACCGGCTTGATCCGCGAAAAAAACTTTGTCACCGATGCTCGCTGCTGGCCAAATTACAGCGATTACCGCCCAATGATCGAATTTGCAAAAAGCAACCATCTGCCGGTTATTGCTGCAAATGCGCCGGGCAGGTATACCAATATGGTTAGCCGCGGTGGTTTAACTGCTTTAAATCAGTTGGATAAAACCGGAAAATCTTACCTGCCGCCATTGCCCATTGATACCGCAACTGGTGCCTATTTAAAAAAGTTTGAGGATATTATGGGCGGTCACAGTGCCATGGGCGGCATGCAAATTTATCAGGCACAAAATTTATGGGACGCAACGATGGGCTGGTCGATCGCTTTATTTTTAAAAACACATCCTGGTTTTATGATTTTTCAGGTAAACGGCGGTTTTCACAGTGAGGAAAAATTGGGAGCCGTAGCACAATTTCAAAAATATCAGCCTAAAGCAATTGTAAAAAATATTGCTGCTTTTGCTGCTGAGGATTTTGCTAATCCGGATTGGGACAAGTTGAGTAAACTGGCTGATTTTGTAGTGGTAACGAGTGTTGATGTTTCAAAAAAAGAATGATGCTGTTTTTATCGATCTATTTTATAACACCAACCGTAAATCACCAAAAATAGGCTCAAATTATTTCGATCTGAGCCTCTGTTTAAACTTATATAACAGCTTCAAAATAAGTAATACTGTTTTTACAAGCTATTTTTTTGTGCCAGTAAATCACGGATTTCACCTAACAAAACTTCTTCTTTAGATGCTACAACCACAACCGGCGCAGCGGCAATAACCGGTTCTTTCCTTTTCATTTTGTTGATGGCTTGGATCACAGTAAACAATACTAATGCAATCAATATAAAACCAATTACCTGGGAGAGAAAATTACCATATTTAATAGCTGTGCCGGGCACAACCAATTGGCTCAGATCTTTTAAATGTGCCGCATTTAAAATGGGCGATAAAAGTGCCGGCGTAATAATATCTTCAACCAAAGAACTAACAATTTTACCAAATGCTGCGCCAATTACAACACCGACGGCCAGATCGATAACATTGCCTTTTAAAGCAAAATCTTTAAATTCGCTTACAAATCCCATAGTTTTTAGTTTAAGTTTTGATAAAGATAATATTTCAATCAGATAAATAAAATCTGCGTATAAAAATCTGCTTTTCGGATTGTAAATATGCAAACCTGATTGAGCGATCTTGTATTTTAATGTATTTTTGGGCCGCTATATGTTAAGACAGAATTTACAACAAAAACTACTTCAAAAGCTATCACCGCAGCAAATTCAGTTTATAAAATTGCTGCAGGTGCCTACGGTTTCGCTTGATGCCCGCATTAAGGAAGAACTGGAGGAAAACCCGGCTTTGGAGGATTTGAGTTTAACGAATATGACTGATCCGGTGGAAGAATATCCTGACCGCGATCCGGATGATGATAATTTTAACAAAGAAGAAACCGGCAGCGAGGAATCTGATGAGTTTAACATTGATGAATACCTACAAGACGACAATATAAATGACTACGGCAGTCGTTACGACCAAAACGGTGATGACGAGGAAGAACGCAAAGAAATGCCAATTGCCATCCAGAGTTCGTTTTTCGAAAACCTGCAAAATCAACTGGATTTGCTTCCTTTGTCCGATAAAGATTTCAGGATTTGCCAGCAGATTATAGGCAGTTTAGATGATGACGGGTATCTGCGCCGTCCGATTATGTCGATTACAGATGATTTAGCATTCTCTCAAAACGTCATGGCGGAAGATGAAGAAGTGGAAGAAATGCTGAAAGTGATCCAGCATTTTGATCCGGCCGGTGTTGGCGCACGTGATTTGCAGGAATGTTTGCTGATTCAGCTTAAAAGAAAAGATACACAAATTCTGGTGATCAAAAAAGCAATTCAGGTGGTGGAACATTATCTGGATGAATTTACCCGGAAACATTACGATAAGCTTGAAAAATCCCTGAATCTGCATGATGATGAGTTGAAGGAAATTGTGGCCGAAATTCTGAAACTCAACCCAAAACCTGGTGATTCTAACGAAGTGAACACCAAGCAGATGCAAGTTATTCCTGATTTTCATATTCGTAATAATGATGGTGTGCTGATTTTAACGTTGAACTCTAAAAATGCGCCGGAATTAAGAGTAAGTCGCTCTTATCAGGATATGTTTCAGCATTACGACAAAGCTTCTCAGCGTGATAAAAAAATGAAGGAAGCGGTGCAGTTTGTAAAACAAAAACTGGATTCGGCCAAATGGTTTATCGATGCCATCAAACAACGCCAGCAAACGCTGCTAAAAACGATGAATTCGATTATGCATTATCAGTATGATTTCTTTTTGACGGGGAACGAAAAAAACCTTCGTCCGATGATTTTGAAAGATATTGCAGATAAAATCGGGATGGATATTTCTACGGTTTCGCGTGTGGCCAACTCCAAATATGTGCAAACAGAACATGGCACGTTTCTGCTAAAATCTTTTTTTTCCGAAGCTATTCAGACTGAAAGCGGCGAAGAAGTTTCCAATAAAGAAGTAAAAAAGATTCTGGAAGAAAACATTGCCGACGAAGATAAACTGCATCCTTTAGCCGATGAAAAATTAACCGAAATTTTAAAAGATGCCGGTTACAATATTGCCCGCAGAACGGTTGCCAAATACCGCGAACAATTGAATATTCCGGTGGCGAGGTTGCGGAAGGAATTGTAATAGGTTGCCGGTTTTGAGTTGCGAGTCTCAGTTTTTGAATTATCCGATGCTTCTTTTATCAGGGTAAATTTGGGTTGATAAAAGAAGCATTTGTATTCTCGTAAAGATTATTTAACGCAGAATAATAGTTATACAGATTACGATAAAAAAGGTAGCCATCCAGGCACGTTGGGCTACATTTCGCCCGGAGGCAATCCGAAATGCTTGAATTTTTGGTTCTTTTGTTTCAAGACAAAAGAACGTAATTTCAGTAAACGCAGGTTTGCTTAACACTCATACTTCTTTTAGCACACATTTTTAACCGGGTTTTCAACCCTCTTTTCGTTCTCTTTGCTTGATCAAAAAGAACCAAAAAATCAAGAACAAATGGATCGCCTCCGGGCGTTTGTTCGGCCCACCGCTCCTGGACGCATATCTTGCAAGCGGCTCTTGCAGTTGATTGAAGCAGCTAAATAAACATAGATAGAATGTTAAGCGCTGATGTTCTTACCAGAACCTCCGCGGGCAAATCACTTTGTAAGCGTTATTCAGCATAATTCCTAAGATGATTTCGTGCGTACCATTGCTTACGGTATTGAGGTTTGATGTGGTGAAATCATAGGCGTAACCAAAATTCAGGAAACTGCCCACATTGATACCGGCCATGGCTGCAATAGCGTCGTTTCGACGATAAGAACCACCAATCCAAAACTTATCCTTAAAAGCCATTTTTAAATTTAAATCGAAGGTTGATGGAACCGGATTTACATATTTAAACATCACCGAAGGCAGCAAAGTAATATCTTCGGCTAAAAACAGCTTTACGCCTCCTGTAATAAAATAATGCGGAACAGTTTTACTTTGATTGTAAGTAGAATTAGACGAAAAATACAGCGTTTGCGGCAAAACCTGCTGCGCAGAAATACCCACAAAATACGTAGCAGAATATGCCCAAACGCCCAAGCCTAAATCTGGTTTAAACTGGTTGGTATTACCATTGGCAATGGCTGGATCAAGTGCATTTTCTAACGTAATCTGACTGGTATTTAAGTTGATATTGGCCAAGCCAGCCGCTACGCCAACCGAAAGATTTAAATTATTGGTAATACCTAAATGATAAGCATAAGTAATATCATAATTACTTTGTGTAATTGGCCCGGCTTTATCCGAAACCACCGTAAAACCAATACCATGATGAGCCGGTGCCGCCTGATAATCCTGCACGTAAGAACGGCTCATCGGATCTTCACCATTTGCTGGCTGACTCATTGGATCACCCTGAATAAATTTATTGCCGATTGGTGTATGCGCCGTAAAATACATGGTTACCGGCGCACCTTCTAAACCGGTCCACTGGTTGCGGTAACCAGCTTTAATGTCAGTATAATTTTCGATTCCGGTAATGGCAGGGTTGATTAGATAATTGTTAAAAATATACTGCGTGTACTGCGGTTTTTGCTGCGCCCAACCAATAATTGTAGTCAGTAAAAGTAAAATAGTAAAGTAAAGTGTCTTCATTTTTTATCTGATAATGGTGATTGGCCCTGCAATTTTATCTCTTCCGCTTCCCGGGCTAATAATGTAATAATAAGTACCTACGGGCAGTTCTTCCCCTTTATATCTACCATCCCAAGCCGTACTATAGCCTACAGAATAGTAAACTCTTTCGCCATAACGGTTAAATACTTCTACTATTACATTAGGATAACTATCCAAATACTTTATATTCCAAATATCGTTAATACCATCATTATTTGGGGTGAACGTATTCGGGATAACCGGTGCTTTTAAAACTGTAACCGTAATTTCATCAGCATTGCTGCAGCTATCTGCAGATGTTACCGTAAGCTTATACGTTGTATTGGTGTGTGGTGTGGCAATCGGATTTAAAATATTATCCGCACTCAAACCTAATGATGGTGTCCATTTATAAGTTAAACCTTTGCCCGAAACTGTTGGACTAAGCGTTACGCCTGCACCATCCAGTAAATAAACATCTTTTCCGGCAGCAACTTTTGGCGTTGGGTTAACGGTGATTTGCTTGCTAACTGTATCAGAACAACCATTTTGAGCCGTAAAAATATAAGTTATAGTTTGTGTGCCGATTCCTGCCGAAGCCGAATTAAACAAACCAGAAGAATTTGTTCCATTTCCGGAGAAAATGCCCGTTCCTGCATAACCATTAGTTTCTGTTGCCTGAATTTGAAAAGCCGAAACTTCAGCACAAACTTGAGCCGGCAAATTAACAACTACCTGCGGATCAGCTTTTAAAGTGATAACCTGTATTTTTTCGTCCACGCAAGTTCCACCGGAATACGTACGCATTAAAACCGTATAGTTAACAGTTGCCGGCGTATGAAAAACCGGATATTGATGGCTGTACAATTTATCAGGTGTTGGATTATCATCAGTTTCAAATTGATCGGGATGATTGGTATAATCATAAAATAACTCCAATTTGGTCAGGTTTCCAAAATCTAAGGTAGATGTATTACGGATCATTACCGCCCGTTTACTGCACAAATCATCTGGGTTCAAAACGGTAAAATCAGCTTTTGGTACCGCACCATTTACGGTAAAACTCATGGTTGTATCTGCCACACAGCCATTTGCGGAAGTAACCGTTAATTTTACTTGGTACTTTGCTGCAATGGTATATTTATGCTGCGGATTTTTTTGTGTGGATGTATTCGGATTAGCGGCATTTGCAGCCGAATCACCAAAATCCCACGAATAAGTAAAGCCGGATTCGGTATGATCGCTGATACTGCTTTTATCGGTAAAAATTGCGTAAGCATCAGAAATACAAACTTTTGGCAGCGTAAAACTGAGTACAGGCAGCGGATGAATTACAACCGGAAGATTTAAAGTATCGCTATGGCAACCTAAATCGGTGGTTGTAATCAACCTTAAATTATAACTTCCTGCTGATTTGTACAGGTGCTGGAACGGTGTGTTACTGGTTAGAATTTGGGTTGATCCATCACCAAAAATCCAGTTCCATTGAATAATTTTTCCTTCGGAAGAAGTTGATTGATCTGTAATTGTAACCGATTTTGTAGCACAATCTGGATCGGAAACAACAAACTTGGAAATCGGCTTGGCATAAATATGAATTTTTTGCGAATCCAGTACCGATGAACACCCGTTGGAATTGGTAACCAAAAGCGTCGCAATAAAATCGCCTGCCTTGCTATAACTATGCGTTGGATTTTGCACGGTTGAAGTTGTGCCATCGCCAAAATTCCAGGCCCAGGTTTTAATGTTCGCCCCACTGCTTTTATCGGTAAAATTTAAGGTATCCGATTGACAGGATGAATTTTTAGCAGTAAAAGAAGCAACCGGATTATCATAAACTGTAAACGCAATATCCAAATCCTCAAAAGATCCGCAGGCATCTGCAATGGCATTAAACACTTTTACTTTTGCATCATAATTGCCGGCGACTTTGTAAACCAGACTTTTGGGATACGCATAAGTATATAAAGGCTTGTTTTCTTTTACCGTTTGTCCGATTAAAGTTGGATTATTATCTGTATAAACAGAATCACCATTTAATGGATTCCAAATAATTTGCGTGGTTTTATACGGAATAGTAACCTGTAATTTTAAATTTTGGCCTACGCAGGCACTGGCGATAGAATCTCCGGCCGTGTTTCTAACCTGTAAAAACTCATTCAGGTTTTTCAAATTTGCTCCAGCCGAATAACCATAAGATTCTGCATTGCCAAAACCGTAAGCAATGGCATTAAAACCATCCGAAGCTTTAATGTTGTGCGTACCCGATGCAACCGGAAATTGCCCGTACATATAAGCCGTATTTCCCGGAACAGATTTAAAACCGCTTGCAGGAGTTGATCCGTCAATCGTAAAACTTGGTGCAGCCGCAGCAGAAATAATTACATTGATGTAACTCTGCAAAATTCTGTAAGCTGTTGGTGAATAAAGTGTTACGTTATTAATAATCTGTTCAATCGGATTGAGGTAGATCATCTCCGGATCACCCAAATCACCACTTGTACCTGTATTAAGCGAAAGCTGCGTAATGGCATATTGTGCAACCTGAATGGGTTTATCCGCACTGATTACATTAGGCACTGTGCTATTAAATTCGTAATAAAAGTTATTAATTAAAGTGGCCGCACTCAGCAAACTACCGTTCATGGTAACCTTTGTGGTTGGGTCGCTTACCACAATCCGGTAAATATCGTAGGGCCGGTTGCTTAAAGGCGCCGTTATATAGTTTTTGCCCCAGGAAGCAGTTGGATAGGTTTGCTGAAATAGGTTATCCGCAGAAATATTCGGCCCGTTACCAATATAGATTTTACTACTACCGCTAAAAACCGCAATCTTTTTACAAATATTTAAACCAGAACTTACTGAGCGAATGCGTGTTCCGGTCAGATCCGTGGCTGATAATCCTTGATAAACCTCTCCTTTTTGCATGGTGATGGTAAAAGGCGTGTTGGCTGCATGTCCGCTGTTTAAAGTTGCTGTTGGCGTAATTTCTACGGTTGTAGTATCTTCTGTGGCTACTACTGCAAACGACGAATAGCAGTTGGGTTCGTTTGATCGTTGCGTATAATTAATAGAATAGTAATCTTTCGCCAGCGTAGCAACCGGTAAAAGCACTGTTGCCCCGGAAACCGCAGAAGCATAAATATGTGCAAAAACAACTATCGGTGCAGCTGCCATAATATGGATGCCTTTTAAAAACTGGCCTTCTGTCCCCAAAAAAGCAGTTTGTGGCATCGTAACGGTGGTAACCTGGTTTGCTGTAACGCTAAAACTGGTAGAAAAACTGCCATCCGCAACGGTAATTGTTCCGGAAGTGCTCACATCAGAAGTTAAATACAAACTCATCTGGCAGGTATTATTACCGGTTACACCACGAATGTTGGCCATGTAAGCGGTATAAAATTCGGTGCCTTTGTTGGTTTGGGCAAAAACCGGACGAGCAAAAACAAGCAGCAAAAACAGCAACAAAATACGACAGGTAAAAATTTTTGTCATATTGATAGTTTGAATTTTTTGCTGCCCACAATTTTATATTTTGGTAACCAACACTTCTTTTATGCGTATAAATTTGCAAATTGTAAAGTCAGCCTATTTACATTTCTTTTTAATTCTGCGATATTTTAAAGAGCCAAAAAGCGTTCTAATCTACTAAATATAACCTCTTTTTGGGATAATATTTCTTAAAAATCTCTTCAAAAATAAATTAATTGGAACGATATTTTATAAGTTGTTGGGTAACAGATTTTGTGTTGAGCGAGTATTATTGAGTGTTACCTCTTAAGAAATAAGTTGAACACCAAAAAAATACCGACAAAAACAGCATTACAACATTTCTTTTAAAACCTGCCACACGTTTTGCGCCACAATTTTGGCACCTTTTGCTGTTGGATGGATGCCATCTTTCTGGTTTAAATCGCGGATTCCGGCTACGTTTTCCAGCAGAAAAGGAACCAACTGCATATTATTTTTTTTGGCCAGCTGCGGAAAAATCTTCGCAAAATCATCCGAATATTTTTGACCCATATTTGGTGGAACTTTCATTCCGGTCAAAATCATTTTTATTTTTGGATATTTGGCTTTTACCTGATCGATGATCGATTGCAGATTTACTTTCGTTTCGCTTACCGGAATACCGCGCAAACCATCATTGGCCCCCAATTCCAGCACAAAAATATCAACTGGTTGCCGCAACTGCCAGTTGATGCGGTTTTTACCATCCGAAGTTGTTTCTCCGCTTAAGCCACCATTAATGACTTTGTAAGGCAGTTTCAACGAATCCAGATCATGCTGAATAATAGACGGAAACGACTCGCTTCCCGGATCATCTAAACCGTAACCGGCCGTTAAACTGTTCCCGAAAAACAGAATATTTTTCTGGGTTGATTTTGGAGCCGATGCTGTTTTTACCGTATCTTTTTCGGTGTTGGTTTTAGGTTGATTGTTTCCGCATCCGCATAAAAAAACCAGAAAAAGAACAGGTAAAAACGTAATTTTTTTTTGCATAATGGCGTAACAATTTTGCTTAAACAGTTTCTTAAACATAAGCGCAACATTTAAGTTTAGCTTTAAACATATCTTTCTACACAATTTAGCTACAATAATCTTGAATAATATCCTAAAAATAGAAAACCTGACCAAAACGTACAAAAGTGCCGGCAACACGCTTACCGTTTTAGATAATATTAATTTTTCGGTGGAAGAAGGCTCTACTTTTGCCATCGTTGGCCCGTCGGGCAGCGGAAAAACAACTTTGCTTGGCCTTTGCGCCGGTTTGGATCGATCCACTTCCGGTTTGGTAGAACTGAATAATATTCGTTTGGATAATCTGGGCGAAGATCAGCGTGCACAAATTCGCAACCAATATGTTGGTTTTATTTTTCAGAATTTCCAGCTGCTGCCAACTTTAACCGCTTTAGAAAATGTTATGGTTCCGTTAGAGTTACGCGGCGAAAAAAACACCCGTGCCCGCTCGATGGATTTGCTGGATAAAGTTGGGTTGGCCAATCGCAGTCACCACTATCCTACCCAACTTTCCGGCGGCGAGCAGCAGCGGATTTCGCTGGCACGTGCTTTTTCTAATCAGCCCAAAATATTGTTCGCCGATGAACCAACTGGAAATCTGGATGCCGAAACCAGCGAAAAAATGGTAAAACTGCTGTTCGACTTAAACCGCGAAAGCGGCACCACACTGATTTTGGTAACGCATGATATGGAACTGGCTTCTAAAACGCAGCGCATTATCCGCATCAAAGGCGGCCATTTGATTTCTGATGAGAAAACTGCTGCTGCTATTTAATACTTCTTTTATCGATACTTTTTTTGAATGAATAACGAACCTGTTAATTATAAACGCGCTATCAACTTCGGCTGGCTGCTGCAGATGGCCTGGCGTGATAGCCGTAAAAACCGCTCGCGCCTATTTCTTTTTATTTCTTCCATCGTTTTGGGCATTGCCTCTCTGGTAGCCATTTATTCTTTTGGTTTTAATCTCAAGCAGGACATTGATCGCCAAGCCGCCGAACTGGTTGGTGCCGATATGGTCATTTCCGGCAACAAACCTGTTTCGCCGCAGATACAAAAACTGATTGATTCGCTGGGCGACCGCAAATCTTCGCAACGCAGCTTTGTGTCGATGGTTTCCTTCACCAAAAACCAGGGCACGCGTTTGGTAGAAGTGCGCGCGCTGGAAGGTGCTTTCCCCTATTACGGCTCGATTGAAACCACGCCGGTTTCCGCAGCAAATACCTTCCGCAAAAACAAACAAGTGCTGACCGACCGCAACCTGATGCTGCAATTTAACGCACATCCCGGCGATTCGCTCAAAATTGGCAACGTTACTTTTACTATTGCCGGCACGCTGGATAAAGCGCCTGGACAAACCAGTTTATCTGCTTCTGTGGCGCCGGTGGTTTACATGCCGATGGCGTATTTGCAGCAAACCGGACTGATGGCCCGCGGCAGCCGAATCAATTACAGTTATTACATCAAGTATGATCGCAACGAAAACATCGAAAAATTAGCGCCCAAAATTGAACCGCGGCTGGATAAAGAAGATTTAAGTTTGCAAACCGTTGCTTCTCAAAAAGAACAAACCACACGCTCTTTTGAAGATTTAACCAAGTTTTTAGCTCTGGTTGGCTTTATCGCTTTGCTTTTGGGCTGCATCGGCGTGGCCAGTTCTATCCATATTTACGTGCGGGAAAAACTCAAAGCCATCGCCATCATGCGTTGTTTAGGGGTGAAATCTTCGGAAGCATTTCTGATTTATCTGATCCAGATCGTGGTGATCGGTTTTATCGGTTCGGTCATTGGTGCAGCTTTAGGAACGGTTATCCAGCAATTGCTTCCGGTTGCTTTTAAAGATTTTCTGCCGATTGCGATTACCGTTGAAATTTCCTGGGCTTCTATCCTAACCGGAATTGTGCTGGGCGTGGTTATTTCGCTGCTTTTTGCGCTGTTGCCGCTGGTTTCGGTACGCAATATTTCTCCGCTCAACACTTTGCGCGTTTCTGATGATGCTGTTAATTCCAAACGCGATCCGCTGAAATGGCTGGTTTACGCTTTAATTTTAGCTTTCGTGGTGATTTTTACCAAACTGCAGTTAGACAGCTGGAAACAAGCCATCGCTTTTACTGGTTTTGTGCTGATTGCATTTCTAATCCTCACCGGCGTTGCTACGTTAATCATGTGGCTGCTGCGGAAATTCCTGCCAATGTCCTGGAGTTATTTATTGCGCCAGGGTTTTGCTAATTTATACCGCCCAAATAATCAAACCATTATTTTACTGGTTTCCATTGGTTTAGGCACTGCTTTTATCAGCACTTTATTTTTTATCCAGTCGATTTTATTAAGCCGGATCAATCTTTCTTCCGGCGGAAATCAGCCTAACTTAATCTTGTTCGATATCCAAACCAACCAGCAGCAGCAAGTTGTCAACCTCACCAAAAACCAGCATTTGCCTGTTTTTGATATGGTGCCGATTGTTACGATTCGTTTGCAGGAACTGAACGGAAAAACTGCCGAAGTTTATAAAAAAGATACTTCGTTGAAAGTCCCGCGACCAGTTTTCAGTCGCGAGTACCGCGTAACTTATCGTGATTCTTTGGTTTCTTCGGAGAAAATTACCGCCGGAACCTGGATCGGAAAAGTGGATGCCAATACAGCAGAAATCCCGATTTCGGTAGAAGGAAAATTTGCCGAACACAATCACCTCAAACTCGGCGATAAGTTGCTATTTAATGTACAAGGCGTTTTCATGAACACCAAAATTGCTAGTCTGCGCAAAGTAAACTGGAACCGCATCCAAACCAACTTTTTGGTGCTGTTTCCAAAAGGCGTTTTAGACCAGGCACCGCAATATGATGTTTTTACCACGCATGTTCCGAATGCGGCAGCTTCGGCAAAATACCAGCAGGCGATCGTGAAGCAGTTCCCTAATATTTCGATTATTGATTTGGCTTTGGTGCTGAAATTACTGGATGATATCTTAGGAAAAATCAGTTTCGTGATCCGGTTTATGGCTGGGTTCAGCATTTTAACGGGTTTGATCGTGTTAGTTTCTTCCGTGCTGATCAGCAAATATCAGCGCATTCAGGAAAGCGTCTTGCTGCGGACTTTAGGCGCCAGTAAAAGACAAATCCTCATTATCAGCGGACTGGAATATTTCTTTTTAGGTGCGATTGCAGCTTTAACCGGCATCATCCTTTCCATTCCCGGAAGCTGGGCTTTGGCCAAATACAGTTTTGATACGCCGTTTTCGCCACCAATTTTGCCGGTTGTAATCCTGTTTTTTGTAGTCGCGTTGGTTACTGTTTTTATCGGTCTATTTAACAGCCGCGGAATTTTAAACCGGCCGCCGCTGGAAGTGCTGCGCTCCGACACTTAAAAAAGCAGGATAAAAACAGCATGAAAAATATTTTCCAATTAAATTAAAAATTTTTGTAACCATCCGGTTTTACCTAACGTAGAAGTAAGTGGTTTTAGAATTAATTGGTTAATGTTCTGTTTTAGTTAAATCCCCGCTTGGCAAAGGCGGGGATTTTTTTGTTTTTAGGAGGAGAAATTTTTTATTTAAAAGCTTTATTTTTCCTTATCATTATTTTTATTTCTGCACCAATACAAAACTTGAATGACAACTAAGCAAAACTACTAGAGACATTACAACTTCATAAACAAAAATTATTAAAGTTTGGTGTACAAAATGTTGGCTTGTTTGGTTCCTATTCTAGAGAAGAACAATCCGAAAAAAGTGATATTGATTTGTTACTTCATTTTGAACCGGACAAAGAAAGCTTTGATAATTTGATGCCGTTTTGTGATCTATTTAAATCCATTTTTGCTGATGGAAAAATAGAAGTGGTAACTAAAAATGGATTAAGCGCATACATCGGCCCCCAAATATTGAAAGAGATTGTTTATGTTTAAAGAGCCTATTGAATACATCAGGCATATTGAGGAAGAATGTAACTTTATACTTTCTGTAAACTTGCATCTTACACAAGATGAATTTATGATGAACGAAATTTAAAAACGAGCAATTGTTAGAAGTTTAGAAATCATTGGAGAAGCAACAAAGAAAGTTCCGGCAGATTTTCGGTTACAGTATAATCACATTCAATGGAAAAACATGGCTGGAATGCGCGATAGATTAATTCATGATTATTTTGGTGTCCATTATCTGATTGTTTGGGATGTCATTAAAACTAAAATTCCGGAACTGCATATTCAGGTAGCTGAAATTCTTGGTTAAATTTTCTGAAATCTCAATTTTAACTTAGAAAAATATTTTCTAAAAAATCAATAAAAATTCAAAAATCGTGTAACTCTTTTAACTAATGCGCCGTACAAGTAATCGGTTTTAGAATAAATTGGTTAATGTTCTGTTTTAGTTAAATCCCCGCTCGCAAAGGCGGGGATTTTTTTGTGACATGAAATCCTTCCTACTGCAACAATTTTGCGATACTGTTTTTATCGGTATAAAATCTATACAATTTTAGCGTTAATGCAAAAATCCATTACTTTTAGCCATGCGTTTCTTCTTATATTTCTGTGTGATTTTATTACTGCCAACTTTTGTATGCGCACAATCCGGCACGATTACGGGCAAGGTTACGGCTATTGATTCTAAAGTGCCGCTTGCAAAAGCGAGCGTTTTTTTGAGCAATGCTACTTTCGGAACAGTGACTGCGGATGACGGAACTTTCACTTTAAATAATGTAAAACCTGGCCAGTATGATCTGGTTGTTTCGATTTTAGGCTACGAAAACTTTACGCAAAGTGTGCTGGTAAGCAACAAACCACTGCAACTGGCCATAGAAATGGTGCCCAGAATGATCCAGATGAAGGAAGTGGTAATCACCACAAACGCCAACTGGAAAAAGAATTATGCTTTGTTTGTGAAAGATTTTATCGGCACTTCCGCAAATTCCAAACTGTGCAAAGTATTGAATCCACATGCGGTTAGTCTGATTTATCACAAGAAAACACAAACTTTACAAGCTTCTACCGATGAATTTTTAGTGGTTGAGAACCGGGCTTTAGGTTACAAAGTGCGTTTTTTAGTGCATAATTTTGAAAGCAGCACGCTAAGCAATGAAATCCGGTATTCCGGTCAGGTTTTGTTTGAGGAACTGAAAGGTAGCAAATCGCAGGAGGAAAAATGGAAACTGAAACGGCAGGAAGCTTATTATGGTTCGAGCATGCAGTTTTTTCGCGCCTTGTCCCACCAGGATTTGCAGGAACAAGGATTTGTAATGTATCAGCTTCAACGTAAGCCTAACCCAAAACGGCCGCCGGAAGAGTTGCTTCGGCAGAAATACAATCAGTTTAACAAAAGCAATAACCGCGATTCTGTAAATTACTGGAACGAAATGGCCCAGCAGCCGCGCTTCCTGGAAAACCTGATCAATACACCGCTGAAACCAGAAGATTTGGTGATGCGCACCGATCAGTCTGGTTTATATGCTTTAAGTTTTCCGGATTATTTATATGTGGTTTATACCAAAAAGCACGACGAAAAAATCACGAACAACATTTATCGTCCGCTTTTTATGGAGAATTACGCCGTGAGCGTGGTTACGTTATTTAAAAAGTATGCTTTGTTTGATTTGAATGGTGTGGTGGTTTCGCCAGAAAGCACTTTGTTTGAAGGTGACTGGGCAAATGATAAACTGGCTGAACTGGTTCCTGTGGATTATACGCCGTAGACTAAAATTTAGCCGGTAAAAGAAGTATCAACTTTGCTTTTCTAAATCAGGCTCTTTTAATTAAAAATGTATTCAAGCGGGCTTGCAGTCTTTCTTTTGGTTCTTTTTGTTCAAGCAAAAAGAACATTTATTCAAACAACCGAAGGTTTGCTTTTTACAATATGCTTCTTTTATCAGTATAAAATTGTGTTTAATAGAGCTTACAGCCGTTACCTTATTCAATAAAAAAACTGCTAACATTCATTTCTCAACTTCATTTTCAACAACTTCATCAGGTTTTTTGAACCGGTTTCTGCGCCATGAAATCCGAGATTTTCGTTCCCGCACATTGCTGATCAGCAGTTTATAATGAATGAGATAAGTAATCAGCAATGCAATCAAACAACCTAAAATGACGCCTGCTGCTCTTTCTAAAGCTACCTGATAAAAGTATTTTCCGCTTTCGTGGATGCTAATGATAATAACCGATGCCAAAGCAGAACGTGCGGCAACCTGCAATTTCAGCAACTCGCAGACAATCAGCACAATAATTACACCTAAACAAATCATCACCAAAGCCGGCGGATGCAGAAAAAACAACAGCAAACCGGTTCCTGCTCCTACCAGATTAGCTTTGATCCGCACTTCGGCCAAATTAATGGCGTCTTTTCCTTCGGGAGAAAGCACTAGCAAAATAGAAACTAAACTCCAGGCTCCGCCTTCGGGATAAGCGCGATAAATGAAAAAACCGATAACTGCGCCAATTAGGCATTTGGCTACGTATAATAAAAAATCAATCTGTTTTTGATCCATGCATGAGTTAAACCGGTTGATATAGCAGAACTTCTTCTAACCTCTACGGTTTTCTGCAAAGATAATAACGAAATTTTACGAGGTAAAAGAAGTTCATAATTGAGTAAATAACTATAGTAGAAATTTAGACAGATTAATTATTAAATGCTAAATACCCATTGTATTTTAAAGTCTTTTTATCATTTTTAATTAAGGTTAGATTACATTTTCCTTTCAAATCAATATTAAAAATTAAACTACTGATAACTTTATCATTAATTGGTTGAATGAGGACGTAATAGCCTTTTTTGTCAAACGCTAGTGCTTTATAATAAAAATTGGAAGCATTTAACTTATACACGCTTGCAAAACTTGTAAAAGCAATACTTCCATAAGACGACAGGCTTGGCAATTCTCCAACAACTTTTTTACTTGAAACAGTCAGGTTAAAATCTGGAGATAATAATGGCCTGCCGGTATAATCTTCACCTACAAAATTAGTTGTAAAGACAAAATTTCTTGTAATTAGACTTTTTTCTATCAATGAATCTTTTAAACTTAATATTTTGGTTTTCTGCGATCTCGCAGTGTTTGCTGAGACAAACAGCAACAGTACACTCAGGTTTAGGATCAATTTCCAGCTCTTCATTTCACTTTATTTAGGTATTACTGAAATTTCGATTATGAATTTATAATTTACAACTCTTGCCTAAAATCATAATCTTTTACAATTTCAACTACAATATTGAAGAATTTGTTCTATGTGATTGTCATAAACAACTTAAATTCCAATATCTTTTACACAGGTTTTTCGTAGATTCTGGCTTACAAATCATAACTTCGCGGCAATGATTGCAATTAATGATTTAACTTACGAAATCGGCTCGCGGGCCTTATATGATGAAGCCAACTGGCACATTAAACCGGGTGAAAAAATTGGTTTGATTGGCGCCAACGGAACCGGCAAAACTACGTTGCTGAAGCTGATTGTAGGCGATCTGAAAGCTACTTCCGGCACCATTTCGAAATCTAAAGAGCTGTCTATCGGCTACTTAAACCAGGATTTACTTTCTTACGCTTCTGATAAAAGTATTTTACATGTGGCCATGGAAGCTTTCGCTCGCCAAAACCAATTGCATGATGAAATTGAGGACTTGCTGAAAAAACTGGAAACCGATTATTCGGAAGATGTTTTACATAAATTAAGTGATAAACAAAGCGAGTTTGAAGCTTTGGATGGTTACAATATCGAGTATAAAGCACACGAAATTTTAGCTGGTTTAGGTTTTGGCGAAGCAGAAACGCAGCGTAAACTAAGCACGTTTTCGGGTGGATGGCGCATGCGTGTGATGCTGGCCAAAATATTATTACAGGCCCCAGATATTTTACTACTGGATGAGCCAACCAATCACCTGGATTTACCTTCTATACAATGGCTGGAGGATTATTTAAGAGGTTTTGAAGGTGCGGTGGTAATCGTTTCTCACGATAGATGGTTTTTAGATAAAGTAATCAACAAAACAGTAGAATCCCGCAAAGGAAAGCTGAATGTTTACGCTGGCAACTATTCTTTTTATGTAGAAGAAAAAGAGTTGCGCGGCGAAATTCAGAAGGGAGAATTTAAAAACCAGCAGGCCAAAATTAAACAGGAAGAACGCTTGATTGAACGTTTCCGTGCCAAAGCTTCTAAAGCAAAAATGGCGCAATCGCGTATCAAAGCTTTAGATAAACTGGAACGTGTGGAAGATGTGGATGATGATAATCCGTCGGTAAATTTCAGTTTCCGTTTTTCCAAACAGTCTGGCCGTCATGTTATTAACATAGAAAACTTAACTAAAAAATATCCGACTATTGATATTGTTGAAGATGCACACGCCATTATCGAAAAAGGTGATAAAATTGCATTGATCGGCGCAAACGGTCGCGGGAAATCTACCATTTTGCGCATTATTGCCGGAGCTGATAAAGAGTTTGAAGGCAAAAGCGATACTGGTTACAACGTTACACAAACCTTTTTTGCACAGCACCAATTAGAAGCTTTGCACTTAGATAGCGAAATTTTGCAGGAGTTGCAATCCTTCGCTCCAAAACATAACGAAACAGAATTACGCTCCATTTTAGGTTCATTTTTGTTTACCGGTGATGATGTTTTCAAAAAAATCAAAGTGCTTTCCGGAGGAGAAAAATCGCGTGTGGCACTGGCCAAAGCGTTAACTGCGGATGCCAACTTTTTGATTCTGGATGAGCCGACCAATCACCTGGATATTGCTTCGGTAAATATTCTGATTCAAGCGATACAGCAATATGAAGGAACGGTGATTGCAGTATCTCACGACAGGTTTTTCCTGGATAACATCGCCAATAAAATCTGGTTTATTGAAGATCAGCAAATTAAAGTTTATCCCGGAACGTATGCGGAATACGAAATCTGGCAAGCTAAACGCAAATTGGAAGCTAAAACTGCGCCCGTCGCTTCTCAACCCAAAAAAGAAGTAAAAAAGGAAACAGTTGCCGTTAAACAACCAACTGAAGATAAATCCAAAGCTTTAAAAAAACTGAACCAGGATTTATCTGGTATGGAACAAAAAATTGCGGAACTGGAAAAATCCATCAAGCAACTGGAGGCAGAACTATCGGACGATAAAATTTACAAGCAGCAAAACCGCTTGCAGGAAGTGAACAAAAACATCAAGCAAAAGCAGCAGGAACTTAAACAGCAGCAGGAGAAATGGGAAATCCTGGCCGATCAGATTCTGGAAATGGAAGAAAAGTAGATACTGTTTTTACCGGTAAAAAATTGAAAAAATCCTGTAATTTATGTTACAGGATTTTTTAGTTTTATCTAGTTCCATAAACCATTATTTATGCTTTTTATTTGCATCCTGATCATTTAAAAGAAAATTGATGAAATATAAAATCTTGCTGATACTTCTTTTATCCACCCAAATTCTTTGTGCACAAACAAGTTATCAAAATGCTGTTTATCAAACTAATATAAAAACCGTTGAGTTGTATAATAGTCAGCAGGAGAATTCATTTCCAATTATTGGTTTGCGCACCAATGATGTTTTGTTGCTGAGTTTTGATGATCTGAACGGCGGAACAAAAAACTATTATTACACCATTATTCATTGTGATGCGGACTGGAAACCTTCCGGACTTTCGCCTTCAGAATACCTGCAAAGTTTTACAGAAGACCGCGTGATGGATTACCGCTACTCCTTCAACACCAAACAAAAATATACGCATTACCAGCTCACGTTGCCTAATTACAACATCATTCCAAAAGTTTCCGGAAATTATTTGTTAAAAGTTTATCCCGAAGGAAATGCTGCCGAACCAGTTTTAACGCGGCAGTTTTATGTGGTTGATCAGAAAGCCGGTTTGGCTGTCGGAATTGTACCATCCAACCAGGTTGTTAACCGAACAACCAACCAAAAAATCAATTTTAGTGTTGATCTTTCTGCTTTGCCGGTTCAAAATCCTTATGCAGAAGTTAGAACGCTGATCATGCAGAACGGCCGTTCGGATGTCAGTTCGATGAACACCACTCCACAGTTTGTGCAAGGCGCATTGCTGCAATTTAATGATTTCCAGACGAATGATTTTGCCGGCGGAAACGAGTTCAGAAGGTTTGATTTGCGCACATTATTATCCGGCGGAGAACATATTTCCAAGATTTATCGAGATTCTATTAATACCGTTATGTTATTGAATGACAGAACTTTAGATCAGCCTAACTACACTTTTCAGTACGATAACGACGGCAAATTTTTTATTCTGAATTATGATGGCCGCAACCCGCAAACGGATGCAGATTATGCGCATGTTTACTTCAACTTAAATTATTCTCCGCCGAACCCGAACGATGCTGTTTTTATCACCGGAAAATTTAACGATTACCATTTGGATGAAAGCAGCAAGATGCTATATGATGCCAGCAAAGGTAATTTTTATACAGATTTATACTTGAAACAAGGCGTTTATGATTATCATTACGTGTTGAAAACGAAGAACGAAACCGATCAAACGGCCATTGACGGAGGTCATTTTGAAACCGAAAACGATTATCAGTTTCTGGTTTATTTCAGAAGAACCGGTAGCCGGTATGAAGAATTGGTTGGTTATCATTTACTTAATTCGACCAAAAGTTTACGTTAACGCATCCCAAAAAACATCGATAAAAGAAGTATATGCTGGAACAGTTTGACCTACAAAATTTATTGATTATCGATATTGAAACCGTGCCCCAATACCGGAATTATGCAGACGTTCCGGTGCGTTTCCAGGAGTTGTGGGAACATAAAACGGCTTACCAGCGCAAAGAAATTTCGGCAGCAGATTTTTATGAACGTGCCGGAATTTGGGCCGAGTTTGGTAAAATCGTGTGCATTTCGGCCGGGATTTTTACTTCGGGAGAAAGTGTTTCGCTTCGGATTAAATCTTATTGCTGTTTGGAGGAGCTTGATTTGCTGGAAGATTTTGCAGCGATGCTGAACAAACGTCCTGCAAACCAAATTCTTTGTGCGCACAACGGCAAAGAGTTTGATTTCCCGTATTTATGCAGAAGGATGCTGATCAACGGCATCAACATTCCGCCGCAACTGCAAACTTTCGGAAAAAAACCTTGGGAAGTGAACCATTTGGATACGATGGAACTGTGGAAATTTGGCGATCATAAAAACTTTACTTCGCTGAGTTTGCTAGCGGCAATTTTTAACATTCCTACACCGAAAGATGATATTGACGGCAGTGCGGTACGCTATGTTTACTGGGAAGAAAATGATCCGGAACGCATCAAAATTTATTGTCAGAAAGATGTGATTACCACAGCCCAACTGATCCGAAGATACAGGAATGAAGATTTGATTTCCGAAGAAAACATCACTTATATTGATTAAACGATGCGTTTAAAAGTTGATCGTTTGCAGGTAATTTTTGGAACTGGCAACACCAAATTTGAGGCGGTAAAAGAAGTATCGTTTGAATTGCAACCTGGCAAAGTGTTAGGAATTGTGGGAGAATCCGGCTCCGGAAAATCAGTAACTTCACTGGCTTTAATGCGTCTTTTAGATAAAGAAAACACACAGATTAAAGGCCAGATACTACTGAATGACAATGATTTATTAAAATTACCGGAAGTCGAAATGCAAACTTATCGTGGCAACCGCATTGGCATGATTTTCCAGGAACCGATGACTTCGTTAAATCCGGTTTTAACGTGTGGTTATCAGGTGACAGAAGCGATTATCCTTCACTTGAAAGTTTCTAAAAAAGAAGCAAAAGTTCGCACCATTCAACTTTTTAACGAAGTGCAACTGCCACGGCCGGAAGCTATTTTTGGACTTTATCCGCACCAGATTTCGGGCGGACAAAAACAGCGCGTAATGATTGCTATGGCATTGAGTTGCAACCCGGAAATTTTGATTGCTGATGAGCCAACTACAGCGCTGGATGTAACAGTACAAAAATCCATTATAGAGTTGTTGTTGCGGATCAAAAACGACCGCAAAAGCAGTTTGATTTTTATTTCGCATGATTTGGGCGTAATCCGCGAAATTGCCGATGAAGTGCTGGTGATGTATAAAGGCCGTGTGGTAGAACAGGCAAAAACAGAACAAATTTTCGCCAATCCGCAGCATCCTTACACGCAAGGTTTGCTGGCTTGCCGACCTTCGCCTAATTTTCAATTGAAAAAATTACCGGTTATCAGTGATTTTTTGAAGATTGACCAGCAAGGCACAATTTTGCCATCGGGTTTAAGTATACAGGAAATCCGCCAGCGTTATGTTTTAACTGACGATGAAAAAAACGACCGGCAAAAGAAGTATCAGCAGGAACCGCTGTTAGAAGTTAAAAACCTGAACACCTGGTTTCCGGTAAAAAGTGGTTTTTTTCAGCCTAAAAAACAAGCGGTAAAAGCAGTACACAACGTTAGCTTTCAGGTTTTTCCGGGAGAAACGCTGGGTTTGGTTGGCGAATCCGGCTGCGGAAAATCTACTTTGGGCAGAAGTTTGATCCGACTAATTGAACCTACTTCCGGCAAAATTATTTTTAAAAACCAGGATCTGTTAACGCTTCCACCCAACGAAATGCGCCGTATGCGGAGGAAAATGCAGCTGGTTTTTCAGGATCCGTATTCCTCGCTCAACCCAAAACAAACTGCTGGAAACGCTATTTTAGAACCGATGACGGTGCATAATCTTCATGCCGATCCACAGCAACGAAAAAAGAAAGTTTTAGAACTGTTGGGGCGTGTAAATTTATTGCCCGAACATTTTAACCGTTATCCGCACGAGTTTTCGGGCGGTCAGCGGCAACGCATCGTAATTGCACGCGCGCTGGCTTTGCAGCCCGAATTTTTGATTTGTGATGAATCCGTTTCGGCTTTGGATGTTTCAGTGCAGGCGCAAGTTTTAAATTTACTGAAAGAATTGCAGCGAGAATTTAACCTCACCTATATTTTTATTTCGCACGATCTGGCGGTGGTAAAACATATTGCCGACCGGATGCTGGTGATGAACAAAGGCGAAATTGTAGAATCCGGCAATCCGGAAGAAATTTATCATCATCCAAAAGAAGCTTACACGCAAAAACTAATCGCTTCGATACCTGGGCAATAACAATCGTGTTTTTACAAAACACTTTATCCGCCCAAATCCTTGTATCTTTACAACTATTTATGGCATCAAAAAATAAAACCAGCCATTCTGTAAAACAGGTACTTACCCAAATGGTACTACAAGTTTTTGAAGAAAATGGCAATCAAATTTATAATTACAAACAGGTTTCTGGCAAGCTAAACATCAGTGATTCTGAATCGCGGGAAACGATTTTAGAGATCCTGTTGGATGAGACCAAAAATGGTACGCTAAAAGAAGTATCGCGCGGAAACTTCCAACTGGTTGAATTAAAGACTTTTGTAGAAGGAAAAGTTGATTTAACGGCGGACGGTTCGGCGTTTATTATTACGGATGACGAAGCGGAATCAGACATTTACGTGGCTCCGCGTAAGTTGCGAAATGCGTTGCACGGCGATCGTGTAAAAATATATGTTTACGGAAAATCCAAGGGCAAGCGCAAGGAAGGCGAAGTAATTGAAATTATCCAGCGGGCAAAAATGGAGTTTTCGGGAATTGTAAAAATGAGCGAACGTTTTGCATTTTTTATTCCGGACGACCGTAAAATGCTGCGTGATATTTTTATCCCAATTTCCGAATTAAACGGTGCTCAAAATGGTATCAAAGCCATTGCCGAGATTGTGGACTGGCCGCCGGAAGCCAAAAATCCAATTGGTCGCATCAAGCAAATTCTGGGTAAACAAGGCGAAAACAATACGGAAATGAACGCTATTTTGGCGGAATATGGTTTTCCGTTATCGTTTCCTGCGGATGTGGAGCATGAAGCTGAAGAAATCAGCGATCAGATTTCGGAACAGGAAATTGAAAAACGCCGTGATTTTCGTTCGATTACCACTTTCACCATTGATCCAGTTGATGCAAAAGATTTTGATGATGCGATTTCTTTCCGCTTTCTGGAAAATGGCAATTACGAAATTGGCGTGCATATTGCCGATGTTTCGCATTATGTTACGCCTGGAACGCCTTTGGATAAAGAAGCTTTTGAACGCGGAACTTCCGTTTATCTGGTTGATCGCGTGATCCCGATGTTGCCGGAAAGATTATCCAACGGTTTATGTTCCCTCCGCCCAAATGAAGATAAATTGTGTTTTTCGGCAGTGTTTGAAATGGATGCCGATGCACAGATTATAACAGAATGGTTTGGCAAAACGATTATTCATTCTGATCGAAGATTTGCTTATGAAGATGTGCAAGAAATTATTGAAGCCAGAGAAGGAGATTTTGTAAAAGAGATTTTGCTGCTGAATGATTTGGCTTACAAACTGCGCGACCGGAAATTTAAAAACGGTGCCATCAGCTTTGAAACCACGGAAGTAAAATTTAAACTGGATGAGCAAGGCAAGCCGCTTGGCGTTTACACTAAAGAACGCAAAGATGCACACAAACTGATTGAAGATTTTATGTTGGTGGCCAACCGACGTGTAGCAGAATTTATTGGTAAAAAAGGCAAAGGTAAAAGTAAACTGACGTTTGTTTATCGTTCCCACGATTCGCCAAAAGAAGATAATCTGCTTTCGTTTGCGCAATTTGCTTCCCGTTTTGGCTATAAAATTAACACCAGTTCTGATAAAGAAATCGCTAAATCGCTCAACCATTTAATGGCTGATGTGGAAGGCAAAAAAGAGCAAAATGTATTAACGCAGCTGGCTATCCGTTCAATGGCTAAAGCGGTTTATACCACAAAAAAAACGAGCCATTACGGCTTGGCTTTTGATTTTTATACGCATTTTACTTCGCCAATCCGCCGTTATCCGGATGTGATGGTGCACCGTTTGCTGGAGCATTATCTGGAAGGTGGTAAATCTGTTAATGCAGAAGATTACGAGAAACTAAGCGTGCATTCTTCTCAAATGGAGAAAAAAGCAGCTGATGCAGAACGTGCTTCGGTAAAATACAAGCAGGCCGAATATCTGCAAAACCAGATCGGTACTGTTTTTACTGGTATAATTTCGGGCGTTACCGAATGGGGAATGTATGTGGAAATTGAAGCCAATAAGTGTGAAGGTATGATCAGACTACGTGATATTACGGATGATTTTTATACTTTGGATGAAAAAAATTACGCAATTATTGGTCAGCGGAAAAAGAAAGTTTACCAGTTAGGAGATGAAGTGCAAATTAAAGTTAAAAGTGTTGATCTCACCAAAAAACAGATTGACTTTTCATTAGTTCAGCAATAATCCGGAACAAATTTTATGTATTCTATACAGCAACTGCAAACTATAATTATTGAAGCCATTGATGGTAAAAAATATCCTGCCGAGCCGGCAGAGCTTTACCAGCCAATGCAATATATGATGAATTTAGGCGGAAAACGCCTGCGCCCTGCCCTGCTTTTGATGGGTTGCGATGCTTTTGGCGGAGATATTTATCAGGCCATTAATCCGGCAATTGCGATTGAAGTATTCCATAATTTTACGTTGATGCACGATGACATTATGGATAATGCGCCGTTACGAAGAGGAAAAACCACTGTTCACGAAAAATGGAACTCCAGCGTAGGCATTCTTTCCGGAGATGCAATGCTGGTGGAAGGTTATAAACTGATGATGCAGGTAAATGAGCGGGTTTTGCGGCCGGTGCTCGAAATTTTTAATGATACGGCCATTGCTGTTTGCGAAGGCCAGCAGCTGGACATGAATTTTGAGCAACAGTCACACGTAAACATTCCGGCTTATATCAACATGATCCGTTTAAAAACAGCTGTTGTTTTAGGCGGAGCTTTAAAAATTGGTGCTTTGATTGCCGGAGCCAAAAAACAAGATGCAGATTTAATTTATGCTTTTGGTAAAGATTTGGGCATTGCTTTCCAGTTGCAGGATGATATTCTGGATGTTTATGGTGATCCGGAAAAATTTGGCAAACAAGTTGGCGGTGATATTTTATCCAACAAAAAAACGTATTTGCTGATCAAAGCTTTGGAAACAGCTGGTCCAGATCAGCTTAAAGAGTTAAATTACTGGTTAAAACTCACCAATTTTGACCCGATAAAAAAAGTATCAGCGGTAAGGGAACTATTTGATCAATTAAAAATCCGCGAAAAATCGGAACAGGAAATGAACCGTTATGCGCAAAATGCTTCACAAAGTTTGCAGGATTTACCCTTGCCTGAAATGCAAAAATCGCAGTTGTTTGAGTTTGCGGACATGTTACTGGTGCGGGAAAATTAGAGAATTATTCTTAGCAATGTTTTACCAAAATATCCCTGTGCTTAAGCTATATGAACCATAAATAGAAACTCCTCTATATCGGAATTCAGCAATACATAAAGAACCTTATCTCTCCTGTTAGCCACTCTAAAGCAATTTCTATATTAGATTTAAGTATAAATAAGCCTGTTTAAAATTTGTTCAACTTGTTTTTATACTTCTTTCATCAGCTAAAAATCAACACAACTTCATGCTTTTTGCGTCTTATTAATTAAGAAAATAAATTTACATGTATAAAAAAAGCATTGTAAATTTTTTCTAAGAAAATTTAAACAGACTTTAACTAATAAACCTTATAAACAAATAGCAGGAATCAGTAATTGGCTACTTTCTATAATTAAATTATTGACTTATTGGAATTAATGAGAAATATTGCAGTCATTTTAGCTGGCGGAATTGGAACCCGTGTAAATTTGGAGCTGCCTAAACAGTTTTTTAAAGTCGCGGGGAAAACTGTTTTAGAACATACTTTAGATATTTTTCAAAAGCATAAAAAAATTGATGAAATCGCGGTAGTTAGTCATTCTGATTTTATAGGAATGATTGAAGAAAGCGTAAATAGAAATACCTTTACTAAGGTTAAAAAAATTTTATTTGGTGGTAACGAAAGGTACATGTCAACCTGGAGTGCAATCAATGCTTATGAACACGAGGAGGATTGCTATCTTATTTTTCATGATGCTGTTCGGCCACTTGTTTCAGAACATATTATTGATGAAGTAATTGAGGCATTGGTTAGCGGTTATCGGGCAGTAGATGTTGCAATTCCTGCTGTTGACACTATAATCCAAGTTACACTTGAAGATAGTGAAATTGAAACCATACCCGACCGCAGCAAATTGATGCGTGGGCAAACTCCACAGGCCTTTAGTTTAAAATTAATAAAGAAAGCTTACCAAAATGCTTTTAAAGATCCGAACTTTAAATCTACCGATGATTGCGGTGTAGTTAAAAAATATGTTCCTTCAGAACCAATTTTTGTAGTTAAGGGAGAGGAATCAAACATGAAACTTACCTATAAAGAAGACACTTATTTGTTAGACAGGTTATTTCAGTTAAAAACTTCTGTTTTTACAAATTGGTCTGTTACTGATTTTGCATGTTTGAAAGACAAGGTATTGGTAGTATTTGGAGGAAGTTACGGGATTGGAAAAAGCATCATTGATATTGCTTCTAACAATGATGCCATAACCTATTGTTTTTCAAGAAATTCCGGCAATGTTGATATCTGTTCCAGAACAAGTGTTGCAGAAGCTTTGAAAAATGTATATCAGAAGGAAGGCAAAATTGATTTTGTAGTAAATACTGCTGCCATTTTAAACAAAGAACCTTTGATGAACATGAAGTATGAACAAATATTGGAGTCTTTAAACACGAATTACTTAGGAATGATTCATGTAGCTCTTGAAAGTTTTAGCTATTTAAAGAAAAGCCAGGGACATCTGCTGTTCTTTACTTCAAGTTCATATACGAGAGGACGTGCATATTACAGCCTTTATTCTTCTTCCAAAGCTGCTGTTGTAAATTTTGTTCAAGCTATTTCCCAGGAGTGGGACGATTTCAAAATCAAGGTGAATTGTATTAACCCGGAGCGTACACATACACCAATGAGAATCAAGAACTTTGGCAATGAAAACTTAAATACACTTTTGTCTGCAGATACGGTTGCAAATGCTTCAATATCTACTATTTTATCAGAACATTCCGGACAAATAATTGATGTTAAGTTATCAGAACTTTAAAATTACAATACGATATTATAAGTAACCTTTGTTTAAATTAAAAGAGTGTTTATTATTGTTTTATCGAGTACTATGTAATTATAGCCTGTATTTGCTGTCTTTTTTAATTCCCCGTGATAAAAAAAAGTGGGTTTTTGCTAATTATATTGTAGATGCTTTTAATGATAATCCTAAATACTTGTTTATTTATGTAAATCAACATTGCCCTGATATAAAAGCTATATATATTACTTCTGATCCTGGTATCTATTTTCATCTTAATAAAATTGGCTTAAAGGTTTACATGAAAAATAGCCGTGTAGCAATATGGCATTGCATTACTGCAAAGGTTTATTTTTACAATGCTTACTCTGCCGATATCAATTATTATACTAGTGGTTGTGCTATTCTTGTAAATTTATGGCACGGAGTAGGGTTAAAAAAAATCGAGTTTAATATAGATCGGGGAACCCTTGCCGAACGCTACCAAAAGAAAAGTTTTTTTTATCGGGTAAATATGCCTTGGCTATATAAAAGACCAACTTGGTTTATTTCTTCTACCGAATTTCAATCAATTCCATTTTCAACAGCCTTTCGTATACCACTTAAAAAATGTCTTAATTTCGGCTACTCCAGAAACGATATTTTATTAGCTGCTGAAGATGAGCGCTTACGTTTCATTCAGAAATATGAACGGGAGGATACATTACAGTTGCTAGAAATAATGAAAAATTATAATAAGGTATATATTTATATGCCTACTTGGCGTGATTCTATTGATTTTCTCAAGGATACAAAAATTGATTTTTCTGTTTTAAATGGTATTCTGCTTGTTAACAATGCTCTTCTAATCCTTAAACTTCATGTTAATACGCCTCATATCAATGAAATAACAAAATTATCAAATATCATTCTTTTACATGGTAATATTGATGTATACAGTATTTTATCATATACACATACGCTTATTACAGATTACTCTTCTATTCTTTATGATTATATACTAATGCCCGGGAAAGAAGTTATACTTTACCCATTTGATTATGATCGATACGTTAATACCCGTGATTTTAATTATCCATATTTAGAAAATGTAGCAGGTATTATAGTAAGGAACAGTCAGGATCTTTATAAGATTTTTGATAAAAAAATTAAGATAGAAAGTAATAATAAGATTAGTACAATAAGAAACCGGTTCTGGGGAAATTATAACGGTGATGCTTCAAAAAAAATAGTGGATTTCCTGTATGCTGAACTAAAAATCAGAAAGTATAAAGATTGATTTTTTAATGTTGTTAGTGAGGGGAAATTAACCTAATCTGCAGAAAGTTTTTTAAAGATTTGTAATGCCGAAAATGAGTTTAATTTTTTAAAACCTTCCTGGCTTGCTAATTCTTCAGGCGTGACAGAACTAAATGCCATCGACCAATCTGCAAATAATCGGTTTTCCGAATGACTATCCTTTAAGATGACAACGCTTTGATGCCGGACATCATGGTAAATTTCGTTATACAAAGCCTTTACCTTTTCTTCTTCACCTTCTAAAAACTGTATAAATTTCCCTTCTAAATAAAGTAGCATTCCAGTTATATCCAAGTTTTTATTTTTCCCGCGTGCTTGAATTAACAAATCTTTTAAATTATCATGCGTAAAATCAACTATGGCATAACTACTATATATTAGAAAATACATTTACAAAAATTTAGTAAAAACATTTGGTTATAATTATAACAGATAAACTTTATACGAAACAGACGCAGCAGAGTTGAGTTATAATTTCACTTCTGTCAACATAAAAAAGCCCTGACTCGATTTCTCAAGTCAGGGCTTTTTTATAGGATAAAAGAAGTATTAAGCGGAAACTGCTTCTTCTTCGCCTTCAGTTTCTGTAGCAGAAGTTGCTTCATCAACTAAATTTCCTTCTGGTGTTACTACGGATGGATGTGCATCAACGCTTTCAGTTAAAGCAATTGGAGCTGTAGTAATTGCTTGTGCTACATCAGCAGTTTCAAAAGGAATAACAGAAACATATGAACGGTTATCTGCTTTCTTTTTAAACACCACGTGTCCATCAACCAAAGCAAACAAGGTATGATCTTTACCAATACCTACATTTTTGTCTGGATTGTGCGGGGTGCCGCGCTGGCGAACGATGATGTTACCAGCAATTGCTAACTGACCACCAAATATTTTAATACCTAAACGTTTGCTATGTGATTCGCGACCGTTTCTGGAACTACCCGCGCCTTTTTTATGTGCCATTTTTTATTAATTTTTTGAAGAACTGCAAGCAGCTCAGGTTTTTAAATCAATTATAAAGTGATTCCGGTGATCTCGATTTTAGTAAATTGCTGACGGTGACCGTTTTTCTTTTTGTAACCTTTACGGCGTTTCTTTTTGAAAACGATAACTTTATCACCTTTTAAATGAGACACGATTTTAGCAGAAACACGTGCATTTTCCAAACCGCTTCCGATTGAGAAATTACCTTCGTTTTCTGCTAACAATACCTGGTCAAATTCAATACTAGCGCCTTCTTCTCCTTGCAAACGGTGCACAAAAAGCTTCTGGTCTTTAGCAACTTTAAATTGCTGTCCGGCTATACTTACTATTGCGTACATTGTTAAATAATTTTTTTAAATGAGGCGCAAATATAGTTAAATTTTTGATTGATAAAAACAGTATTGTCAGCTTATTTTGATCGGTCTTCCGCATCAGATAAACGCTGCACAATTTCTTTGGCCAACTGCATGGCGGCATCTTTTAAGCGCGTATCGCCATTAAAAGCCTCATCAAACATTACCTGTTTTGTTTTTCGCTTATAATGAAAAGCAAAAAAATAATGCGGCGATTTATGCACCATATCTTCTGTTGTGTTGGTTATCTCTTTCGGAAAATCCCAAAAACCCAATGTTGCAGCTTTGCGGTGCAAGTACAATAAATCATCTTTATTTAACCGTACTGTTTTTACCACCAAAGAATCATGGTTGTTTACATATTGATACCGGCCGGTTCTGGAATCGTAAGAATTGTTGAGATTCCGTCCTGCTCCGTATTTGAAATTCAGGTATTCAAATTCAGAAAATTTAAAAGGCGCATCGCTAATCATCATTCCATAATAATAAACGCAGTAAAGCATAAACGGAACAACAACACTTAGCGCAAGGAATGTTTTTTTATAACGATCAGACATTTTTTGGAGGATAGTATTTCTGTCCAAAATTCGACTTAAAAAATCATTATGCAAAATTTTGATTTGCTGATGCTGTTTTTATCAGGTTAAAATTAGTGATATGATTTATCAATATAGAAATTGTTTGCCATTGCCATAGCTCTTTTAAATGATGCTTCTATTGATGTAAATCATTAAAAATATCATCTTTGCTAAAGTGATACAACTTTGTACCTTTTCACTATAAATTGCGTACAAAAACAGGCTTTAATTAACATATTTATTAATTATTAATTAATTTTTTGCAGATACAATAATTTAATACTTACACATTTCATGACAGCCGACATCTCTCATCTTTTACAACCTGATGCTGCATTTACAGACAATGGAAATTACCTTGAGTTTCCGATTCTCAGAAAATCAAAAGCATTACATGCAAACGCTTATTATTTTGGACAGGAAGAATGGGCCGCAGAATATTTAAAATATTGTCATCGCGGCAAATCTTTTAAAAGTCGTTGGCAGGAAGCCGTTGGCGATTGGACGGATAAAGTGGTTATTGATATTGGCTGCGGTCCGGGAAATATTTATGCTACTTTACAAGGCAAACCCAAGTATTTGATTGGGGTTGATGTAGCGCCAAAATCATTAGAACTGGCCGGGCAGCTGGGTTATACGCCGGTTTTGGCCGATGCAAATAATCTTCCGTTTAAATCCGGCATTGCAGATGTGGTGACTTTAAACGCTACGTTGCATCATTGCGAAAACATGGAATCTGTGCTGAAAGAAGCAGCCCGATTGGTAAAACCAGGTGGCGTTTTGATAACCGATCATGATCCGCAGTATTCTGCCTGGAATTATAAAGGTGCAGCGATGGTGCTGTGGCAAGCCAGATTGCTGTATTACCGCATTACGGGTCATGGTTTCCATAAATCTGCTGATCAGCAAAAATGGGGTTTGGCTTGCGAAATTCACCACAAACCAGGCCATGGCGTTAAAAAAGAAATGTTCGAAAGTATTTTAGAACCGCATGGTTTTAAGGTGAACGTTTTTCCGCATAACCATAAATTAGGAAAATCTATTTTTGAAGGTAAAACCGGCAAAGCAGATTTAAAATATCGTTTGGGTAACATTTTATCTTTCAGAAATCCATCCTCTCCGGAAAGCGCATTGTCGCTGATGTGCGTTGCAAAACGCTCCGCATAAAACATTTTTAGGTTGATAAAAGAAGCATTGTATTTAAAGCCGATTCTTCTTTTATCAACCTAAATTAGCCTTCTAACTCTCCTTCCCATTTGCTAACAACGGCTGTTGCCATGGCATTTCCCAGCACGTTGGTTGCTGATCTGCCCATATCCAGCAGCGGATCAATACCAATCAAAAGTGCTAGGCCGGCTTCCGGAATGTTAAAACTGGAAATTGTTCCGGCAATGACTACTAAAGATGCGCGCGGCACGCCTGCAACGCCTTTACTCGTAAGCATCAGCACTAAAAGCATGGATAACTGCTGCTGAAACGACAGATGAATATTGTAAGATTGCGCCAGAAACAGCGAAGCAAAAGTCATGTACATCATCGAGCCATCCAGGTTAAAAGAATAACCCAGCGGTAGCACAAAACTTACAATTTTATCTTTGCAGCCAAATCTTTCCAATTCAATCAAGGTGCGCGGATAAGCGGCTTCACTGGTAGAAGTGCTGAATGCAATCAGCATTGCATCTTTTAAACTATTGACTAACGTAAAAACGCGTTGTTTTAAAACGGTAAATCCGGCCAGCACCAGCACCAGCCACAACATAATCAGCGCAAAATAAAATTCACTGATAAAAACAGCATAGGTGGCAATTACGCTTAAACCTTGTTTGGCCACAATGGCCGTCATCGCCCCAAAAACGGCCAGCGGCGCCACATACATTACGTAAGTTGTTATTTTAAGGATAACGTGTGCAATGGCATCCATCGCTTTGATTACAATTTCGCCTTTTTCGCCAATGGCTGCCGTAGCTACACCGAAAAAAAGCGAAAACACTACAATCTGCAAAATCTCGTTATTGGCCATCGCTTCTACAAAGCTTTTTGGGAAAACGTGCGATAAAAAATCCCGCAGCGATAAAGCCGTTTTTTGAATTCCGGATTGCAAATGTTCATCCGGCAAAGTTAAATGCATGGATTTTCCAGGCTGAAAAAAGTTGACCAAAACCATGCCCAGCAACAGCGAAACCAGCGTAGCGCTGATAAACCACAGCATTGTTTTGCCGCCAATCCGGCCAACGGCTTTAATATCGCCCACTTTTGCCACGCCAACTACCAAAGTTGTAAACACCAAGGGCGCAACAATCATTTTAATCAGCCTTAAAAAAATGTCGCTTAAAACCGTAAAATATTCCAGTTTGCTTTCGCGGATGGTGTCGTTTTCTTTGCGGATGGTGTTTTGCGCCGCTTTCTGCGTTTTCAGGTTTTGATAAGTTGCCGAACTGGTATCTTTTGTATTCAGCATTTGCAACTGAATGGTTTTCACCTGGTTTTCGGCCTGAAAAATTTTATTGTTATAAGAACTGATTGCGTTGACGTTATAAAAATATCCGGCCACAATACCGAAAATCAACGCTAAAAAAATGAATAAAGTAAGTTTGTTTTTTGCCATTCAATTTTAGTAAAAATCTAAAACTACAATAAATTACGATTTTGCTGAAATATATTTGTGCCATGAGCCTCGCCTATCCAACTTCTGATTTAAAAAAAGAACTGCAACATTTAAGCAGTGCCGAAATTGCTGCGCTTTGTCTGCGCATGGTTCGTTTTAAAAAAGAAAACAAAGAATTGCTGACGTATTTGCTGTTTAAAGCCGATGATCCGGAAGCGTTTGTGCAGGAATATAAGCAGGAAATGGATGCACAGTTTAAACAGCTTCCGGGCAAAAGTTTTCACGCCGTAAAAACATTGCGGAAAATTGCTACGCTGATGAACAACCAAATTCGGTATTCGGGTTTGGAAACGGTAAAAGTGGAATTGCTGCTTCACTTTTGCCATAAATATATTGAAAACGTTTACCATCACACTTCTTACAAACCTTTGCAAAACGTTTTTTATCGTTTTGCCGAGAAAGCCAAAGCGGCCATCCAGAAACTGCATGAAGATTTACAACACGATTACGGCAACTTGTACAACGAGATGTTAATGCACGCCGAAAACGAAATTCATTGGTTTGAAAAGAAACCGTTTTGGCTGTAACAAATTGATACTGTTTTTATCCAACTAAAAAAGCGGTTCAGCGGTGAAAACAAAAGATAGTGCTTTTAAGGAAATTTACGAAGCGAACTCCAAACGCATTTACCGGTTGTGCTTAACTTACACGGCTGATGAAGCGGCGGCGAATGATTTGCTGCAGGAAACTTTTTTAAAAGTGTGGCAAAATCTGGATAAATTTCGCAACCAGTCCATGATTTCTACCTGGATTTACCGCATCGCCGTAAACACTTGTTTAACGTATTTAAAATCTGAAAAACGGCAGGCTAAAGATGAACTGACGCCGTTTATTGCTGAGAACGAGAAAGAAGAAGTTTCGGGCAAAAATGAAGAAGTCGATTTACTTTACCAGTGTATTTCTAAGTTGGAAGAATCCGAAAGATTACTGATTACGATGGTTTTGGATGAATTGCCGTATCCCGAAATTGCGGAAGTTTCCGGCATTTCCGAAGGAAATTTGAGAGTGAAAATCCATCGCATTAAACAAAAACTAACCGAGTTGTACAACCATTATGAAAAACTTTGAGGAATTAAGCTCGCTGTGGATGGCACAACCCAAAGCCGAGCAAGTGCCCGTTGATACTTTACTGAAACAAGTTAAAAAAAGCACAGCAGCCCTAAACCAAAAACTGTTATGGAGCATTGTGCTGATGGCTGCAACTTTTGTTTTTATGATTGTGCTGTTTCTGTTTTTCCTGTTCAATTCCTGGCTCACGTATGCCGGAATTTTTATTACGATGAGCACGATTTTAATTTATGGAATTTTTATGTATCGCGATTATAGATTGATTGGTTCTCATGATCCAACAACAGAAATCAACATTTATCTTGAAAAATTGAAATCTTACCAAACCAGCCGAACACGTGTAAATGGCGCAATGTTATACATTTATACATTTCTGCTCACACTTGGTTTAGGTTTGTTTATGATAGAAATACTCAAATCGCTTTCTGTATTTTTTGAAATTGCAATTTATACGATTTTAATAGTTTGGATCTTCCTGGTCATGTTTTATTGGAGAAAATGGATTATCAAAGCTGAACAGGAAAAAATCGGCGAAATTATTGAACGGTTGGAACGGTTGAAAAACCAGTTCAGAAATTAAAACATAAACTGTACAAGTTTGGTTTAAACACAACCTGTAAATTTCCTTCAGCAAAAACCACAATGCTTCTTTTATACTTGTGAATTTTGTTTTGTATTTGATGCGGACAGAACAATCACAAGATTTTAGGTGATAAAAGAAGCATTCATGTTATTACGAACAAGATTTAAATAACTTCAAAGCAATGCTTCTTTTACCAGGTATTTTTTATACAAGTTAAGTATCGTATAATGATGATCGCCTGCTACAACATTTAAAACATTATTATTTAGAATTATATTCTAAAGAAAAGAAATGTTACTGATTATTTACAACTTTATTTCTGATGTTTATTGTATCATAACCATTTTTTATAAACAAAACAATTTCTTTAAAACCAATGGTATAAATACTCCAGAAGTTAAGTTTTGAGTAAGCATTTAAAGGTTTATAGGAAATTAATATTGCAGCAATTACCGGGAACAAATTTGCAATTGCAATAACATAAACCGATTTAAAAATCTTTAAACCAATATAATCTGCTAAAAGATTTACGACAAGCATTACCAAAATTTTATAAAAGTTTATTTTAGGTTTATGGATTACATCTAAAGTTAAAGCAAAAAACCGATCGGCCGGATATAAAATTGTGATGCTCATCAATATACGAAATAACTGAGGAGCTTCTGTATGAATATATTTTGCGCCGCCAATAATCATAATGATTGGCTCAGCAAAAGTGACAGACAAAATTGCAATTCCAATAATAACTATTGAAAGCATCCCGATCAGCTTTTTCATCAGATACATCATCTTCAACTTTTGATTGTTGTTATAATATTCTGATAAACTGGGCATTCCGGAAGCAGCCAAACTTAGCAATGGCATTTCTACAATCTGAAGTAACTTGCTTCCTAAATTATATATTGCAAGTGCAGCCGGCCCCAAAAAAAAGTTTATAAAAAAGGTATCGGTAACGGCAAATAAGTTGGAACTTAAACTTGTGCCCATACTGTATTTTCCAAAGTGAAAAAGTTCCCAAAAAGTCTTTACGCTACTGTATTTAATGGTTTCAATTTTCGTCCAACCCAACAACAAAATAATCAAACTTGCAACAAGATTAGAAGCAGCGTAAGTAATAATGATCGTGTTAAGATTTGCCTTTTTAAAAAACAGCAAAGCGATAACAATGCCTACAAACAACAATTGATACACTAAACGCAACCATAATAAACGGTCAAATCTTTTTTCTCCTTGCACAACAATGCTTGCCATAAAATAAGGCAAACCAAATAAGGCTATGATGGAGAAGTATTTTAAAAATATAATGATTGCCGGATTGTTGTAATAAGATGAAAGTGAAAAGGTTATCAGATTAACCAGGATCATTAATAATGAAAGTGCAATAGCCAAACTCCAGGCTGAGCCGGCTACTTCGTTTGCCTTTTCTTTATCAGTTCCGGAATAAAAATTGATGAATGTGGTTGTTAAAAATCCGGATTTTACGGTATCTACCAAATTAAGCATGGTAGTTAAAAACAGATACACGCCAATTTCATATACGGACAAAGACCGATATAAAATTGAAAAAGTAACCATACCCAATATTGCCATTACAGCATTACCAAACAAAGATTGGAAATGTATATTAAGAAATACCTGCTGTATTTTTTTTATAAAGAACATGTATTTAAAGCGAAGATATTAATACAATTATCAATTTATTTACCAATCAAATATTGAAACTAAAAGGTAAAAATTGTTATACAACTTAAAAATCGATATGCTTCTTTTATACCTGTTAATTTTGCATTTCAAAACTATGTTAAACATAAAGGATAACAACCTGATGATTTTTATGGTGTAAAAGAAGTATGGAAAAATCACCAAAATTTTCAATAAGCTGATATATTCTCTCATCAACTTTTGTACGATATAATCGTTTTTTTGTTCTTTTACACATCAGGCTGTTGTGCTTTCTTTTAAAATTGCACCGCTTTACTTTTATAATCATCTTGATTTTTAACCTGGCATTTTTACAAACCAATTCCTTTAAAACTTTCCTGGTACAGAAACAAACAGCAACTAAATATTACAATTACACGTAATAACCAGGATTAATATTACGGCTAAATATGGTCAATTTTTGTAGTGCTGGCTGGTTAACTGTTTGTGATACTTTAGTTAACTAATTTTGACCAAAACTGCTGAGAAATTATTCTGAGATGCATTTTTTTAAACTTCCCTTGTGGATCAATTCACATCTATTTGCAGGAAAAAAGTTTTCAGATTTAACAAATGCCGAACGTTCGGACTTAAAAAACCGGATTCAAAAATTCTCTGCTGATCAGCCGGATGTTTCTGTAGTTATTCCGGCCTGGAATGAGGAGAACAATATTTTTAGGGCGGTATCTTCCATCGCTGCAAATCATACTTCTTTTAAAGTAGAAATTGTAGTCATCAACAATAATTCTACAGACGGAACGCAAAATGTGCTCGAAGAATTGGGTATCCGTAATTACTTTCAGCCTGAGCAGGGAATTACTTTTGCCAGGCAAATGGGCCTGGATATGGCTCGCGGCCAGTATCATTTATGCGCAGATTGTGATACTTATTATCCGCCCAACTGGATCAGCCTTATGGTAAAACCTTTGCAGGAAAATGGAGCCGTTAAAGGTGTTTACGGTCGATATTCTTTTTTGCCGCCTGAAGGTGAAAGCAGATTTGGTTTAATTATGTATGAAAAGATAACCGGAATACTGGTTCTTATCCGAAGAAAAAATCGGGAATATTTGAATGTATTAGGTTTTAATATGGGTTTTATAACCGAAGCCGGCCGTCATCCTAATGGTTTTAAAGTGATACAAAGCCGAAAGTTTACTAATGCTGCTGATAGTGCTGATTTTGTTGAAGAATCTGAAGATGGACGTATGGCGATTCACTTAAAAACCAAAGGCCGCTTAAAATTGGTAACCAATTCAAAAGCAAGGGTTTTTACTTCGCCCAGAAGATTGTTGTATGACGGCGGAATTTTTAAAGCATTTACAAACCGTTTTAAATTGCACTTAAAAGCAACAACAGAATATTTAACCGGCAACAACAAAGCTTCTGTTTTGTAAACAGATTTCAGAAATGGACAATTTGCATCTATTTAAAGAAGTTTCTTTACTGATTACGCATTACAACCGTAGCGAATCATTAGAAAGATTATTGCACAATCTTAATCAGCAGCAGTTTGTTTTCGGAGAGATCATTGTTTCTGATGACGCCAGTAACCCGGTGCATCAAACCAGATTAAAAACGTTGCAAAAAGAATATGCTTTTAAATTAATAAGTACAGCCGATAATAAAGGTTTGGGCAATAATATCAATAAAGGGCAAGATGCCGTAACCAAACCTTACACTTTATATATTCAAGAGGATTTTGTACCGATTTCCGGTTTTGCGCTTCACTTTGCTGATGCGCTACAAATAATGCAAAGTAATCTAAATTTAGACTTGATACGTTTTTACGCCTATTTCGCTTATCCGGATTTAAAACCGTATCAAAAAGGTTTTTCTGAAATGGTTTTCCGGCGAAGAACGATCAATCATCTTAAATTTTATTGTTACAGCGATCATCCGCATCTGCGGCGAAGTTCATTTTTTGAAAAATTTGGCCGATTTCCTGAAGGAATTAAAGGTGATTTAACCGAATATAAAATGGCTGTTTCATTTATCAAAAATAAAGGTAAAGGCTTGTTTTACAATCAGTTTAATACACTTTTTGAACAGCGAAATTCCTCCGCAGAACCTAGCACCATAAAGCGCAGCAACTGGCGGCAAAGCAAATCTTTTTTGATACTAATGGCCCGCGCAGTTTACCTGAAATATAAATTGGTAAAAGGCCATGTAGATTTACTGCTGGCCAAAACCTGATGCTTCTTTTATCACCTAAATTTTATGGCAATGGCTCATCAATTTCCGCAGGTTACGCTTTTAATTACGCATTATAACCGCGTTCGTTCGTTACAGCATTTGCTTACTACTTTTCAAAACCAGCAGTGCACTTTTGGCGATATTGTAGTTTCTGATGATGGCAGTTTGCCTGTTAATTTAGAAGCATTACAGCAATTAAAATTGCAGTTTAATTTCCGGCTGATCACTACGCCAAAAAACAAAGGTTTGGGTAACAACATCAACAAAGGCCAGGATGCCGTGAAAACGCCTTATACACTTTACATTCAGGAAGATTTTGAGCCGGATGCTTCTTTTAGCACACATTTTTTGGATGCGATGCAGTTTCTGGAAGAGGAACCAGATTTGGATATGATCCGTTTTTACGCTTACTTAAAATATCCTTACTTAAAAAATTACAAAAAGGGTTTTTCGCAAATGCTGATCAAACCCTGGAACACCAATTATAAAAAAATTTATTATTACAGTGATCATCCGCATGTGCGCAGAAGTTCATTTTTTGAAAAATTCGGCCGTTATGCCGAAGGAATAAAAGGAGATCGCACGGAGTATCAAATGTGCGTTTCATTCATAAAAAACAAAGGAAAAGCCTTATTTTATAATGATTACAAATCGTTGTTTACGCAGATAAATCCGGCTGATGAACCCAGCACAATGAGCCGCAGCAGCTTAACAAACAGCAATAATTTAATAATAGTTATGGTGCGGCATGTTTACCGGCAATTGAAATACAATTATGATTTGTTGTTTTGATTTTTTGCAAAATACCATCAAACCAAAAAAGACCTTAAACAGGTCTTTTTTGGTTTAAAAATAATAGTTGCTTATGGTCTTTGTGCGCCGGTAGCAGTACCTGTGCCTGTTCCGGTTGTACCAGAAGTGTTGCCGCTTGTACCAGTTCCGTTAGTGCCTGATGTGCCAGTGCCAGTTCCTGTTCCGGAAGTTGAACCGCTACCTGTTCCAGAGCCAGAAGTTGATCCTGTGCCAGATGTTCCGCCGCCAGTGTTGGTTCCGGTTCCGCCAGTGCTGCTGCCTGTTCCGCTGCCAGAGCCGGTTCCTGTTGTGCTGCTACCTGAACTTGATCCCATACTACCAGAGGAAGAACCGGAAGTATCTGTTGCACTTGTAGATGAAGAACTTGAAGAATCAGAAGTTCCGTTAGCTTTTTTATTAGAATTACAAGCTGCAAAACTCAAAGAAGCAGCCAAAGCCAGCATCATTAGATTAGTTTTTTTCATGATATTTATGTTAACGTTTTTTGAGTAAACATTATAAATTTTTTAAAGTTTAAAATTTTTAATTTAAAATAAATTTATTAAAAAAGGCTTGCACTTTTCAGCACAAGCCTTCTCATCAAACTAAACCAAAAACTTATCTTTTATTATTGTACGGCAATTTCTCTGGCCTGTACTTTTGCTTCTTCTTTTTTGGCGATGATTAATTTTAAAACGCCATCGGTATAAGTAGCATCAATTTTTTGAGCATCAATGGTTTCAGGCAAGTTAAAAGACCGGGTAAAAGAAGCATAGCTAAATTCGCGTTTGCTAAATTTTTTGCCTTCAGTATTTTCATTTTTCTTTTCGGCAGAGATACTCAAAACGTTTTTCTCTACATTGATTTTGAAATCTTCTTTTTTCAAACCCGGAGCAGCCAGTTCTATCTGAAAATCTCCATCTGTTTCGGCAATATTAATGGCCGGAACATGGCTTGGCAAACGATCTGTTAAATGTGCATCGTTAAAAACGGATTCAAACACATCAGTAAACCATGGGTTAACCGTAGATGCTTTTTTTACTGGATTAAATTTTACAAGTGTCATATATTTATAGCTTATTTTTATTTTATTTGATTAATTATAATCACTTGTTCAACTCTTGTACCATCAG
>JBPBQN010000245.1:0-1878 GCA_050954865.1 Janthinobacterium lividum | reverse complement strand
AGCTATAAATCGCAAAAACAACTGCTTATCCGGCTGGAAAACTTGGGGCAATCGATTTTAATCAACGCTGCTGCAACTCTGGTAGATCGGATTTGATCTCTGTAAAATCCAAATTATCAATAAGTTACAAACACAATTGTAACTGACAGGGCGAAGCTGTATAAAAAGCAAAACAAATATGTGCCGGATTGCAGGACAGGTTTCTTTAAAAACGAATGCTGATGAAAAGCGCGCCAATGTTGCTGCCATGACCTTGGCTATGCAACACGGCGGACCTGATGGCGATGGCCAATTTTTAGGCGATAAAAACAGCATCTGCTTTGGCCACCGGCGGCTGGCTTTAATTGATCTTTCTGCAGATGCGGCCCAGCCAATGACAGATGTAACCGGAGATTATACCATCACTTTTAACGGTGAAATTTACAACTATCAATCTATCAAAACCAAGCTGCAAAACATTGGCTATCAATTTAAAAATCAATCAGATACGGAAGTAATTTTAGTTGCTTACGCACATTGGGGAACGGCTGCTTTTGACCGGTTTAACGGCATGTTTGCTTTTGCTTTGTTTGATAAAATACTGCAAAAAGTTTTTTTGGTGAGAGATCAAAGCGGCATGAAACCGTTGTATTATCAGATTAAAAACCACGAACTTTTATTTGCTTCAGAGATACGTGCGTTTCGGAAAATTGGTATCAATCAGGAAAATCTGGATTGGAAAATATTGTTTCTGGCATTTGGTTTTATTCCGGAACCTTTAACCATTTTGGATGAAGTTTTCATGTTGCCGAAAGGAAGTTATTTGGATTGGAATATTATGGCAGAAACTCATAGTATTCAAAGTTATATTCAACCGAAATCTACTTTAAAAATTACAAGTTTAGCGGAAGCAAAACATTTAATTAGGCAAAAATTTAACCAATCGGTACAACGACATTTAATTGCAGATGCGCCTGTTGGCTTGTTTTTAAGTGGCGGAATAGATTCGAGCATTGTTGCCCTGGAAGCTTCTGATTTAAAAGGTTCGGGCCTGCATACTTTGTCGCTTACTTTTGATGATGTAGCTTTTGATGAATCCAAGTATCAATTAGATTTAGCTAATAAAATTAAAAGCCAGCATCATCAGTTACACCTTACGCAATCAACTTTTGATGAGCACTTTACAAGCATTTTACAAGCTATGGATCAGCCTTCGGCAGATGGAATAAATACCTGGTTTGTATCAGATTTGGCTAAAAAACAAGGGCTAAAAGCAGTATTATCAGGTTTAGGCGGAGATGAATTATTTGGCGGTTATCCTTCTTTTAAAAGAATAAAGACGTTGCAAAGATTAGAAAAAACTTTGCCAGATTCTGCTTTGAAATCATTTCAAAAATCACCAAAAGAAACCTATCAAAAGTTAGCCTATTTATCATTGCATTCTGCTGTTGGCTATTACTTGTGTTTGCGCGGATACTTTGCACCGATACAAATTGCAGCCATCTTAAATATACCGGTAAAAGAAGTATGGCAAAAAATCAGCAGTTTCAATTATTCTTCTAATTTAAGTAGCAATCCAAATTTATTTGCAGCACAACTGGAACAAGATTTATACATGAAAAATCAGTTGCTACGCGATACGGATGCCATGAGCATGCAACACGGTATCGAAATCAGGATGCCTTTTTTAGACACAGAATTTATACAAATTATTGAAAATATCAGTTCCGATATTCGTTTTGATCAAAAGCTTGCCAAAGGTTTACTGATTAATAGTTATCAGGATTTACTTCCGAAAGAAATCTGGAACCGTAAAAAAATGGGCTTTTCTTTCCCGTTGCAAAAATGGTTAAAAAGCAATCCAATTGCAGCCCAATTGCAATCAAGTAAAAATCCAAG
>JBPBQN010000244.1:0-2049 GCA_050954865.1 Janthinobacterium lividum | reverse complement strand
TTTGGAAGTTTGCCGGGTTGGAAGATGCCAGTAAAATAGCTAAAGAATCTGATCAGGTTGCAGAAGCAGGTGGCACTTCCAGTAAAAAATCAGAAAATCCACTTTTGGTTAGAGAAACTTATTCTCTTAAAACAGTTCAGTTACCAAAGGATGGACTCAAAACAACAGAAAAAGAATATACAAGGCTTAATGAGGCATTTCATAAAGATCCGCAGGGATTTACAAATACTTCGCTTGCTGCTTCGGGTTCAAGTACAAAAATTTACCTCAATTTGTCTAGTAATTGGGGGAAAAATTTAATCAAAAATCCAATAGAATTAACCGACAAACCATGAACAGTTTTAAAATGCTGTTTTTATCGGTGTTTTTTTTGTGGTTTGGATGGAAAGTTGGTTTCGCACAAAATATTCGTGGTAGCGTGATTGATAGTTTGGGCAAACCCATTCCATACGCAAATATTAGCCTTACAAACAGTAGCAATTTAATAATCGCTTACCAGGGAAGCAATGAAAAAGGTCAGTTTTTACTGCATGTTCCGGAAGGAATTGATTTAAAAAATTTGTTGGTTGAAGTAAGTTGCATTGGTTTTAAAACGCAAAGTAAACCTTTTCTCGCTTCGACTTCCTTTTACAATTTTAAACTTTCTGCTGCCAGTAATCAGCTTAAAACCGTTACCGTTCGGGATAATCGTTCAAGATTAAAAGTTAATGGCGATACGTTGAGTTACAAAGTTTCTGATTTTAGCAGTCAGCAGGATCGTACAATCGGTGATGTCATCAAAAAACTGCCGGGAATTGAAATGGATGATAACGGCAAAATTAAATACAACGGTAAAGCCATTTCGCAATTGTATATCGGCGGCGATAATTTGCTGGACGATAAATACAATATCGCTACTAAAACCATTCCGCATGGCGTGGTAGATCAGGTTCAAGTGATGGAAAATCATCAGCCCATCAAAATGCTTAAAAATAAGGTGGTTAGTGATGATGTGGCGTTGAACCTCACCATCAAAAAAGATGCAAAATTACAACTGGTTGGGCAGGAAACTTTAGGAGCAGGTTTGCCGGATAGATATTATGCTGATTTGAACGCTTTGATGTTTAAAGACAATTATAAAGCGATCAATTACCTGAAAGCCAATAATTACAGTTTGGATTTGCAGCAGGATTTGGTTTCGCACAATGTATCCGATTATTTAAAAAGATTGGATAACGATAAACCGGATGCTATTTTAACTTTAGGAACAGCCGGTGATCCTAACTTGCCGCGTAATCGTTACTTGTTTAACCAATCGGCACTGCTCAACCTGAATAATTTGGTGCATTTGAAAAAAGATGTGCAGCTGAAAGTTAATTTATACCAATTGCATGATGTGCAGCGGCAATATTACCAAAAACGAACTGAAGTTTATTTGCCGGAAGATACCGTGCGATACAGCGAAAGTCAGGAAAACAGGAAGCGTCAGGATTTAACACACAGTCAGTTTACGCTGAATGTTAACAAAGACAACTATTACCTGAATAACGCTTTGGTTTTGGATTACAGTCATCAGTCGGCTTACTCCAATTTAGTTGCTAATAATAGTCCGGTTAATCAGGTTTTGAAGGCTAATAATCTTGATTTTTCAAACGAATTCAACCTGATGAAAACGTTAAAGTTCAATCATATTTTCGAAATCTATTCGTACATTAACCGTTTCAAATTACCGGAAACCCGAACCATTGAACCTGATTTTAACAATGCTGTTTTTAACCAGGGAAAAACGTATTCGCAATTGCTGCAAACGGTAAACGTGCCTTCTTTATTCACCAATAATTATTTGTCGTATAAAATTCCGGGCGAAAAAATTACGCAGAGTTATAAAGCAGGTTTCAGCTTGCAATCACAGCAGTTGCAATCTGCTTTAAATGTGGTGCAAAGTGATCAAACAATAAAAGCTTTTGCGGATAGTTCGGCCAACCAAACGCATTGGTTGCGCAAGCGGTTTTATGCAGAAGCGCAATATGATTTGCCGGGAGAAAAGTTTAAAGCAAGCTTAAATCTGCC
>JBPBQN010000243.1:0-2448 GCA_050954865.1 Janthinobacterium lividum | reverse complement strand
CTACTTCAAAATTCTGTACAACAGTTGCTTGTGCCTGCCGGATTTGAGAAAGCTGTTTTTTTATCGTGTGCGCTGCCACGCTTTCGAAGCTTACAAACTCATCGCTTATCGTTTGATCTTGCGCCTCAATAACACCAGCCAGATCATCCAGCGTTGCAGAAAGCGCCTGCGTTACCTGTCGGCTTTTCAAAATCAAATCTTTGTTTTCTTCATCTAAACTTTCAACCTCAATCATCGCTGATAAAGCAGTTAAATTACTCGTATGATTTCGGATATGATGAGAAAGTACATAAGCAAAGTTTTTTAACTGCTGTTTTTGTTCTATCGTAACTTCAAGTGATTGGCTAATTTCCAGTTCATGTTTTTTGTATTGATCAATATCCATCAACGTTCCACGCAGTTTAATAACTTTTCCTTGCGAATTGAATACTGGTTCTCCAATATATCTCGCCCAAAAAGTTTTATTCTTTTTAGTGATCACCAGCGTTTCCAAATCCCATTTACTGCCTTGCTCTAAAGCATTTTTAATACCTTGCTCAATAAGCGTTCGATAAGGCTGCGGATAATAAGATAAGGAATCTTGCTCATCACTATCATAATCTGTTGGGATTTCCAGCATGTCATAAACTGTTTTAGACCAGCTGCGTTTGCCGGTAGCAATATCTAATTCCCAACCACCAACGCGGGCAATGCGTCCTGCTTCTGAAAGTAAAAATTCGCTGGCAGACAACCGTTCTTCTGTTTTCTTGCGTTTTTCGATTTCTATTTTTAATTCCCGAACCGATCGTAAACCCAAAAGCATCGGGAAAGCTTGATTTAAACCATAAACAGCAATTACAGAAACGATGGCTGTAGCAAAACGTAATACAGCACTTAAACGGTAAGCCGGCCACCAGAAAATTACCGCATCAATTAAATGTGTTAGGCCGCATAAAAACACAAAGGCCAGGAAAAGGATGACTACGCCGTTAAGCGGAATGTCTTTTCTTTTAATGAGTAACCGTATCAGGAAAAATGGAATTGCAAAATAAGCAGTCGCAATTGTAATATCAGAAAGTATATATAACCAGCCGTGAAAATCGGTCCAATTTCCGCAATGCCATCTTGCCGGAAAATCAGCTGTATTAAAAAGCTTACTAAAAAAATCAATAATTTGATTTGTAATGGATTGCTGCACTTGCGGATAACCCGCTTTTTGCTGACAAGCTGCTCCGCAAATTGCAGGTAATAATTTGGTATTATTCTGAAAAGAAACCTGGTTGGTATAAAGATGTAGCATAATTATTACGCAACTACACTAAAAAATTCATCCTCGCACAAAATGATAAGCAGTTGCTTAGATAACAAGCGTAATGATTGTATAAACACGTGAGAAAAGCGAAAATGTTAATGTAAAGTACAGTTATACTGTTTAGCCAAAAACTTTGTTACCTGATCAATTATTATTCTTTCAAAAACATGAATCTCTAAAATTGCTGATTGCAGTTTATGTTGATCAAAAAGATTTCCTTTGCATCATAGTGCCTGTTTAAACTTCTGCCAAAAATTTATATGCTTCTTTTATGCCTGTAAATTTTGTTTTGTTAATTGATGCTGATGGAAATTTATAGAAACGCACTAAATTTTAGGTGATAAAAGAAGCATGGCAATAATCTTTAAATTAAACAGGCTAATAAAATATTAACAATCAACCTACTTTTTATTATCTAATGATTCATCATCGCTTTAAAATTTTTGCTGCCATCGGCTCGGCTTGTTTGATCACAACAATGCTGCACGCCCAAACGCAACCTGAGAATCCGGCTTTAAAAATCTATCGTGCTACGCCCGAAAAAATAAACGATCTGGTAAATACCAAGCTGGATGTTCGTTTTGATTATGCTAAACATTATCTCTACGGAAAAGAATGGCTTACACTGAAACCACATTTTTATCCAACAGATTCGCTTTCGCTGGATGCAAAAGGAATGGATATCAACCAGATTTCGGTAGTAAAAAATGGTAAAAATGTGCCATTGAAGTTTTCGTATGATAGTTTGAAGCTGAAAATCAGGCTGGATAAAAAATATACTTCCGCAGAAAACTACACGCTTTATTTAAGCTATACTGCAAAACCGGATCAGCTAAAAGCGATGGGAAGTACGGCTATCAGTGATGCCAAAGGTTTGTATTTTATCAATTCGGATGGAGCGGACAAAACTAAACCAATCCAAATCTGGACGCAGGGCGAAACCGAAAGTTCATCAGCCTGGTTCCCAACAATTGATAAACCGGACCAGAAAACTTTGGAGGAAATCAGCCTAACGGTTCCGGCAAAATACGTTACGCTTTCTAACGGCAAATTGATCTCCCAAAAACCTGCCGGCAATAGTTTGCGCACGGATACCTGGAAAATGGACAAACCGCATTCGCCTTATCTTTTTATGATGGCTGTGGGCGATTTTAAAA
>JBPBQN010000242.1:0-2515 GCA_050954865.1 Janthinobacterium lividum | reverse complement strand
GCAAAGCCGTTTTATCATCGCGGATATGTTTGGAAATTACTGGTTTGATCTGCCATTTACGCAGCAAACTTTTAAGCAAAAACTGGTTGCTGTTTCGAATTTGAATATCAGAAACCGGTTGTCCGGGTTCTACTAATTCATCTCCGGTGGTAAACAAAGCAACATTTGGTAGTTTCTCCACCAAAACTTCCGCCTTACCAACCGAAGCCAGCAGCGCAATTACTGGTGCTGTACAAATTATATTTTGATCGAAAATACAAGCATCAGCCTGAATATCTTCTCCTTTTTTGGCGATGTTTTGGCCGGATTTTACGGTTTCAACCTGAAAATAAACGCGTCCATTTTTCTCCAAAGCATCTTCTCGGCGGATCACCAAATCAACGTTTGGCGGAACGGACGCACCCGTCATGATTTTATAACATTCGCCGGCAGCAATTTCCTGCTGATAGCGCGCGCCGGCAAACACTACTTCTTTTACCGCATAATTTTTAGTGCCGGCCTGCCAATCTTTAAAACTGATAGCATAACCATCCATTGTGGCACGGTTAAAAGGCGGATAATCGCGATCGGCATAGATTTTTTCGGTCAAAATTCGCTCAAAAGCATTATCCAAAGTCAAGGTTTCGGTGCCGAAAGATTTGGCTAAACTGCCGATGATTGTTTGTGCTTCTTGAAAATCAAGCATCGTGTTATTTTTACTTTGAATCATGTCCGCCGCCCAAAATCATTTTCCGGGCATGAAAAACAGCCGGTAAAATTGCTTGCAAACTTTCTCTTGCACCGTTTGCACTTCCGGGTAAAGTAACCACCAACGTTTGCCCGATGGTTCCGGCAACGCCGCGGCTCATCATGGCTAAAGGTGTTCGTTGCTGGCCGAAAACGCGCATGGCTTCGGCAATACCATCGGCTTTGTGTTCTAGCAATTCTTCTACGGCTGCAACGGTGTTATCGCGCGGACCTAAACCGGTGCCGCCGGTTGTAAAAATGAACGGTACATCTTCCCGAACCCAAGCTAAAATTTGCTGCTGGATTTGCGCTTTATCATCCGGCAAAACTTCAAAATGGTCAACTTCTGCATTAAAACTTTCCAGCATTTCCTGAATTATTTTTCCGCTTTGATCAACACGCGTTCCGGCTGCGGTAGAATCAGAACAAACCAAAACCGCGCATTGCGTTACATCTTCGTACAGTAACTGCCGGTCGCTTTTGCCGCCGCGTTTTTCCAACAGTTTGATATAGCCAATTTCCAGTTGCTTATCAACAGGTTTCAGCATATCGTAAATTTCCAGAGCCGCAACAGAAACAGCGGTTAACATTTCCATTTCAATTCCTGTTCTGCCGATGGATTTTGCATCACCCAAAATGATGATTCCCGTACGGTTAAAAGCAGCGTCATCTACATATTCGGCGTGTTTTTCGCGGTCCAGATAATCAAATTTGATACTCATGCCATCAATGGCCACCGGATGGCAATGCGGCAACAATTGCGGCGTGGCTTTGGCACCTAAAAAACCTGCGGCCTGGGCTACATCAAACAAATTTCCTTTTGGTAACTGGTTATTTTTGATTAATTGGATAGTTGGTTCTGTACAAAAAATAACGCTGACGGCTCGTGCCGTACGAAGCGTAATTTGTTTATGGGTAACGTTTTGCATGCTGTTTTTATCAGTATAAAACTGATGTTTAAGAGATGAATTTTTCTGATTTCAGTTCTTTAATCACCAGCTCGTCGCCGATGCTGATGCTGCCTTCGCCATCATGAACAAGGTTTTGGCCGAAGTAAATTTTGTTGTTTTTTTTACGAAATCCGGCAAGTGTTTTGGTTGGTTCTTTATCAGTTAGGCCGCTTTCCTGATCGATGTTTATAACCGGACAACGCGCACAAGGTTTTACACCATAAAAATGGATTCCGTTAATTTGAAACTGCTCCATCTGATCTTCCTCAAACGCTTCTCCGCCCGAAAAAACAATATTTGGCCGGAAACGATCCATCAAAACCGGTTCTTTTAAGCGATTATTTAAATCTTCCAACGAAGCTTCGCCAGCCAGCAAAAACGGATAAGCATCAGAAAATGAAGTGATTTGATCTGGTTTTGCATATTGCTGATCTACCAAACGCTTGCTGCTTTTAGGCATATAAACCAAGCGGCACTTCGTTTTTAAAATCCGGGAAAACCATTTATCAATTTCGATATCTATAAATTCGGCCTGGCATTCATCGTCCCAAATGGTGCAAATGGCTTCTTCGTTAGCATCATACAAAAACGGAATGGCTACAAATTCTTCGGCTTTCTGGCGATGCATCACCAACAAACCGTTTGACGTTAATTCTACATAAAGCAAAGCCATTTCCGGAATTTCGCGCTGAGAAAGGAAGCGATTATTTTCGTCCACCAGCATCCAGCGCCTGTCGTGCTCCAAACCACGGCTGCTCACTTGCGCTTTGTTTAAAGAGATGCCGCCCAAAGATTTGATTGGATAAATAAAAAGCCCGCTGATTTTTAACATGCAATAA
>JBPBQN010000241.1:0-2536 GCA_050954865.1 Janthinobacterium lividum | reverse complement strand
GTTTTAAATTGCAATTCGTTATTCAACTGTTGTTATTTCAAGGTTGCAAGGTATTTTGTGAGGATGCTTCTTTTATCAACCTAAATTAGAATTTATAATGTTAACTCCGTTTTAACCATAAACTAATATTTCTGTGCTTATTTCTGTTGATAAAAACAGCATCAACCAAATGGTTTAATCCAAAAAACTATAAATTTTATGGCTAAACCAACTTAAAAGCTGCTGCTCTAAAAATCATAATTCACCTTAAAACAAACAATTATGAAAGCGCTTAAAGTAACCATGCTTGCCTTGCTAACCATCGTAACTTTTGATGTAGCGAGTGCATCTGCCTCAAACAATTTTGACCGTCGCGACCGTGAACGCCGTCGCCATGAACGTTGGGAACGCCAGCACCGCCGCGATCATTTTGACAGAAGATATGACCACGGACCAAGAGATCATTACTACCGCGATTATGGCCGCGGATACTAATCAAACTCAATATAAACCTGCTTTATGGCAGGTTTTTTTGTTTTAGGTTGAATTAGATTTACTAATCGTTTTAACAAATTAAACTTTGTGATTTAAGCCTTTGCCAACGCAGAAAGGCCAGCAGTTTCCATCTTTAGGATAAGATTTGTTTTGAAATTAATTGCAGAATGAAGTTCATTCAAAATTAACTATAATAGTCATTTTACAGTTATCTTAATTTTCAATTAAACAATTATCCTATACAGTACATTGTTAAGGCATTACCATTTATAAAAAATCATGAAAACCCTTTTTAAACCCCTTGTACTTATTTTATTTACCGTTTTAAGTTCATGCGGTACAGCAACGTTAATCACCGGTTCTTGGCGCAAACCGGATGCAACGGCTACTAACTATAAACGAATTTTTATTTCGGCCATTACCAGTAATGTACCCGCCAAACAAGGTGTAGAAAACGGACTTGCGCAGATATTGCAGCAGCGTGGTTTAACTGTTATCAAAAGTATTGATGCTTTTCCGCCCAATTACAGCGATCAGGATCAGCGTAACAAAACGATGGTGATGAGTAAAATTATGGCTACCAATCCGGATGCCATATTAACAATTACTCTAATTAACAAAGAACACGAAACGCACTATGTGCATGGCGGCGGCGGTGGTTTTAACCCTGGTTTCCGGTATGGTTATTACAACAATTTCTGGAGTTATTACAACAACTGGTATCCGTACATGTATAATCCAGGCTATTACGTGCAGGATAAAGTTTATTATCTGGAAACCAATTTGTACGATGCCAAATCTGAGCAGCTGATCTGGTCTGCACAATCCAAAACATACAATCCATCCGGCATTGACAGCTTTTTGAAAGGATACGTAAAATCTATTTTAAAGCAGATGACGAAAGACGGTTTGATTGCAGCCAACAAACAATAAAACAGGTTTTGTTTATGCAGATTTTTTGGAATTATAACTTTAAATTGACTCCAAATTTAGGCAGATAAAAACAGCATCGAAGTAAATAATCATTTTTCAACTCTAAACTAAAAACTCGGAACATGTGTTCCGGGTTTTTAGTTTTCTTCAAACTCAACTTACATTTTCATGTGCTCGCTCATCGGCACTTTATCTACTTTGCCGCTCATCATTACACTTTGTCCGTCTTTCAGCATCATGCTTTTGCCGTCTTTCATTTTCACCATTCCGTCGGGCATTACTTTGGTGCCGTTATTCATGGTCATAGCTGTTTTCATCGGAATGGTTTTTCCGTCTTTCATACACACCATTTTTCCGCCGTTCATCATCACACAGCTTCCCATTTTCATAGGTTTAGCCTCCAATTTGGCCATTTTCTGCTGAGCAAAGGCACTGCAGCTTAACACCGTAGCAAATACGTAAACAAGTATCTTTTTCATAATTTTTGGTTTTACCAATAATACGAATATTTATTTTTAATTTTTTTACGGATCGATAACTTCAATCCCGTCCTTTGAGCTGAGGATCTCTGATCCTCCAAAATCACTTCATCAATATCACGTCAATTAAACCCTGTTTGCCACAATAATTAATAGCCGAACTCCCAACATAGTATTCCGATTCATAAACCATTCCGGATGCAACCGGGTTATTGTGCAGATAATCCAACTTTTGTTCTATAAATAAATTGGATTCCAGTTCTATGGCGTGCAGTCCATCCTGCCAAAATTTATAATCTTTATTTTTAGGGTTGACTTTTCCGGCAAAAGCAAACTTGTCCAGCAGCCACTCCTTTCTGCTTTCGCTAATTTCCTGAATGGTGGCAACTACTTTTTTTGAAGTAAATTTTTTGAAGTCACGCATGATATCAGTCAGCATAATTCCTTCCTCAGCCGAAGCAATTAAGTGCAGATGACTTGGCATCAAACACTAGGCATACAAAATAAATCCTTTTTTCTGCTGGCAATAAATCAGGTTTTCCACAATAACCGTAGCCAGTTCTTTACGGGTGAAAACATCGATCCAACCGATAACGGTGATTGTCAGGTAATAGATACCATCATTTCCAACTCTATACTTAAAAGCCATT
>JBPBQN010000240.1:0-2581 GCA_050954865.1 Janthinobacterium lividum | reverse complement strand
TGATCGGCCGGAAAAGTAACATCTTCTATTTTTAATTTATCCAGATCAATCCAGCGGAAAGACTGGAAACTGCCATCAGCTGTTTTCTCCCCAAAATCAAACGGTGCTGTTTTTATCGACAAATTTATGGGCACAAGGTTTTTGACCAAGTAATAAATGCTGATAATCTGCGTATCATCAAAAGCAGATTTGAGGTAGAAATCCGTGGTGTAAAAGTGGCGGATAATTTCGATCTCAAAAAAACATTCTTCCAAAAATTCGCGCTTCAGGCCGTCGATCAAGCCTTCACCATACTCTAAACCGCCGCCGGGAAATTTAGAAAAATACATGCCGTATTCCAGTTCATCGCTGATTAAAAGCTCATTGTTTTGATTGATCAGCAAACCATAAACACGCACATTAAAAGGATATTTTTTCAGCATAAATTTTACCTGGTAAAAGAAGCATTGGCCTTAATCATGCAAAATGGTGATAGTTTCGGTTGCAAAATGCTTGTTATTTTGTGCCACGCGTTCCATGTCCCACAAATAATCTTCGGTTTTTTCGTGTGCTCGGATCGGGCAATTAGGCATCCGGCAATAGTAGCAGCATTCCGGAATGCAAGGGTCAGCATGAATAAAAAATTCGGTTTTGATTTTGGCCGATTCGTTTACAAACTGATCTGTGAGCGATACTTCGTGATGCACTTTTGTTAGATCAAAATAGTTGGGCAGCGTCATGTGACAATCGATATGTAACTCATTTCCATAACGTTGCGCACGCATGTTGTGAATGTCGATCCATTCTTCTTTGCGGTTTTTGTTGAGAATGGTGAGAATATCTTCTACCACGGTAAAATCAGTTTCGTCCATCAAACCCGCAACGGATTTACGCACCAATTTGTAAGCCGTATAAACGATAAACAGGCCAACCACGATAGACAAAATGCTGTCCAGCATCAGGATTTTGGTGAAGTAAATGAGTGTTAAACCCAAAACCAAACCAGCGCTGGTTACCGCATCGGTAATTAAATGCCGACCGTCGGCTTCAATGGTTAGCGAAAGCATTTTTTTGCCTTCTTTAATCATGTAAAAACCGAGCAAACCATTGATGATGCCGGTGATGCCAATGATAACTGCGCCAATTAACAGCTGCTGAACTTCGTGCGGATGAAAAACGTTAAAAATGGATTTGACGATGATGATAATTCCGGCCACCATAATCAACGCGCCTTCCAGGAAAACGGAGAAAAATTCTACTTTTCCATGTCCGTACGGATGGTTGATATCACGCGGACGGGCCGAAAACCAGATGCTAAAAAACGCAAACGCACTGGCCACCACGTTAACAATACTTTCGGCAGCATCAGTTAAAATAAAGTTGGAATTGGTGATGAAGTAAGCCGCAAACTTGGCAATCATCAGAATAAAACCCGTTATCAGCGCGTAGAGAATGATCCGTTTTTGTAATTGCACGATGCTGTTTTTATCGCACAAAAATATGAATAACGCAGCAAAATCGGCTTAAAGTTATTTCTATATTTGCCGCCAACAAAGCAATCATTATGAGTATTTTAAGCGACCGAATCAATAATCTTTCAGAATCTGCCACGATAAAAATGGCCAAAATGGGCCGTGAACTGGCTGCAAAAGGCGTAGATGTTATTAGTTTGAGTTTTGGCGAACCCGATTTCCATACGCCGGAACACATCAAAGCTGCTGCCAAAGAAGCGATGGACAAAAACTTTACGTATTACACGCCGGTGGCCGGTTATCCGGATTTACGCAAAGCGGTTGCCAACAAGCTGAAAACGGAGAATGACCTGGATTATGATGCCGCCGATATTGTGGTTTCTACCGGTGCCAAACAGGCTATTGCCAATGCGGTTTTGTGTCTGGTAAATCCGGGTGAGGAAGTGATTATCCCGACCCCTTACTGGGTTTCGTACTCGGAAGTGGTGAAACTGGCGGAAGGCGAATCGGTTTTTGTACAAGCTACGGCGGAACAGGATTTTAAAATTACGCCGGAACAGCTGGAAGCGGCCATCACGCCAAAATCCAAGCTGTTTATGTTTTCTTCGCCCTGCAACCCAACCGGAAGCGTTTACAGCAAGGATGAACTGGCTGGTTTGGTGAAAGTTTTTGAAAAATATCCGCAGATTTATATCATGTCTGACGAGATTTATGAGCACATCAGTTATTTGCCAAAGCATGAATCGATTGCACAGTTTGCATCGGTAAAAGATCGGGTAATCATCATCAACGGTTTTTCTAAAGCTTACGCGATGACTGGCTGGCGGATTGGTTACACCGCATCTAATAAAGAAATTGCAACGGCCTGCGATAAATTGCAGGGACAAATTACTTCCGGCACGTGTTCCATCACCCAAAAAGCCGGCACTGCTGCGCTGGAAGGTGGTTTGGCAAGTGTGGAAACCATGCGTGTAGAATTTAAAAAACGCCGCGATTTGGTTTATGGTTTATTAAAAGAAATACCAAACCTGAAAGTGAATTTGCCGGATGGCGCCTTTTACTTTTTTCCGGATGTGAGCGCGTATTTTGGCAAACAACACAACGGAAAAGTTTATGCTGATGCCGCCGAA
>JBPBQN010000239.1:0-2639 GCA_050954865.1 Janthinobacterium lividum | reverse complement strand
TCATTTCCCATTTGTTGCATGTTATCTGCTAAAAACAACAATTGGTTTTCGGCACCTCCTAATCTTAATCCGGTAATTAAATATACTATTTTCAAAGTAAGATTTTATTAATTCAAGTTATAGTTTAGGTCAACTTCAAATAATTTTATCCATTTTTTAATAATTTCGTCAATGTTATAATTGGATGAATTTTCAAATGCTTTTTCGCCCATTTTTAATCGTATTTCTTTGTGATCTATTAAAAAAATTAACGCATTTGCTAAAGCTTGCTTATCACCATCTTGCACTAAAATTCCATTTTCGCTGCTGATAATTTCTGATGGACCGGCTTCACAATTATAACTTACAACAGGTAATCCGAAGGATTGTGCTTCTATCAAAACCATTCCAAAACCTTCAAACCTGGATGTCATACAATAGATACTTGCGTGTTGATAATGCGCTTCAATTTTATTTGTAGCAGATAAAAGTTTGACTGAATTACCTAAATTTAAAGTATGAATTTGATGTTCAAGATTTTGTTTTAATTCTCCCGATCCTACAATATGTAATTCCCAATCCTGGTATCCATGGCTTTTAATTGTATTCCAAACATCGATCAATCTGTCAAAACCTTTTTCAAAACTTAATCTGCCAACAGACAATATTGTAGACTTTCGAAGATTATCTTCGTAAGCAGAATTATTAAATGGCAATGGATTATTAATTGTATATATCGGAGCTTTGCAACTTAAATTACTCTTCCAGTTATCGTTATCTTTATGTGTTAATGTGATTATTGCATCACTATATCTTGCAGCCAGCTTTCTGGAAAATCCTCTTACAATTGTATTTAAAGAAACATGAAAAGTAAAATGTTCCCAAACAATATTTTTAAAATCAAACCCAAAACCGCATACTAAAGAATAGATATAAAGAGCAGAATCAGCATTGATTAAAATATCAGGATTGATTGTTTTAATGCTTTTTCGCAACTTAAAGATCACAACAGGCAAAAACAATTTGAAAGCATATTTCTTTTGAAAAACAGAAACAACCTTTACATTTTCTTCCAACTTAAAAAAAGACGTTTCTCCATACATGCTTAATATGGTTACCTGATAACCTAATTGCGAAAGCTTGTTTGCAATTAAAGAACAAACACGTTCTGTACCGCCCGTTAAAGTAATGCAGGAAATAAAAAAGCATATTTTCTTCATTACTTTTTTAATTGGATATTAAAATATTTGATGCTTCTTTTATCCATGTAAATTTTGGATTTCTATTTTCTATATAATTACTTAAACCAAATCACAAATTTTGTACGATAAAAGAAGCATTGAAAACAGGCAAGATTAAAATTGAAATGTATCACTATTTCATAACTTTTCGATACAATAAAATAATTGTGTAATAGATAACAGCAATTATAGTAGCTATTAAAGTGCTAATTATTATAGCTTTAGCTCTGCTCTCTCTTCGGTGTTCTAAAGGAAATGTTGCCTCGTCCAATATTTGTATTAAAGGTGTTTCTTTTCTTAAAGCCATTTTTGCAAGTTCTACGTTCCGCACTAATTCATTCAACATTCCTCGGTTGGTTTCTGCATCCACTTGGTTACGTTGAGATGGTAATCTTAATACTTGCCTGGCCGGGTTGGCATTAATGGTAACATCTGTTGTACTTGCAACTTTATACATGGCACCGTTTAAAGCAGCTTTGATAGAATCTGTTTGGTGCTGCATTAAGCTTAGATTTTCTAAAGCTTTCTGGGTTTTGGTTTGGATGTAATAATCGTTAACTGTTTTAACAATTTGATCGTTTAGAATTTTAGAAAATTCTTCATTAGTTGATCTTACTTCAACCCTTAAAATGTTCAATCTTCTGTCAATATCAACAGCTAAATAATTAAACCTAATATCATTGGTAAAAACAGTCATCACACTATCTTGTGTTCTTGCTTCTTTTTTATTTTTTGGTTTAGCATAAAAATTCAGGTTTCGCAAGTTGGCGCTGTCTTTCCATGCTTCTTTTATGCCACTAATTTTCATGTACCGATCCAATACATGTTCGTTTTTAGTATCTGGTATGATACTTAATAAAGTTTTTTTGAGCATAAAACGGGTTCGGTACAATTCTAACAAACCATCACCCTGAAACATGCCGCTGCCCTGCGAAACATTTACGCCTAACAAGGAAGCCAAACCATCTGCCTGGCCCATATTGCCAGCGCCATCTTGCAAAACAAAAGTGCTGTTTGCTACATATAAAAGCGGCTGCCGGTTGGCACGTATAAAACCAATAATACCGCCAAGTATGGCTACAATAAGTATAATTAACCAGTTACTTACAAGATAACGAAACCAGTTAATAATATTGAGAATGATATCTTTAAAAGAAATTTCATCTGTTAATGATGATCTGCTTTTAGAATTTTTATCCTGATTTTGAAGACTTTCAGAAGTCATACTTTTAACACTATTTATTAAACGATTTTATGGCAACCAGTTCAGCTTTATATTAAAAATCCTGATGCTTCTTTTATGCCTGTAATTTTTGCTTCAATACTGAAATTTAAAACAAGAAAAGCCACTGTTTTTGAGGTGATAAAAGAAGCATGGAAAATAAACCGAACAACTTTTTAACAGACTCAAAATCTTAT
>JBPBQN010000238.1:0-2781 GCA_050954865.1 Janthinobacterium lividum | reverse complement strand
ACGCACCCGGCAGATGCCACGCGAATTGCCAATATTCAGGCACGCATACCAGAAGCGATGAAGTATTACGTAAAACAGTAATTTATCTTTAAAAACAAAAACTCCTGCCAATTCAAGAAGGATTTTTGTTTTAGACTGAAATTTTCAATGCTTCTTTTACTGGTGTTTTTTTTGGTGAAAACTGGAAATTATAATAATGTAAAGCTTATGACTAATCAGCATTTATAATGAGATGCTGAATAAGTTCAACATAAATGCAATGCTTCTTTTACCGGTCATTATTTGTCCTGCACGCAACGAAAACCCAAATGTTCCATGCCGCTGTCTTCCGAAGTTTTCATACGTCGTGCCACGCGATAGCCAGAGCAATAACTATCATTACATAAAAAAGAACCGCCGCGAACTACTCTTTTTAAAGCCAGCGGTTCATCCGGATCGTGCGGCTTAATCGGCCCTTGCGGATTTTTAATATTTATAGTTTTTGCCAGCGATTGGTAATAATTATCTGCATAATAATCAGCGCACCATTCCCAAACATTCCCGGCCATATCATATAATTGGTAAGCATTCGGGGCAAAAGTTTTTACCGGAGCAGTGTAGTAAAACTTATCCTGCATATTGTTTTTATAGGGGAAATTACCTTGCCAGATATTAGCCTTTGGTTTTCCGACGTTTACAGATTCATTTCCCCAGGGATAAATTTTATTTTGCAAGCCGCCGCGTGCTGCAAATTCCCATTCGGCTTCGGTTGGTAATCTTTTTCCGACCCATTTGCAGTAGGCCAGCGCATCTTCATAAGAAACCTGCACCACTGGATAAGCTGCTTTGCCAACCAAATTACTTTTCGGGCCTTGCGGATGCTTCCAGCTGGCACCTTTCATCCAAGTCCACCACTGACTGTAATCCGACAAAGAAACCGGATGCGTAGTTGGCACAAAAACCAGCGAAGCCGGCACCAGTAAACTTTCATTTGGTTTTGGCGTTCCGGGAGGCAATTGTTTTTTCAGCTGCTGCCAATCCGGCTTTCTTTCTGCTGTGGTTACATAATGTGTAGCCGCAACAAAACGGGCAAATTGGGCATTAGTTACTTCGGTCTGGTCAATCCAGTAACCATCAACCGCAACATTATGCTTCGGAAACTCATCTGCCGCAGCTTGTTTATTATCGCCGCCCATCATAAAACTGCCGCTATCAACCCAAACCATATTTTGGTGATTTGTGGTTTTTGCAGAAGGAATTGCCAATGCTGTTTTTATCACCCCAAAACGGGCAGGAATATTGGAGTTGCAGCAAACCGGATTTTTAGCAAATACAAGCGGCGTTTTTTGCTTTGCAGCAACGGTTACCGGTTTTTGTTTACACGAAAAACAAGCCAATATTCCTGCAAAAAGTAGCTTATAAACGCTGTTTTTCATTGTTGAGATTTAAGATTGATGTTACGCGAACCACAAATCAATATTAAACCAGAAATTTCGATATCCAAAAAAAATACCGCTGTTTTTTGCAGCGGTATTTTTGAGTTTAGGTGAAAGAGAAATTACTCTACAAACGGATCGATCAGTTTGATGCTGCCATCTGCATTGTGCTGTAATTCAGTTACTTTTACATTGCGTAAATGGTTTTTGTTGGATAGCTGCGTATCGTGATAAAACAAATACCATTTGCCTTTAAACTCAACGATAGAGTGATGCGTTGTCCAGCCTTGCACCGGTTTTAAAAATGTTCCCTGATACGTAAACGGACCGTAAGGCGTGCTGCCGATGGCATAAGCTAGAAAATGTGTATCACCGGTGGAGTAAGTTAAGTAATATTTGCCGTTGTATTTATGCATCCAGGAACCTTCAAAAAAGCGTCGGTCGTGGTCGCGGCCCAGCAAAGGTTTTCCTTCTTTGTCCAGGATTACGCCATCTTTTGGTTTCTCCGCAAATTCAAGCAAATTTTTAGTTAGCTTGACTACTTGTACAGTTAAAGCCGGTTTATCGTCCTGATTTAAATCTGTTTTAGAACCATTGGCTTCATATTTTCCGGTTGCCCAACGTTGCAATTGTCCGCCCCAGATTCCGCCGAAATACATATATGTTGAACCATCCGTATCCGTAAAAACTGCCGGATCAATGCTGAAACTGCCTGCAATCGGTTTTGCTCCGGCTTTAAACGGACCAATTGGTTTGCTGGAAGTAGCAACGCCCATGTGAAACACGCCTTGTTTATCTTTCACCGGAAAATACAGGTAATATTTACCGTTTTTATAAATTGCATCCGGTGCCCAAAGCTGTTTGCCAGCCCAGGCAATATTTTTAATATCCAGCGCAATGCCGTTATCGGTAACTTTTCCGCCAATTTTATCCATTGATAAAACATGAAAATCACGCATGGCATACTGGTCGCCATTATCATTATCAGGGATGCCGGCATCATAATCATGCGATGGATAAACGTAAATTTTACCGTTAAAAACGTGCGCAGAAGGATCAGCCGTGTAAATACTTTTGATTAGCGGTTGCGACAGATATTTTTTTCCTTCTAGAGATTTAGGCACAACAGCAGTTTTTGCAGTGCTGTTTTTAGCATGATTTTTTTGCGGAACCTGCTGCGATGAAGCAGTGCCCACAACAGCAGCCAGCGCAAGGATAACCGGAAGTTTAAGGTTTCTGTATTTGCTCATTTTATAAGTTTAATAAGTTGGTTTATGCAATCGATTGTTCGCGATAAAACTACCTATTTCCGACCTTAAAATCAAACCGAAACAATGCAGGAAAATTGGAAGGATGCTATTTTTAG
>JBPBQN010000237.1:0-2882 GCA_050954865.1 Janthinobacterium lividum | reverse complement strand
TGGCTTATCATGAATATTTAAGTTTTATCAAAACACATTTTCCAAAATCATATCTGGCAGCTTTTGTAAAGTTGTGGTTAAAAACGCTGTTCCCGGTAATCTGGGATAAATTCAAAAATAAATAATGGAAAAAACGATTATCGGAGTTTTTTGCTATAAACGTGCCGCAAAACTCAAGGCTTCTATGGAAGCTTTGTTGAAAAATCCGGAGTGCGCCGAAATGGAAATTATTTTTTTTGCGGATGGTTACAAAGGTGAAAAAGACAAACAAGGTGTACTGGAAACGCGTGCTTATATTGATCAGCTAACCGGATTTAAAAATGTTTACAAACATTATCGCGATAGAAACTTCAGCACCGGACCAAATTTTCATACTGGTTTGAGTTATCTTTCCAATAACTATGATCGGTTTATTATTGTAGAAGATGATTTGGTTGTTACGCCAAACTATATCAAATATTTGTTAGATGCGCTGGATTTCTATAAAAAAGAAAAATCAGTTTTTTGCGTAACCGGTTTTGCTTTTCCGTTAGAAATTGGCAATTATCAATATGATACCATTATTGCCAACCGCTTTTGTTCTTATGGTTGGGGCAGCTGGTCTGACAGAGTGAAAAACGTAGTTTGGGATAAAGCAGGTTTGCAAAAAATTGTACAAACCTCGCCAGGTTTTAAAAGTAGATTGAATCAGGAAGGAATGGATTTGTACCGAATGGTTTTAAAAGAAATTGACGGAACAATTTCTACCTGGGACATACAAATGCAGGTTCATGTTTCAGAAAACCAGTATAAAGTGGTTTATCCAATTATTTCCAAAGGAACAAATATTGGTTTTGATCAAGAATCTACCAATACTTTCGGTATTGATTATTTGCAAACGCCGCAAGATCCTGGAACAAAAAGAGAATTTAAGTTTTGTCCAGTTGATGTGATTGAACCGAACTTGCAGAAACAACTAAAAAAACCATACAGTCTGCCGGTTCTGGCCAAAAGAAAAATCATGAATGATCTGATTAAATTTGGATCAAAGTTTAAAAAAAGTAATTGAGCTGATGCTTCTTTTATCAACCTAAATTTGGGATGATAAAAGAAGTATTCACCATCTAAAATATCTTCAACATAAATGAAAAAAGCTATTGTAATCGGTTCAGGAATTTCAGGTTTAAGCATGTCAAGCATGTTGTCTGATCGTTATGAAGTTCAGATTTTAGAAAGATCAGAAAAAGCCGGCGGTTTGATTAAGTGCGACCGGATTGATGGAAATCTTTTTCACCGCGTTGGTGGTCATGTTTTTAACAGTAGAGATCAGTCCGTATTGGATTGGTTCTGGCAGCATTTTAACCGTGATGAAGAGTTTTTAAAGGCAACACGCAACGCTAAAATTTTGCTTGGCGGAAAACTAATTGGTTATCCGTTAGAAAATTATCTGTATCAGTTGCCCGAACATGAAACCCGCGCCATTGTGGATGAATTGATCCAGATGCTGGTTAATGAAAAGAACAAAGCAGAGAAATATGATAATTTCAAAGATTTTTTGATCGGTAATTTTGGAGAGAATTTATACCGAATTTATTTTGGTCCGTACAACTCCAAAATTTGGCATACCGATATCAGCAAAGTTCCGCTGGAATGGCTGGATGGAAAATTGCCGATGCCGCAAATTAAAGAAGTGATCATCAGCAATATTGTAAAAAAAGAAGAAAGTACGATGGTGCATGCTTCTTTTTATTATCCAAAAGTTGATGGTTCGCAATTTATTGTCAACCGTCTTTCTGAACATCAGAATATCCAATTATCATTTACTGTTTCTAATATTGCAATGCAAGATGGTGGTTTGTTATCCATAAATAATGGCAGCATTGTAACTGATGTAATTGTGTATTGCGGCGATGTAAGGCAGCTGCACAGCATTATCCAAATTGAAGATGCACAGTTGAAAAATGCGTTAGAAAGTGTTGTTGATTTGCCTTCTAACGGAACTTCAAATGTGTTGTGCGAAACGGATGAAAATGACATTTCGTGGTTGTATCTACCTGAAGATCAGTTTAAAGCACATCGAATTATTTATACAGGTAATTTTAGCGATACCAATAATGAGGGAAGCAACCGAAAAACTTGTGTAGTAGAATTTTCCGGGAAACAAGATCAGGAAATGATGTTGGAAGAATTGAAAAAATTGCCTGGAAATTTAAAACCTTTAGCATTTAATTTCGAACCAAATTCTTATATCATTCAGCATAAAGAAACCAGAAGTAAAGTTGCAACTTTAAAAACATATCTGGCTAAATATAATATTTATTTGTTGGGTAGGTTTGCCGAATGGGAATATTACAACATGGATAAAGCAATAGAATCAGCAATGGAATTGAACAAAAACCTGGCCTGATTATAACTTATAATAATTTTGAAGATTTTAGTAATTCATACAAGTTACAAGTATAAAGGAGGAGAAGATACTGTTGTATCTGAAGAAATAAATCTGCTGCAACAAGCTGGTATGCAAGTTGAATTACTGGAATTTAATAATGATAAAAATGCATTGCGTAAGCTTTTACAATTACCTTTTAACATCCAATCTTATAACGTAGCAAAACAAAAACTCAAAGATTTTAAACCTGATCTAGTTCACATTCATAACTTGCATTTTGGTGGTTCGCCTTCTGTAATTTATGCCATTAAAAGAAGTAAGATACCGTTTGTAATTACGTTGCATAACTTTAGATTGTTGTGTCCGTCGGGTATTATTTTTCATAATAGAAAACTTTTTTTAGATTCATTGCAACAAAATTTTCCATGGAAAGCAGTGCAACTTGGAGTATATAAAAACTCCAAGCTAATCACTTTCTGGTTGGGATTATCCATGTATATCCATAACAAATTAG
>JBPBQN010000236.1:0-2931 GCA_050954865.1 Janthinobacterium lividum | reverse complement strand
AAATTGACTTAAATGTGTTGCCGCAAATTGATGTTTTCACCGAAAACGGCTACACCAAAGAGGAGATGAAAATGATCCTGGAAACCCAGAAAATTATGGGCGATAACAGCATAAAAGTTACCGCAACCACTGTACGTATTCCAGTGATGGGCGGCCATTCTGAATCGGTTAACGTAGAATTTGAACATGATTTTGATTTAGTCGAAGTAAAAAGCATTTTAGAAAAAGCGCCGGGCGTGGTTGTTGTTGATGATGTTGCCAACTTAAAATATCCGATGCCGCTGGATGCACATGAGAAAGATGACGTTTTCGTAGGCAGGATCCGCAGAGATGAAACGCAAGCCAATACGCTGAATTGCTGGATCGTATCTGATAATTTGCGAAAAGGTGCTGCCACCAATGCCGTGCAAATTGCAGAATATTTGATGGCAAATCATTTAATCGGGCAAGTGGTAGAAGCTTAAAGCCTGTTTAAATTTGATTGGACATTATTGTTATGCTTCTTTTATCACCTAAAAATTGATGGTTATATATCTGGTTTTCTATCAGCATCAATTTTAAAAACCAAATTTACAAGCATAAAAGAAGCATATAACTTTTTGTTGACAGAAATTTAAACAGGCTCTTAGTTTCTTATACAATAATCTATTTTAAAATCTAACAAAGGGATAGCAAAAGCTGTCCCTTTGTTATTTAATTAATTTACAGCAATATGAAACGCTTGTACATCCTTGCATTTATGATGACTACCTATAAATCCATTGGGCAGCAAAATACACCAAGGAACGTAGAGCAAGAACTTCATTTTTGGGCAGCTAAAATTGATTTTTGGGAAAAGGTAGATCATCAAACTGAAACCAATCATTGGGAAGATTCGCTTCAAAATGCCAATCAAACTTTCGGTAAAAAGCTTAAATATTATACGGAGAACTATCCTTCAACCATTAATTATCCTTTTAAAAGTTTAGAAAAAAATATATCTATTTATACAGCTGACAATGGTTTGTTTAGAATATATAACTGGGATACTGGTATCGGCGGAATAATTTCTAATATGGGGAATCTGTTTCAGTATAAGATTGGTGAGAAGACAAAATCAAAATTGATACTTGGTGAACAAGATGCTAATAACATGAATGATTATTTTGCAATTTATCATATTGATATTAACAAGCAACCGTACTATTTACTTGCTTCTTCGTTTTCATATTCGCATGGAGAAAACGGGCATAGTGAAGGAATTAGGGCTTTCACAATAAAAAATGGAGAACTTGATCAAAATGCTAAAATCATTAAAACAACTACCGGACTTCGTAATGAACTATTCTATTCTTACACGCCTGGCGAAATAACTTATGAAAATAATAATTGGAGTGTTTTTTATAATCCGGCAACAAAAACCATAAGCCTACCAGTGGTTTTAAAAAATGGAACCGTAACAAAAAAACGTATTGTATATAAATTTACCGGCCAATATTTTGAGAAGTTAAAAAATTAAAATGATCTCTACCGCACATCGTGTTTTTCTGGAAGTAGCTACACATTTGAGTTTTTCAAAAGCTTCTAAAACTTTGTTTGTCAGTCAGCCAGCAGTAAGTAAACAGATTAAAATTTTAGAAGATCAATATAAATTACCGCTTTTTGAACGTAAAGGAAATTCGATTTTAATTACCGAAGCCGGACAAAAGCTTTATCATTATTTGCTGGAAGCACGTGAAATTGAACAGAAAATTGATTTTGATCTGTCAACTTTAAGCAAAGGAGAAAGTGCTGCCGGATTTTTAAAATTGGGCGCCAGCACCACCATTGCGCTGTATGTTTTGCCATCGCTTTTATCTGGTTTTCAGCAAAAGTTTCAAAATATCAATATTCAGTTAGTCAACCGAAATTCTGAAAATGTCATTAATGCTTTGCTAAATCACGAAATTGATGTGGCTATTACTGAAGTCGAAAATAAACTCACAACGCTTTCTTACCAACATTTTACCGATGATGAAGTAATTGCCGTCTGTTCCCGAAAAAGTGTTTTAGCCGGAAAAAGTTTAACGATTGAAGAAGTAAAAATGCTGCCATTAGCTTTGCGGGAACGTGGCTCAGGTACTTTAAATGCACTTTTGCACGCTTTGGCTGATCATCACGTAAAACCGTCCGATTTACAAGTTAAAATCCGATTAGGCGGAACCGAAGCCTTAAAAAACTTTTTATTAGCAGATGAAATTCTTGGTTTTTTACCTCGTCCATCTATTTCACGCGAACTGAATTCAGGCGATTTGGTAGAAGTTCCAGTTGCAGGTTTGGAAGTTAAACGCGAATTCTTTTTTATCCGCAGAAAAGGAAGCGAAGAATATGGCTTGACCAAACAGTTCATCCGTTACTGCATATATTCACTATAACTTCCGGATATAGCTTATGAAATAATGAGATAAACAAGGTTATCATCCAAAGTTTAGTTTTGTTGTATGCAAACTACCGTTCAAAGTGTTTCCCTGGCTACAAATCTAAGCTGTTCACGTTGTAAATTACCTTATGACATCCATCAACTGCACACTTTTTCTGCTTGCTGCAATAAACCGTTTTTGGTTGATTATGATTTGGTTGAAGTTCCTCAAAAAGAAGAATTAAAAAATCGCCGGCAGGATATGTGGCGTTACCAGGAATTTTTACCTGTTTTTGATTCTGAAAATATTGTGACTTTGGGCGAAGGTTTTACACCAACACGTTTTTTTGAAGATTACAAAAACGTTGATATCTATCTGAAAGATGAAAGCTATAATCCTTCCGGTTCTTTTAAAGCGCGCGGAATTGGCATGGCTGTTTCAAAAGCTAAAGAGTTAGGCATAAAGCATTGTATCGTTCCAACAGCCGGAAACGCCGGTTGCGCTTTGGCTGTTTTTTGTGCAAAAGCAGACATGAAAGCAACTATCGTAATGC
>JBPBQN010000235.1:0-2960 GCA_050954865.1 Janthinobacterium lividum | reverse complement strand
CGCATCCTGCCTCTTGTTACCCTAAAACAGCTTCTCAATTTCATTACGCCTCCCTCCGAAAGCGAGCGCAAAAGTAGCTTTTTTGCCTAAATTACAAAACTATTATTGCAATCTAACTCAAAATTGATTGTAAACCGCTGAAAACTAATTTGATAATTTTTATATTTTAAAATATTAATACTGCCCTGTCGATAACAGAACCAGCGTACAGGCTTCAATCGTTTCAATTCCTTGTACTGAAGCTAAGTTTACCAATTCTGGATTTTCTGATCCAGGATTAAAAATGATTCTCTTCGGTTTTGTATCTAATATATATTGATACAAATCTTTTTGATTTTGCGGTCCAATATATAAGGTTAAAGTGTCAATATCATCATGGATCTGGTTTGGCTGCTCAATTGCTACGCCTGCAACTTCTCCTTTTTTCAATCCTACATTAACAATAGCATGTCCTTTGGCCTTTAGTTTATTTGCAGCTAAATAGGCATATCGGTTTGGATTTGGCGTTGCACCCAACACTAACGTTTTTTTATTTATCATACTGTTTTTATAAGGTGAAATTTAACATAGCAAAATTGGACTATTATTTGGTTGATATTCCTTCAACTTAAGTTATAAAACTTTTAACGTTGCTTCTGCACAATTAATGCCATCAATTGCAGCAGAAATAATGCCACCAGCATAACCCGCACCTTCTCCGCAGGGAAATAAACCTACAATTTGCGGATGCTGGTAAGAAATTTTATCTCGCGGGATTTTAACGGGCGAAGAAGTTCTCGACTCAACCCCAACCAAAATCGCTTCATTGGTATAATAACCTTTCATTTTTTTGCCAAATTGAGGCAATGCTTCTTTTAGCCGGTAAAAAACTTTGTCGGGCAATACTTCTTTTAGCATCGTACTTTTTGTTCCGGGCACATAAGAGTTTACAGGTAAATCCGCAGAAAACCTTCCTTCCACAAAATCAATCATGCGTTGTGCGGGTGCAATTTGATTGCCGCCACCAGCTGCAAAAGCGGCTTGTTCTATCTGTTGCTGAAAATTTAATAAACGAAAAGGATCGTTTTCATCACCTTTCACATCTTCTAAATTAATCTGAACAACGGTGCCGGAATTAGCAAAAGGATTATTTCGTTTGGATGGACTCCAGCCGTTCACCACAATTTCGCCAGGCTTGGTGGCACAAGGCGCGATAATTCCGCCGGGACACATGCAAAACGAAAAAACGCCGCGATCATCAATCTGTTCCACCAAACTATAATAAGATGGCGGCAAAAATTCGCCACGAACATCACAATGATATTGCGAACGATCAATAATTTCCTGCGGATGTTCAATCCGAACGCCGAGCGCAAACGGTTTGGCTTCTATTAAAATATTTTGCCGATGCAACAAACGATAAATATCCTGCGCCGAGTGGCCAGTTGCCAAAATCAGCACATCACTTTTATATATTTCGCCGGATGCTGTTTTTATGCCGGTAATTTTATCAAACGAAACCAAAAACTCGGTCACTTTTGTATTGAAGTGAATTTCTCCGCCAGCATTCTGGATGGTTTCTCGGATAGCCGTTATTATTTGCGGCAGTTTGTTGGTGCCGATATGCGGCCGCGCATCCACCAAAATATCTTCGGTAGCTCCATGCGCTACAAAAGCTTGCAGCACTTTATTAATATCGCCGCGTTTGGTTGAACGTGTATACAGTTTTCCGTCAGAATACGTTCCGGCGCCACCTTCGCCAAAACAATAATTGGATTCTGGGTTTACAATTCCTTCTTTATTTAAAACGGCCAGATCACGCCGGCGATCTTTTACGTTTTTTCCCCGTTCTAAAATAATGGGTTTTAAACCTAACTCGATACAACGTAAAGCGGCAAAAAGTCCGGCCGGACCAGCACCGACAATCAAAACCGGTTTTTTCTGACTGACATTTTGATAGTTTACGTTGAAATTTTCTTGCGGAGGATTTTCATCAACATAAACCTTGATTTGCATTCGATACAAAACCTGTTTTCCACGCGCATCAATCGATCTTTTGATGATTTGAAGCGCATTTATCCGGTTTAAACTGATTTTTAGTTTTGATGAAGCCAGCTTTTTCAGCAACAATTCATCTTCACGCTCTGGCGGAAGGCAAGTAATTTCGATTTCGCTAATCATAATTTGTCAGGTTTTTATCCTGAATTGTAACAAAGGTATGTAAATTGCATTCTATACACGTATATCAACAAAAATCAAAACCTTTGACCATGAAAAAAATCGTTTTTGGAATTCTATGCCTGTTTACGGCAATGTCATTAAGTTCATGCAGCTACAACAGCATGGTAACAAAAGATGAAAATGTAAAAGCCGCCTGGGGAGCCGTGCAAAGTCAGTATCAACGCCGTTCAGATTTGATCCCGAATTTGGTAAATACGGTTAAAGGAGCCGCAAATTTTGAAAAAAGCACGTTAACCGCTGTAATTGAAGCGCGTGCAAAAGCAACTTCTATTCAGGTTGATCCATCTAAATTAACGCCGGAATCTATCCAGCAATTTCAGGCTGCACAAGGCCAGTTAGGTTCTGCTTTGGGCAAATTATTAGCTGTTTCAGAGGCTTATCCTGATTTAAAAGCCAACGCCGACTTCCAAGGTTTGCAAACACAACTGGAAGGCACAGAGAACAGAATCAACGTTTCCCGTTTAGATTTCAATACAGCTGTGCAGGATTTCAACAGCACAGTGCGTTCTTTTCCGGCCAACATTACCGCAAAAATGTTCGGCTTTACCGAGAAAGGTTATTTTGCTGCCGAAGCTGGCGCAGATAAGGCTCCAAAAGTTTCCTTCTAAATAGTATGAATTTGTATGATGCTTCTTTTATCAGCCTAAATTTGGGTTGATAAAAGAAGCATTATTAAAAATTATGATTGTCCATTCAAATTTAATCAACCTAAACAAAGGCATTATTTACAGAAGAAGAAC
>JBPBQN010000234.1:0-2967 GCA_050954865.1 Janthinobacterium lividum | reverse complement strand
ACCTACTTCCGTGTATAAAAAAATCACTGTTCATGTTAACTATTAATATAATATTATAACTTCAATTGATCTTGTATTAGTTAATTTTAAATATTTGAATACCATCTTTATATCTCGTAGTTGCTTCTATGTCTTTTTTAAGTTCTTGAATATTCTGGTTACATAAGGTTTCATTTATCTCATTAAAAAAAAGAGATTCTCTTTTAACGGTAATAACGTTATTTAAATGACATGCAACTACGATTTGATAGCTATGTGTTTTGTAAGTGCCAACTGAATTACGTTTTTCATTCATATCATCTTTTACTAAAATTTCAAAATTGCCAATCTGTTTAACTCCATTTGTAATTGGAATTTTATATGTACATCTAAAAATAGATATTTCATGAGGCTTAACATTTTTAAATAGTCGTTCAACAGCATTTATAAATGGATTAAACTTCAATGATCCGGTTTTTTTGCGTTCATTGTCTAATTTAGCCTTATCTACTTGGTTTGCTATAGTTGCATATATTCCATATCCAAGCATTACAATCATTACAATTTCAGCTATAACTTCTCCCATTTTTTAAACTTAAAAGTTGCTAATATTAATAAATTTTGGGCTGATTAAACTTTATTTTTTCTATCTATTATTATATAATAATTTAATCATTATGCAAACAGTATAAGTTTTATTATAAACGATAAAACACTTTCTCTGCTTAAAGATTTAGAGCTTTTACAATTGATTCGTTTACACGACGAAAACGAAAAAAATACTGATAGCAATACTGCTAAATACAAAAAAGCAATGGTTAAACAACCTTTGGATGAAGTTAATAATCAGTTGCAAAACCTCCGCAATACTTAAATTTCTTTACTAAAAAAAGCCGTAACGAATAAAATCGCCACGGCTTCTCCTAAGATCTCAATACTTCTTTTACCACCTAAAATTACTTATAAGCCACCTCGCTCCAAAGCAACTCATTACGCAATTGGTTCAACTTAGTATCTTTATCAATCATCACACATTCAATACCAGCAATGGCTGCAAAATCCTGCATGTGTTCAGCAGTTAAATTCTGACTAAAACAAGTATGATGCGCGCCACCAGCATAAATCCAGGCTGCACAACCGGTTTTCATATCCGGCAGCGGTTTCCATAATACGCGGGCAACCGGTAGTTTTGGTAAATCGTGCTCAATTTCTACCGCTTCAACAGTATTCACCAACAGGCGGAAACGGTTTCCCATATCTACAATCGAAGCGTTTAAAGCAGCTCCGCCGCCGGCGTTAAACACCAAACGAACAGGATCTGCTTTGCCTCCAATGCCTAAAGGATGAATTTCACAGCTCGGTTTTCCATTAGCCAAAACCGGGTCAACTTCCAGCATGTGCGAACCTAAAACCAGTGGATTTTCTTTGTTGAAATGATACGTGTAATCTTCCATAAAAGCATTTCCGCCTTGCAAACCGCTTCCCATTACTTTCATGGCGCGTACTAAAGCAGCTGTTTTCCAGTCGCCTTCTCCGGCAAAACCATAACCTTCGGCCATCAAACGCTGTACGGCAATGCCCGGTAATTGCGCCATGCCGTGCAAATCTTCAAACGTATCGCTAAAACCTTTAAAACCGCCTTGTTGCAGGAAAGTACGCAAGCCGATTTCAATTTTAGCAGCTTCTTTTAGCGATGAAAATTGTGCGCCGGCTTTAAGCAGATTTTCCGCCATAGTGTAACTGTCGTTATATTCTTCAATCAGCTGGTTAATTGCTGCATCAGAAGTTGCGTTGATTACTTCCACCAAATCACCAATTCCATAAGTATTTACCGAATAGCCAAATTTCAGTTCCGCTTCTACTTTATCACCTTCGGTTACAGCTACAAAGCGCATGTTATCACCAAAACGGGCAAATTTTGCACCTTGCCAATCGTACCAGCCAGCAGCAACACGTGTCCAGGCACCAATTTCCTTTTGAGCTTCTTCATCTTCAAAATGACCAACTACCACTTTTCGATTGATGCGCATTCTGGAAACAATAAAACCGAACTCACGGTCGCCGTGCGCGCTTTGGTTTAGGTTCATAAAATCCATATCCATCGTTTCCCAGGGGATATCGCTGTTAAATTGCGTGTGCAGATGCAGCATTGGTTTTTGCAGTATTTTCAAGCCATTAATCCACATTTTGGCCGGAGAAAACGTGTGCATCCAGGTAATTACGCCGATACAGTTTTTGGCTGTATTTGCTTCCTGACAAATCCTGTAAATTTCTTCGGTCGATTTAACCGTTGGTTTAAACACCACGCGAACCGGAATTTGTGCTGAAGCATCCAGCGCAGCCGCAATTTGTGTAGAATGCTGCGCTACCTGATTTAAAGTTTCTTCACCATATAAATTCTGACTGCCGGTAATAAACCAAACTTCCAGTTCTTTTAAGTTGATCATGTTGATAGTTTTTTAATGTTAATTGTTAATGTTTTATTTAGATGAAATCCGGTATAAACCTGCGCCATGATTGTTAATCTGCGGAGCAAATTCATTCTGAAAACTTCCCAAATTTTCATGGTTCCAGAGGTTTCTGATTTTTACTTCGGATGTAAAACCCAAATCTTTTAAATTAACCTTAATTTTTTGTGGTTCAGGCTGATCAGTCGGATTGAAAACAGCTATAAATTTATCGCCTGTTTTGGCATCATCAGCCATCCAGACAACCGCGTTTTCATTACGAAAAAGCTGTTTGTTGCCCGTGCTGTTTTTAAGCACATAAATTACGTCTGCATTGTTGAGGAGCGATAACGTAAATGCATCGTTGGAAGGCAAATCTCCGCCAAACATTAACGGCGAGCGGAAAATCGTCCACAACGTCATCAGCATAAATTGTTCATCTTTGGTGAACTTCGTCATCCGGTTATCGCCACGTTCTGCGCGGATGCCAATTCTTCCCAGCGGCAGCATGTCGCCATCCGGCCAGGCACCAAATTTCCGG
>JBPBQN010000233.1:0-3424 GCA_050954865.1 Janthinobacterium lividum | reverse complement strand
ATTACTTTGTTTATCGGTAACATCACTGCATTATATCAGCATAATTTTAAACGGATGCTGGCTTTTTCCAGCATTTCGCATGTGGGTTATATGCTATTTGCAATTGTTGCTTTAGGTGTAGCTTCATCCAACGCCGTGTTTGTATATGCAACAGCTTATTCTATTGCTTCCATTATTGCTTTTGGTGTGTTAATGTTGGTGCAGCAGCAAACGGGTGGCAGTAGTTTTGATAATTTCAATGGTTTAGGCAAAAGCAATCCGTTCTTGGCTTTCGTGCTCACCGTTTCCATGCTTTCTTTAGCAGGAATTCCTTTAACAGCTGGCTTTATTGGTAAGTTTTTTATGTTTTCAAGAGCATTATCTCAGTATCAAATCTGGCTCACAGTGTTAGCTGTAATTAATGCAATCATCTCTATTTCTTATTATTTCAGAGTGATTATTGCCATGTATTTCAACCGAGAGGAGCGCGCAGCTATCAGTATTCCGGGCAATGTAAGTTTTGTTTTAGGCATCGCAGCTTTGATTACATTGATTATTGGTATTTACCCAGCTTTCATTTCAAACATAATTTAGCTTTCCGTCTGAACTACAATTAATTTAATATTTGTAGTTTTACAGACTAACATCGCTGATGAAAGAAATTTGGGAACATTTAACAAACTTAATTGATGCAGAAGCTATCATAAGTAAAGGTGGGATTTTCCTCATTTTTTTTATTGTTTTTGCAGAAACCGGTTTGTTTTTCGGCTTTTTCCTTCCCGGAGATTACCTACTGTTTTTAGCAGGTATTTTTTGTGCTACAGGAATATTGGAAGTATCAATTTATCAGCTGTTGGGAACACTCTTTATGGCTGGTATTTTAGGAAATTATGCTGGTTACTGGTTTGGCTACAGTACCGGTAGGATGCTTTTTAACAGAGAAGATTCTTTTTTCTTTAAGAAACGATATGTTTACATGGCCGAAGAATTTTTTAAGAAATACGGAGGCATGGCATTGGTTTTTGGCAGATTTTTTCCAATAATTCGTACTTTTGCCCCTATCTTTGCAGGAGTTGCAAAAGTCAGGTTTAACACTTTTACACTTTATAATCTGTTAGGAAGCTTCTTGTGGGTGTTGTTGCTTACTTTATCAGGTTTTTTTCTGGGTAGATCATTTCCCGGAATTTTACATTATATGCCGTTTATCATTATTGGATTAATTACTATTACAGCTACACCTGTAATAGTCGCTTATTTAAAATCAACAAAAAACAATTCTTCCCAAAACAACTTACCAACTGAATAATATTAAAATCACATACTTAACCTATGACAATAGAACATGCCTGGCAAACCATTCCACCTGGTGAGAGTGGAAAATCACCTCAACGCGTTAATGCAATTATCGAAATTCCAAAAGGATCAAAATGTAAATATGAAATTGATAAAGAATATGGCTTGTTAAAATTAGACCGTGTTTTATTTTCATCCGTTATGTATCCTGCTAATTATGGATTCATTCCGATGACTTATTGTGATGATAACGATCCTTTGGATATTTTGGTAATCTGTTCACAAGAAGTTGTACCGATGTGTATACTGGAAGCAAAAGTGATCGGTGTGATGCACATGGTTGATAAAGGCGAACGTGATGACAAGATTATTGCTGTTGCTGCAAATGATATGTCTGTTAATTACATCAACGATATTACTGATCTTCCTCCGCATACGGAAGCAGAAATTACCCGCTTTTTTGAAGACTATAAAAAATTGGAGCATAGCGCATCAGTAACTGTAGAACAGTTTGAAGGTAAAGAAGAAGCTTACCGCATTATTGAAGAAAGCATTCAGCTTTTCAAAACAACGTTTCAGAAACAAACTATTTAATGGGTCTTGCTGATCTTAACATAAGCGGTTTTCATGCCTTTTTAACTGTTTTTTTAGTATTACTAAACGGTTTTTTTGTAGCAGCCGAATTTGCAATTGTTAAGGTCCGGTCTTCCCAGATCGAAATTCAGGCAAAATCCGGAAGTCGGGTTGCTAAAGTGACCAAAACCATTTTGCACCACATGGACGCTTATCTGGCTGCTACCCAGTTAGGCGTTACATTAGCCTCTTTAGGCTTGGGTTGGGTTGGAGAAGAAGTAATGACTAAGCTTGTTTTCAACATTTTTAATTTCTTGCACATATCAATCACTGGTTCATTTGCAAGTAATGCTGGCCTTTTCTTGGCTTTCATGATGATTACGATCATGCACATTGTTTTTGGCGAATTAGCACCAAAAACCTTTGCTATCCAGCAACCAGTAAAAACCAGTTTGTTTATTGCGCTTCCCTTGCGCATTTTCTACCTTGTTTTCAGGCCTTTTATCTGGGCTTTGAATGGTTTTGCAAATGCAATTTTGAAAATTTTCGGCATTGAATCTTCGCATTCAGGTGAAGCTCATCACAGTTCCGAAGAATTGCAGTATTTGTTGGATCAGGGAAAAGAAAGTGGTGTTTTAGATTCCAATGAGCATGAATTGATTAAAAATGTTTTTGATTTTAATGAACGTGTTGCCAAAAATATCATGGTTTCCCGAACCAAAATTTCTGGTGTAGAACTTCATTCCAGCAAAGAAGAATTGCTTAACCGCATCATTAAAGAAGGTTATTCGCGGATGCCAGTTTATGATGATACGATGGATAAAATTGTAGGCATCGTTCAGGCTAAAGATATCTTGCCTTTGCTGGTCAATCAAACTGATTTTAAATTGCAGGATATTATCCGCAAGCCGTATTTTATTCCGGAAAGTAAAAAAATCAATGATTTAATGACAGAGTTACAGCTTAAACGCATTCAGATTGCTATTGTAATGGATGAGTTTGGCGGAACGGCCGGCATGGTTACGTTGGAAGATATTGTAGAAGAACTGGTAGGCGAAATTCAGGATGAATATGATGAAGAAAAGCCAATTGTAGAACGTCTTAATACAACCGAATTTGTGATTAATGCGCTGGCCAGTATTTATGATGTAAACGAAGAATTGCCGCATGATTTGCCGGAAGATGGTGATTTTGATACTGTTTCTGGTTGGTTGGGGGAAATTTTCGGAAAAATTCCGGAAGTTGGAGAACAGAAAGAAGCCAACGGATATAACATCACTGTGCTCAAAAAAGCAGGTCAGAATATTGAATCTGTAAAGCTGGAATTGCTGTTGAATGAAGAAGATGTATCTGATAACGATGATTAAGCCGCAGCCGGATGTATCTGTTTTATACACCTGAACTAAACTTGACAGATTGCTTTTTAAGCGAAGAAGAAAGCCGGCATTGTGTCAAAGTGCTGCGTTTGCAAAAAGATGATCTGATTGAAATTGTAGATGGAAAAGGCTTCTTTTATCATGCAAAAATCAGTGTACCTGATCCCAAAAAAACCCGATTTGTAATTTTAGAAACTAAACCA
>JBPBQN010000232.1:0-3660 GCA_050954865.1 Janthinobacterium lividum | reverse complement strand
TCGTGAATTTCATTTCGATAAAAATCTTCACAACAATTTTTCCGATTCTTTAAATGGTAAACAAACTGATATTTCTGCCGCATTTCAAACTTTAAATAATCGGTTTGATAATCAAAATATTGGTGCTGTAATTTTAGCTTCTGATGGTTTATATAACCGTGGAAGTTCGCCGGTCAGTTTTGCTTCAAATTTGAAAACCAATATTTATACGGTTGCTTTAGGTGATACAACTCCACGAAAAGATGTGCTTATTGATCATATAACATACAATAAAAACGCTTTTTTAGGTAATGATTTTATTGCAGAAGTTTACGTTGAAGCCAATCAGGTTAAAGGAAGCAATTTACAATTACGGGTAAAGGATGATGCAAAAATAATTGTAAATCAGCAAGTTATTGTTCCAAATAATGATTTCAAAAAAGCAATTCCGGTTAAAATTAATGCTGCTAAAAAAGGTATTCGTAAATATCAGATCAGTTTGGAACCTGTTTCCGGAGAAATTTCTACTACCAATAACAGCACGACAATTTATGTGGATGTGATTGATAACCGCAAGAAAATTTTGATTTTATATGATGCGCCGCATCCGGATATCGCAGCAATCAGGCAATCATTAGAAGCAAATCAAAATTACGAAGTTAAAACAAGCTTATATACTGATTTTGATTTGAGCAAACTGAATATATATAACTTGTTGATTTTAGAACAATTACCTGATAATCATCTAAATATTAATAATTTACTATCCCAGCTTGAAAGGCAAAAAATAGCTGTTTGGTATTTATTGGGTGCGCAAAGCAATATGTCGCAGTTTAATACTTTGCAAAAATCGGTTAATATCAGCAGCACAAACCAAACGATGCAAGAAGTTTTTGCAGCATCGGATGCTTCTTTTACCACCTTTATTTTGTCGGATTCTACCAGAACCAAAATCAGTACTTTCCCGCCTTTGCTGGCACCTTTTGGAAATTACAGCAGCAACGGTTCTGTTTTATTGAAACAGAAAATCGGTCAGGTTTCTACTTCGTATCCTTTGCTGTCTTTTGCAGAAGAAAACGGTCGGCGATCAGCAATTTTAACAGGAGAAGGTTTGTGGCGATGGCGTTTAAACGAGTTCCAGCAATTTGGAAATCATCATGCTTTTGATGAGTTAATTTCGCAATCGGTACAATATCTTTCTATTAAAAGTAACCAGAAACGCTTTAATATTTCTGTTGCAAAAACGGTTTTTGATGATGATGAAAACGTAAAACTTGAAGCAGAATTGTATGATCAGTCTTTTGAATTAGTTAATCAGCCAGATGTAGCTATCAACATAAAAAATAAAAGCGGCAAAACCTATAGTTTTCAGTTTTCGAGAAACAACAAAGCTTATCAGCTGGATGCAGGAATTTTGCCTGCCGGAGATTATTTTTACGAAGCGCAAACCAAACTCGGCAACGAAAACTTTAAAGTTAACGGCAGTTTTTCTGTCAAATTTTTAACTGCTGAAGCTGGGCAAAGCGCGGCAAATCATCAGCTTTTATATGCTTTGGCAAAAGAAAATGGCGGAGAAATGCTTTCTCCAAATCAATTGAATCAGCTGCCAAATCTTATCCGTAAAAACGAAAACATCAAAACCATTGCTTATCAGGATAACAACTACAAGGAATTGATTGATGAAAAGTGGATTTTTATAATGATCTTTTTGTTATTAAACTTTGAGTGGTTTTTGAGAAGGAGAAATGGGAATGTATAAGGAATGCTTCTTTTATCAACCTAAAATATAGATTTCTTTTCCGGTTTTTTCTCCGGAATAATCACGAAAATATCTTCATTGGCTTTTTTCATCAGATACTTTTCACGGGCAAATTTTTCCAGTTTCTCTTTGTTTGAAGTCAGTTCATTCAACTGTTTTTGTACATCAGCCGTTTCTTTGGTATAAAACTCATGTTCGGCTTTTAGTTTGTTCAGTTGCTGGCGATATTCATATTGAGAAAGCAAATCATTTCGGTCAAAAAACATCAGCCAGACCAAAAAAACGGCACTGATTAAAAAGTATTTATTTTTAAAGAGATTGAACAGGCGTTGCACGTAAACCAATCGTTGAATTTTCATTTAAAGATAAACAAGTGATTTTGAATAATCCTAACGTTAGATACGATAAAGTTCAGGTTTTGTTGTTGTCGAAAATGCGGCTTGCAAAACCTGAACTTTAAGCTGAGACTAAAATTTACTCGATAAAAACAGTATTGATGGCAGAGATTAATTGCTGGTTTTTGGTCGGTGGTTGCTGTTATTGCTTGGTTTTCTGCTTCTAAATTCACCGTGAGGACTTTTTTTTCCACCGCCAGCTCCAGTTTTGGCCTGAGCTTTTTGCGCCATCGAACCTTGTTTTGGCGGATATGGATGATCTGCAACCGGAATATTTTTGTCGATCAGTTTATGAATATCTTTCAAAAAATCTTGTTCATCAGCATCACAAAACGAAAGCGCAATTCCGCTTGCACCTGCACGGCCAGTCCGGCCAATCCGATGCACATAAGTTTCCGGAATATTAGGCAATTCGTAATTGATCACGTGCGTCAGTTCATCTACATCAATTCCGCGTGCGGCAATATCCGTAGCAACCAAAATCCGTGTCGTTCTGGCTTTAAAATTTGACAAAGCACGTTGCCTTGCGTTTTGCGATTTATTTCCGTGGATAGCTTCGGCTGTAATGTTGGCACGCAGCAAATCTTTTACTACTTTATCTGCACCATGTTTTGTGCGGGTAAAAACCAAAGCTGTTTTAATGTTTTTATCCTTTAAAATGTGCAGCAGTAAATCTCTTTTATCAGATTTATCAACCATAAAAAGCGTTTGGTCAATGGTTTCTGCAGTAGAAGAAACTGGCGTAACTTCCACTTTCTCGGGCTTGTTGAGAATAGAATCTGCCAGACTTTGGATTTCTTTTGGCATTGTTGCCGAGAAAAATAGCGTTTGCCTTTTTTGAGGTAGCTTGGCAATTACTTTTTTTACATCGTTTACAAAACCCATGTCCAGCATGCGGTCGGCTTCATCTAAAACCAAAATCTGTACGTGCTGCAAATTCACGAAACGCTGGTTCATCAAATCCAGCAATCGGCCGGGCGTAGCAACCAGAATATCAACGCCTCGACGTAAAGCTTCTGTTTGCGGATTTTGAGAAACGCCGCCAAAAATAACCAAATGTTTTAAACCTATATTTCGGCCGTAAGCGGTAAAACTTTCTTCAATCTGAATGGCAAGTTCGCGCGTTGGCGTTAAAATCAGCGATTTGATAGTTTTCTGTTCTTTGTGTTGCTGTTTTTGCTGATATAAAAGTTGCAAAATCGGGATGGCAAAAGCGGCCGTTTTACCAGTTCCGGTTTGGGCGCATCCCAATAAATCTTTTCCTTGTAAAATCAGCGGTATGGATTGTTCCTGAATAGGAGTAGGCTGGGAATATCCTTCTTGTTTTAAAGCCTTGAGGATTGGCTCAATTAAGTTTAATTCTTGAAATAACATGAAAATTTGTACTAAAATGTGCTAACACAACTGTATTAGCGGTCAGGTGATTTGCTTAAGATCAAAGCCGGTAATAGAGCGGTAATAATGCTGCGAAGATACAAATAAATCTGCATGAGATTTCGGGTTGAAATGCCTGTAGGAAAACAAAAA
>JBPBQN010000231.1:0-3945 GCA_050954865.1 Janthinobacterium lividum | reverse complement strand
AGAAATTACGACTGTTCAAGCATTGATTCTGGTTCCCTCTCGCGAACTGGCTCTACAAATTGAACAGGTTTTTAAAACAATTGGCAGCGGTTTTAAGGTAAATTGCTGTTACGGCGGCCATCCGGTAAAAATCGAAATGAATAATTTATTGCAGCCGCCGGCCGTTTTAATTGGTACGCCGGGCCGCATTGCACATCATTTGCGCCGCGAAAGTTTCGACACAAAAACAATTTTTACGTTGATTTTAGACGAGTTTGACAAAGCCCTGGAATTTGGTTTTCAGGAAGATATGGCTTTTATCATTAGCCAGATGCCTTCGATTAAAAAACGAATCCTGACTTCGGCTACCAAAATGGACGAGATTCCGGCTTTTACTAAACTCAATCAGCCGATTATTTTAGATTTTCTGAACAACGCCGCTTCCACACCGGATTTAAAACAAAAGATGGTTGTGGCCGATGCTGCAGATAAACTGGATGCGCTTTTTGCATTAATTTGCAAGATCGGTAACAAAGCTATGCTCATTTTTTGCAACCACCGCGAAGCCGTGGAGCGCATCAGCGATTTGCTTTGGGAACGCGGTTTACCCAACGGCACTTTCCACGGCGGCATGGAGCAGGACGATCGCGAACGTGCTTTGCTGAAATTCAGGAACGGCAGTTATCCGATTTTGATCACTACAGATCTGGCTTCTCGCGGTTTGGATATTCCTGAAATTGAGCACATTATCCATTACCAGCTGCCGCATAACGAAGAAGCTTTTACACATCGTAACGGCCGTACTGCCCGGATGCATGCTTCCGGAACTTCGTATTTACTGCTTTCTGCGGAGGAAAATCCTGCTTATTTAAAATCGTTGCCGGAAGAAGAAACGCTGCCTGAAAATCCGGTGTTGCCACAGCCTTCGCCCTGGATAACGCTTTACATCGCCGCAGGCAAAAAAGATAAGGTAAACAAAGTAGATGTGGTGGGTTTGCTGTTGCAAAAAGGCGGACTGGCCAAAGAAGATTTGGGTTTGATTGAAGTGCTGGATTATGCCGCTTATGCAGCCATCAACCGAAACAAAATTGAGCAAACGGTTGCTTTGCTGAAAGCGGAAAAAATCAAAAACAAAAAAGTTAAAATAGAAATTTCAAAGTAAAATTTAGGTTGATAAAAACAGTATGAGCAATAACGACATCATGAAAAAGCTGCGGGTAGCAATGAAATTTACCGACACAGACATTATTAAAGTGCTGGATCTGGTCAATTTCCGGGTTACGAAAACAGAGATCAGCGCGATTTTCCGCAATGATGATCATCCGAATTTTAAACCTTGTGGCGACCAGATTTTGCGTAATTTTTTAAACGGTTTAATTATTCATCAGCGCGGACCGAGAACGGACAACGATTCCATCAGCCCAAAAAATACCTAATAAAAGAAGCATTAATCAACATTTGGCTGACACCTTTTATTTGCAGTTTACCCTGATTTATTTAGATTTGATACTTAACCTAAATTAAGCTTCTCTGCAATTAATGAACTCCACCAACGATACGCTCGGAAAAAGACCTGAACCAACTTATCAGGCGGCGCGGTCTGTTTCTCCGGCTGTGGCTCATCATTTTAAACAACATTTTGAAGCTGCTAGGCTAAATTATGTATCACAACTGGCGCCAGAACCGGATGCCGGCGTGATTGAAAGTATGGTTGATGTGGCTTTTTGGGCAAGTTTGGGTCGGGAAGAAGGTCATTCGCCCAGAATTTCTCTAGCTTTTTTACCGCCTGAAATGGCGGGCACACCGATGGTTTTCAAGCATCATTTGCCTTTTCAAACCAGCACGTTAACCAAACTGGCGCCAGCGGTAGAGCGGCCAGGCATCCATTTAGGCGTTTGGCAGGAAGACGGCGAACTGTTTTTATGGGGAACCACGCGTGATATTCCGGGTTTGTGCTTTGTATTAGAAGTGGTAGAACCGGGCCTGCTGGTGATAAAACATCGCCGGATTGATGGCCTGGGCAAATTTGTAAACGTAGCTACTTTAAAAGGCGACCAGATTAAAGTGGTGGATGAACAAAGCAGAAATGCGGTTGACCGGCCACCGATAATCAGTTCGCTGCTTGGTTTTACTTCACCTTACAGTGATGCCGATTCTGTAAATATATTGGTGCAACTGGCAGCTTCTATGCGTGCACACGGCCGCGGCGGTGCTTTGCTGGTGGTTCCTGCGGATACGGAAGAATGGAAAGATTCTATTATTCACCCAATTACCTATCCGGTAATGTCGGCTTTTTCGGGCTTAGCAGATCTGATGCAGTTAAACGATCAGGAAGAAAACCGGATGCTTTGGCACAGTTTGCTGCGGCAGGCGGTAGATAGTGTTGGCGGGTTAACAGCAGTAGATGGCGCAACTATCATTAACGAGCGACACGAACTGCTGGCTTTCGGGGCCAAAATCGGCCGTTCGTGGAAAAGCAAACGTGTAGATCAGATCGTAATGACTGAACCGATTATCGGCAGTGTGGCCAGCATTATCCATCCAAGCAGAATGGGCGGCACGCGGCATCTTTCGGCAGCACAATTTGTGTTTGATCAGCGGGATGCTGTGGCTTTAGTGGCTTCGCAGGATGGGCGTTTTACCATTTTCGCCTGGTCACCGCGGGAAGAAATGGTTCATGCGCATCAGATTGATATTTTGTTGCTGTAAAAGGAAGCAGATGCTATTTGTTTTGAAAATGTTTCGCTTAACTATGAGCCTGTTTAAATTTCTGTCAACAAAAGTTATATGCTTCTTTTATGCTTGTAAATTTCGTTTTTAAAATTGATGCTGATAGAAAAACTGATCTATAACCAACAATTTTTAGGTAATAAAAGAAGCATAACAATAATATCTAATCAAATTTAAACAGGCTTTATGTTTCTGCAAAAAACTTGATTAAAACTTAAAGTAGATACTGCGGACTATTTGCTTTAACAAGTTAACCCAGTTTTTTACAATTAGTCATATGTAAAATTTACTGATTTTTGGAGTTAGCTAAACCAATAGCCGGTTATTTAACAGCTGAAGCAGGTTGCTTGGTTATAGGATCAGGTGACTCTCCATTTAAATCCTGTTTTAGTTTTTAATAACTATCTAAATTTGCGCTCAGACATTTCAGGTATCGGAAAAAGTTTAATTTTATATTCATTTAGGATAAATTAAGATGAAAAAGACTTTACTGCTTGCTCTCTTATCTGTTTCCCTTGATATAGTTAGTGGCCAGATTTTACAATCAAATTTTAAAACTAAATCTAAGCATTCATCACATATTGTATCGATTAAAGCAAACCATCTTATTATAACAAATGCTGATTCAATTAAACCTCCTTTCTTGACGGCTTATGCGCCCAAGTCTCCTCAATTCGAATTTGGGTTTCAATCTCAAAAGAAAAGTAATTCAGATTCCGGTAGCAAAAGAATTCTTTGTGGATGTGGCAATTGGTCAGCAGCTAACTCGCCATTGTTTTTCGTCTTTTCACGTAAAAAAAGGTTTAAAGTAAGTTCAATAAATAATATAAAACCTCCATGGATTAAATCCATAAGTATTTTAAAGGATTCTATCGCAGTAGTCACTTATGGTGAACAAGGAAAAAATGGTATCATACTTTTGACGATCAATGACACAGCATTTCCGGCAGTTTACCGACAGTTGAAACGTCAAAACAAGACTTCGTTTAACGTATCTAATCTGTAGTATTTAAGATGCATCAATTAAAGATATTTAAGAAATCATTCTTTTGTTTGCATCAATTAAAGTAATGAATACTGAGCCAGGAAATTAAAGTGGCGAAAATGAAACAACAATTAACAGCAACCCTGAGTTAATCAGCACTAATTTTCTATCAAAAATTTACATGCTTCTTTTATGCCTGTAAATTTTGTTTTTATTGTTGATGTTGCGGAGAAAAGTTATAAAAACCTACC
>JBPBQN010000230.1:0-3988 GCA_050954865.1 Janthinobacterium lividum | reverse complement strand
ATAAAGTTTATGCGGTTAGATTTGCGACTTCTGGTTATCCGTTTATGGTGGCAGATTGGGTGGCTGGCGGACCGAAAACGCAACCAGTTAAAATTGATTTTATGGTTTGGCTGATCCGGGGAAACGGTAAAAATATTTTGGTGGATGCCGGTTTCTGGAAAGATATGGAAGATGCCAAGGAATTTAGGCTGAGCAGTTATCAACGACCGGATTCTGCTTTGTTAAAGCTTGATTTAAAAGCTGAAGATATTACCGATGTAATTTTAAGTCATCCGCATTGGGATCATGTTGATGGAATCGGCTTGTTTCCAAATGCACAAGTTTGGATGCAAAAAGACGATTATAATTATTTTGTGGGTGGTGCCTGGCAAAAAAACGGTCATAAAGGAGGCTTTCTACCCAGCAATGTGCGCCAAATGGTCGATCTCAATTTGGCAGGTAAACTCACGCTAATTGATGGCGACAACAAGGAAATTTTACCTGGCATTAAAGTTTATACTGGTTCACAACATACCTACAATTCGCAATATGTGTTGGTTCAAACGAATAAAAATAAGATTGTTATAGCATCAGATAACATTTGGGTTTATTACAGTTTGGAGCATTTGCTGCCTGCCGCAGCTGGTGGCACACTTGATCCGGCTGGTTACGTAAAAGCGATGAAACGGATGAAAACACTTGCAAGCAATCCGAAACTTATTATCCCCGGCCATGATGCAGCAGTATTTAATAAATTTCCTGAAGTGGCTGATGGCGTAGTGGAAATTAAGTAGATGCTTCTTTTACCACCTAAAAATCATCAGAATATAAGCTTTACTTTCCTGTGGATAATTCTTTATATTTGATAATCAGCTTTAAGATATTTACCTTCCAATTTCCTTCTCAAAAGTAATATAACCTGGGTATTTAATTTCTTTGTTGCCCAAATCAAGCGTGGGTTTTATTTTGATGGTAACTACCGTTTTTTGGGTATTTTTAACTCCGGAGAAATTCTGAACCAAATTTGTAAAAGCTTCCCGCGTTTGCGGATCGGTAATTAAATGATAAGCATTGGTGCTGATGATAATCGGCACAAACGTGGTGCCGCCAACAGGTGCAACTTCTGTACGGTGGTTTACATAGCCGGTAAACACTTCACTATCATGTAATAAAATTTTGTATTCAAACTGGTTAATGGCAGCAGTTGCTGCGGTTGGGTTAGTAATTTTTAATATTACACGGGCATCCAGTGGAATATTTTTGCTGATAAAGCCCATGGCCAAGCGCGGCAAACTGCCCAAATTAATGTTATCCTGACCTTGAAACTGGTTCATGTTCATGCCGGCCAGGTAAACGCTATCTACAGTAATCAGTTCAAACCGGCATTTGCCTAAAGCTTTGGCCTGTTCAACCTGCTTGTTAATGCCACAGCGGCTCAATAAAAAGGTTAAAGGTAATAGAAATAACAAAATGTACTTTTTCATGCTTCTTTTATCGGGTAAAAATCAGGAACAATATAAACCTGGTTTTTGTTGGAGCCGATAGGAGCAAAGATGGTTTAAACAGGCTGAATTTTCTTTTTATGCGTTTTTATAACAATCAAAATCACAACAACTTCTTCTGTTTCTTGTTAATTAATGCATCCGAATTTTAACTTTGAAAATGTCTTCCATCCTTATCAAATCTGCAACAATTGTAAATGAAGGCCAAACTTTTGTTGCTGATCTTTTCCTCAAAAACGGTTTTATCGAACAAATTGCACCTTCTATCAACCTGCAAGCTGATCAGGAAATTAATGCCGAAGGTTTGCATTTGCTGCCGGGTTGCATTGATGATCAGGTGCATTTTCGCGAGCCTGGTTTAACCTATAAAGGCGATATCGCTTCAGAAAGCCGTGCGGCAGTGGCGGGCGGCATTACTTCTTTTATGGAGATGCCCAACACGGTGCCCAATACGTTAACGCAGGATTTGCTGGAAGATAAATACCAGTTGGGCGCGCAAAAATCATTGGCCAACTACTCTTTTTACATGGGTGTTTCTAATGATAATCTGCATGAAGTTTTGCAAACCGATCAAAAAAACGTTTGCGGCGTAAAGGTTTTTATGGGATCATCAACCGGAAATATGCTTGTGGATAACCCGAAAACGCTGGAACGTTTGTTTACCGAATCACCTATGCTGATTGCCGCGCATTGCGAAGATGAAGCCACGATCAAGGAAAACCTTAAACATTATAAGCAGTTGGTGGGCGATAATATTCCGGTTCGTAGCCATCCGCGAATTCGCAGTGCAGAAGCTTGTTATATTTCTTCGTCGATGGCCGTTCAGCTGGCTAAAAAACATCAAACGCGTTTGCATGTGCTACATATTTCTACGGCGCGGGAAATCCCGTTGTTTAAGTCGGAGCTTCTTTTAGCAGATAAAAAAATTACTGCCGAAGCCTGCGTGCATCATTTGTGGTTTTCGGAGGAAGATTATGCTACGAAAGGAAACCTGATCAAATGGAATCCGGCCATCAAAAAAACAACTGATCGTGATGCCATTTTGCAAGCCGTTTTGGATGGAACGATCGATGTGATTGCCACCGACCATGCGCCGCACACTTTTGAAGAAAAAGAAAAATCTTATCTGGAAGCACCCTCCGGCGGACCGCTGGTGCAGCATGCTTTACCCGCCATGCTGGAATTGGTGCATCAGCAAAAACTTTCTGTGGAACAGGTCGTAGAGAAAATGGCGCACAATCCGGCCATTTGTTTTCAGGTGGAGAAACGCGGTTTTATTCGTGAAGGTTATTGGGCTGATCTGGTTTTGGTGAACATGAATGCTCCTTGGGAAGTCTCTAAAGAAAATATTTTATATAAATGTGGCTGGAGTCCGTTTGAAGGACAAACCTTTCAATCCGAGATTACACATACCATAGTTTCCGGCAATTTAGTTTGGGCTGATGGAAAAATCCAGACGGAACGTACGGGGAAACGGTTAAGTTTTGGGAGATAAATCTTGCTTTGTTGAAATTTCAAAGCGCATACTTCTTTTATCAGGGTAAATTTAGGATCGGTTTGCGTTTTGTCATTCTAACGATAGGAGGAATTTTATTCCAGCTAAACAGGATTTCTCTTTCGCTTTTAACAGGATTTTTCCCTTCGGTCGAAATGCCGAAACATACTTCTTTTACCACCTAAATTTCAGCCATTACTGCTGCTGTTGCTGCTCCATATACAACCGGAAAGAGTTCGTCTGTTCCGCTACATTATCCGGCGCAAAAACCGGAACGGGCGGCAATTTAACTTCCTCTAAATGATGCTGTTCATCTTCATATCCAACCGTAACTTTCACTTCCAAATGATGGCGTGAGCTACCTTTGTAAGTTCCTTTTACCGGACTGCAATCCAAGAAATTACGGCCAACGGCCAACCGTACATGTTTATCTTCCACCACCACATTATTAGTTGGATCCAAACCCAGCCAGCCGTAAAACGGAATGCAGGCTTCAACCCACGCATGTGTGGCACCTTCGCCGCGCATACCGTTTTTGTTTGGGCAAATGTAGCCGCTCACATAACGCGCCGGAATATTGGCCAGTCGGAGCATTACCAAAAGCAAATGGGCAAAATCCTGACAAACGCCTGATTTCAGTTCCCAAATTTCATCTATTGTCGTTTCAACCGTGGTAACGCCAGCTTTGTATTCAAAATTCTGGTAGATGTAATCGCTTAAAACTTTTGCCAGTTGCAAAGGTGTGCGCTCAATGGCTTGTTCCTGTTTCACTACCTGCAACACTTCCGGCAAAAATTTAAACTGCTGCGGCAACAAAAAATTAATATAAGGCAACTGATAACGCAGCTGCTGTAAATTTTCCCATTGCTGTTTTTGCGGGGTGAAATCTTCCGGCAATATTTTTTTGCGGGTGATGACCGTCAGTTTTGAATCAATTACCAAAGCCGAATGCACGCCCGGATTGGTAAACGAGCCAACCAGGTTATCATAGTAATCTTTATAAGTTTCAATC
>JBPBQN010000229.1:0-4031 GCA_050954865.1 Janthinobacterium lividum | reverse complement strand
AGGCCGATGCCCATGCCCGGAAAACGCTGCTGGATTTCGCCGACACGAAAAAAACGGTCAAATATTTTTTTCTGATCTTCCTGATTGATGCCCATACCATGATCAATAACCGAAACCTTTACATAATCACTTACCATAGAAAGATAAACGGTAATTTCGGGCGAATTCGGTGCATATTTAATCGCATTGGCCAGCAAGTTATTGATTACCTGTACAATATGAGATTCATCACCTTCGTAATAGTTGGTTGCATTTCCTTTTATGGTGATGCAGTGGTTTTTGGTTGCAGTTTGAATGCCTTCAACCGTTTCCTGCACCACTTTATCAAAATCAAAAGGTTCTTTATGCAGTTCGAGGTGGCCGGTTTGAATGCGCGAAACATCCAGCAATTCGCCCAGTAAATTATTAAGCCGATCTACATAAACGCCTGTTTTTTCAACTATACTTTTAAATTTATCACTGGCATTTTCCGGAACATAGCGCGCCATCATTTGCACATAACCTTTTACAGTAGTTAACGGTGTTTTTAATTCGTGGCTGGCGATAGAAAGAAAATCATCTTTGCGGCGCTCAATTTCCCGGCGTTCGGTAATATCTTCAATGGCAATCAAAATACGGTCTTTGTATTCACCTTCCAGTTCAATGCGATGTGCGTTCACCAGCATCAGTTTTTTACCGATGTACGGAAAATCATGTTCCACCTCATAATCCTCCACCGGATTATTGGTTGGCAACACATCGTTCAGCATATCTTTTAAAACCTGAATATTCCACTGGCCGTTGCCCAGCTCATACAAATCCTTTCCTGTTGTTTCGCTTATAGAAACTTTAAATGTTTTTAAAAAATGTTCGTTTACACTTAAAATAAAGTGATTTTTATCCAGCACAATTAAACTTTCCCGTATGGTAGAAATGATACTGGCCAGGTATTCTTTACTTTCCTGAATTATACGTGTGCGCTCTTCTATGCTTTTTTCCATTTCCTGCTTTTGCAGTAGCAGGGCATCTTCGGCTTTTTTCCGTTTGCTTACATCGTTTTGCACACCAATAAAGTGTGTGATGTTGCCTTGCTGATCTTTAATTGCCGACATGTACAACTCGTTCCAAAAAAGTGTTCCGTCTTTGCGGTAATTCCGTATTTCTACACAACAGTCTTCACCTTTTTGGATCGTTTCCTTCAATATTTGTTTTACCTCCTGATTGCGGTCTTCCTTTTGCAAAAAACGGCAGTTATGGCCAATAATTTCATTTCTGTTATAGCCGGAAATACGCTCAAAAGCCTTGTTGCAGTAAATAATCGGGTTATCAGGCTGCCTGTTATCAGTCAATACAACTCCGGAAATACTGGCATCTAATGCCCGTATCATCAGTGTAAAGTCTCTGTTTGGCGAATCGTTTAAAAACGAATATTCTCCGTTATGCAAGCTGTTCAATTTACTTTTTACTATTAATGATTAGCTGTTCTGCTTTCAACGCAAACCTGTTTTAAATAGCTTTAACAACTTAAGATTTACACCGCAACACCAAGCAGTGCAATTATACGGGTTGCAGTATTTTTGGTTTAACTAAAATACTTTAAAGCAGAATTAAAACTTAATGATGTGATGATAAAACAATATTTAGTACTGCAACCTGATACCGCTTTGTTGCTTAAAATATATTTCTGCAAATGGAAATTATTTTCGTGAAATCGCAAAACTTATTTTTGTATCAGCGTAAATTTGTAAATTTCAACTATTGCTTTTGGAGGTTTTGCATTAGATCAGCATAAAAATATCGGTAAAAAAAGCATTGTACCAGTTAACACAAAATGTGTAACCAATTTGCACCATACTGTTTTTACCTATAAATAATTGAGCACGGCGGTACTTAAATCATAAACCATACTGTTTTTAGGCACTAAATTTTGGATAATACTTGCGCCTGCCGCACTGCGGTAACCGCCGGCGCAATGCACTACAATCGGTTTTTCTACAGGAATCTCACCCACTCTTTCCATCAATTCCGGCAGCGGAATGTGCAGCGAATCTGTAAAAATTACTTTTTCCTCCCGTTCATTTTGATTACGGATATCTACAATCTGATACCTTTCCGGATGCTTTTCAAAATCCGATAAATCCATGGAATCAGCTTTTAAATTGCCTTGTTTAAATACAAAAGCAGCTATTACAAAAGCCTCGTAACCAATTTTTGCTATGCGGCTGATCACTTCTTTCAACTGTTCATCATTTGCTGCAACCAGGTAAAACGGCGTTCCGGGAGCTACAATTGCGCCCAGCCAGGTTTCTAATTTGCCGCTGGTTAACAGGTTAATGGAATTTGGCAGATGCGCGTTTTTAAACATTTCGGCTGGCCGCGTATCTATAATCAAAGTTTTTGGGTTGAGAAAAGATAAATCATCACCAGATTTCCATTCTATCTTTTGGATGGAATTTGCCAAAACCGGCGCACCTTTTTTGTTCAGTTCCACATCAAACCGAAAATATTTCGGCACAAAAGGCTGATCTTCCAGCAATGTTTTTATAAAGGTTTCTTCGGATAAATCAGCCAGGCTCCAATTGTTCATTTTCTCGGCACCAATGCTGCTCAAATTGGCTTCGCTCAACGCTTTTCCGCATAAAGTACCGGCACCGTGCGCCGGATAAACCAAAACTGTATCAGCCAAAACCATCAGCTTAAGGCGCAACGAATAATACATTTTCCTGGCCAAATCCTGGCGCGTAGCGGTTACGGCTCCGGCGGTTTCGCGCAGATCCGGCCGACCGCAGTCACCAATAAACAAAGTATCACCGGTAAAAACAGCATGGTCTTTTCCGTTATGTTCCAGCACAATACAAATGCTGTCCGGCGAGTGTCCCGGTGTATTTAAAGCTTTAAGTTTTATTTTCCCGAAGAAAATTTCATCGCCATCATCAAACGTTTGGTGCGGATAAGCAGCCGACAAAAGTTTGGAACAATATAAAATTGCGCCCGTAGTTTGATGCAGTTCCAAATGTCCGCTCACAAAATCAGCATGCGGATGAGTTTCGATCACGCCGATAATTTTAGCTTCATTTTTTTGGGCGAAATCAAGATACGGCGCGATGTTTCTAGAAGGATCGATCAGCACGATTTCGGCCGCGCATTCACTCAAAATAGCGTAAGAATAATGCGACAGGCTTTTATCTTCAAATTGTTCGATCTTCATGCAGATACTGTTTTTATCGGGTAAAAATTGGTATTGAAGATATTCATCGCCAGCAAAGTTAATGCAATTTAACCAGTGTTATTCAAGCTGTAATCCGGAAACCCAACCATTCATTCCGTCAGTTCAACTTAAAATTCCACGCAAAACGGATAAACATTTCCGCTAATTGCAAAGGTTGTCCGTGCTGCAAAATAAACTGAAACGGGCGTTCAATAGTCAATTCTTTCACATCTATAATCTGGCATTCATTGTTTTTAAGTTCTTTCAGAATGGAATGAACGGATAAAAAGCCAGACAATTGCTGTGCAGCAGATGAGATTTGATACTTTCTGTGCTGCCCAGCTGCATTTCTACTTGTAAATCACTTAGCTTTAACCGACCAGCAGCGGTTAAAACGATTTTTTTGTTGCCGCTGCGCTCGAATAAAGTCGTTTTAAAATAAGCTTCGAACTCATTAATATGCTTGGTAACAGTTGGTTGCGTAATAAATAATTCGGCAGCGGCTTTGGTAAAGTTGAGCCGTTTGGCAACGGTGTAAAAAACTTTTAGTCGAAATTCAAACATGCGCCTGGTTTTAAGTTGAAGAATAGCTATGCTGCTTTAATTTTTAGAAGCGAAAATAAAGCAGCAACCAAGACAAACATAAAAATACTAATGTTAAAAAGGCGAGCGTGCAAAAAATGGCATTATCGCCTGTTTTAGTAGCTTTTGCAGAGAAGGCCGTTGCCACTTGGCACGTAAGAAATAAAGTCGAACAGATCATTTTTATCAATTTTGCGTTCGCGTACCGTATTGTTGCATTGCGCCAGGATTACGCCTTTTGCTTGCAGGTTTTTCAGTGTTT
>JBPBQN010000228.1:0-4033 GCA_050954865.1 Janthinobacterium lividum | reverse complement strand
CCCGGTATAGTCTTCCATTTATCCCGCAAATGATTAAAATTAATATACCGATCTATAAGTAGTTGTGATTTACCATTAATGTTTACTGGGGTTAATAATGTTTTCTGGATCATAACTCTAGATTTATATAACTCCAATAAATTGTCTCCTTGAAAAATCCCATTAGACCCACCAACATCGATACCTGCAAGCGATGCAAGTCCAGAATATTGCCCTAACCCGTTGGTTTTGTTATCCTCTAGAACAAACGTACTAGTAGCAACATAAATGGGTTTTTTAAAATGAGAGTAAATCAATCCTGTGGAGCCTCCTATTGTGGCTGAAATGAATATAAGTTTCCATTTTGACTTAAAGTAATTCCATCCAGAGTTAATTCTAATAACAATATCTTTTAATGAGATATCATTATGCTCAATATTACTATCCATGTAAAAGATGATATAATTTTATGAAATTATTACCAACCTATTTCCTTAATACACTAACAATTCCTAAAATTATCGCTCCTAAAGATGCAAGTCCGGTTGTAAATCCTAAAACTGTCGCAATAGTATTGCCTAAGCTTTTAGGTTTCACAGGCACAAAAATCTCACTTCCTGGTTTAACTTTTGGATGATTATTAAAGAAAAATAATTTTTTAGTACCTTTTACTGTACCGTTAGGATAAATTACGTAGGAACCTCTTTTAAAAGCTGTTGGTGAGAAACCTCCTGCATTTAAAACATAACCCTTAAAAGATTTTGATTTATCATAAACAATAGCACTTGGATACAAAACTTCTCCATTAACTCGAACAATTTGCTGTTGCTTTGGAATTCTAAGTATGTCTCCATCCTCTAATAAAAGATCAACTTTAGTTCCTGGTACACTTAAAATTTTCTTTAAATCTATGCCAACAAAGTTATTTCTCGGCTGAGTGCTTTCATTGTTACTAGAAGAATCTCTGTAAGTTCTTTTTAAACGATTTAAACGATCTAGTCTTTCTTGGGCTATGGCAGTTGTATCAGATTTTGTTTTATCAATACCTAATATGGCTATATTTTCTCTCTTTAATGAACCGCCCTCAATATCTGCAGAAACAGTTAAACCACCGGCACGATTGATCAGATCAGATATTTTTTCATTTTTTGTTTGAATAGTATAAGAACCCGGATACAAAACTTCACCTTCTACCTTCACCGTTTTTTGCTTTTCGTATCCTGGCAAACTGTAAATGGATACTATGTCAAATGGTTTCAATGCAAAATTTATTCCATTCAATTTTAATTCATTATCTACATCAATGCTGAAAACCTGAGCAACTTTAGTATTTTTTGATTTTGGATCTGCATCACTAACCCTGCGTGCTACCTCAATACGTTTAGAAGTTGCTCCTTCTGCAAAACCGCCTGCTTTCAGAATCAGATCTTCTACTTTCATGTTATCACTATAGGAAAAAATTCCAGGCTTTCTAACAGAACCATTAACCGTGATTCTATATTTATCCCGAAGATCAAAAATGGAGAAGATATTAACTACATCTTCGCGCTGTAAAACAATATCATTCACTTTGTTTAATACATCCTTTACACTAAAATCAATTATTTCGGTACTGTTATCAGGCTTTAATCTGGTTATAGTACCACGTTCTGTAAATGCATCTTCTTTTAAACCTGCGGCATTTTGAATTAATTGTGATAAAGTTAACCCTTTTTGTAATTCGTATTCACCTGTTCTAAATACTGCTCCATTAATAGTGACCCTATTTTCAATACGATTTAAAACTGATTCTACAAAAAACTTATCACCTCTTAATGGCAGGTAACTATCATAATCATCTTCAACAACATCTGTTAACTTGCGTTGCTGATCGCTGATCTGGATAACTTTTATTCTTGCCGTGTAAGCACTATCCGTAAATCCGCCGGCGTAGTTCAAAACTGTTTGCAAATTTTCTCCTGGTAAAACCTCAAATAAAGCAGGAATTTTAACTTGTCCGGCAAATTCTACTCGATTACGGTATGTTGGTACACGTATAATATCCTGATCCTGCAAACCTATGTTGTCTTTCTGACTGCCTTTTACCAAGAAATCATAAATATCTAAAGTTCTGATCCTTTTGCTGTTCCGTATAATTTCTATCTGCCTGAAACTACCATTTTCAGTCGGACCACCTGCAGCATACAATGCATTAAAAACAGTTGCTAAAGATGGTAAAGTATAAGTGCCTGGCTTGGTTAACTGCCCAACCATAATTACTTTAATACTCCGGATGTTGCCTAAACTTACTTGTACACTTGTGCCGCGGCCAACTGCATAATTATTAGTAGAAAGCTTGCTTTTTATAGTTAACGTAGCATTTTCGATGGTTTTGCCCGCAACATTTACAATACCGATTCCAGGAATGTTTATATTACCATCTGGAGAAACATCAAGTTTCCAGTTTACCAGAGAATTCCCATAAACATTTATATTAAGCTGATCATCAGGACCAATAATATAATTTACCGGTGTTGCCAGTTTGAGATTAGGTTCAAAAGAAAGATTTTTATTATTGAATAAATCCGCACCAAAGATCTTTGGCTTTAAATTTTCAAAAATATCTCTGTTTAATGTAGTATCCGTTTTTTCCGGTTTATAGTTTAAACTTCTGCTTTGGTTTGAAGTGGTATCAGAACTATTACTACTGTTTTTATTGCGTATTTCTTGAACCCGTGCCTGTAATTTTTGGATTTGAACATTAGATACGCCACGGCTCTGTGCCTGACGTAATAAGTCTGCATCACTTATGCCGGCATTCTGTGCCTGTTGCATTAATTGTTTGATCTGCTGATCGGTTAAATTATCAACATTTATGGAAGATAAGTTTTGCAGATTAATCTGCGCTAAAACAGGACTTATCGCTCCGCAACAAAAAAAAAGAAGAACTGCAAGTATAAATACGGACGTTTTGTTCATGAATTAAATAGGCAGATAAATAATCTTAAAAATCTAAATTTAAGAGATTATCTTTCTGCAAAAGTAAACCAATTTATCACTTTAAGAAATAATTTAAGGAGCTGCCAGTTGGATAAGGTTTACGCAGTATTAAAAATATCGGTGGTTTGGGCAATGCTTCTTTTACCTGCAATTATTAGGCGAATGAAATTTACCTGATAAAAGAAGCATCTCCTGAAAAACAAAAGATTTAACTTTCTATGTAGGTTTTTACAACATGGTGTATGTAATCATAGTGAGTTTCATCTAATCCTGGCCAAACGCCCAGCCAAAAAGATTGATTCATAATCGTATCTGTATGTGCCAAATTACCAATAACGCGATGATTAATATTTGTATATGCAGGTTGTTTTAACAGATTTCCTCCAAATAAAAGCCGTGTTCCAATTTTTTGTTGCTCCAGATGTTGTACCAGCATTTGCCTGTCGTTGGCATCGCCATCGCGCAAAGTTAATAGAAAACCAAACCAAGATGGATCACTGTTTGCAGTTGCTTGCGGTAAGATAAACAGATCTTCAAAATCTTTCATCCGATGGTATAATGCTTCAAAATTTCGGCGGCGCTTCTCAATAAAACGGTCTAATTTATGCAACTGCGATACCCCGAGTGCGGCCTGCATATCTGTTACTTTTAAGTTGAAACCAATATGCGAATACGTGTATTTATGATCATATCCGAATGGAAGGGTGCCTAATTGTTGTGAAAAGCGACAACCGCAAGTGTTATCTCTTCCGGGTTCGCAATAACAATCTCTACCCCAATCTCTAAAACTTTCTGCAATTTTAGATAATACAGGATTATTAATTATGACTGCACCACCTTCTCCCATGGTGATGTGATGTGCTGGATAAAAGGAAAAAGTAGAAATATCACCAAAAGTGCCTGTTTTTTGCTGATTATAAGTTGCACCTAATGCATCACAATTATCTTCAACTAACCACAAATTATATTTTTTGGCCACACGCATTACTTTATTCAAGTTAAACGGATTGCCAAGTGAATGTGCAATCATAATGGCTTTGGTTTTTGATGAAATTGCTTCTTCAAGCAAATCTAC
>JBPBQN010000227.1:0-4061 GCA_050954865.1 Janthinobacterium lividum | reverse complement strand
TACGCTGCCAAAGCACTTTCCTACCTCAATCCAAAAGGAGAAATTATTTGGGATGAGTATGAAACCGCTGGCACGGCAGGAACTGATAACTCGCCGATGCGCGTATTTTTAAGTCATTCGGAGTTGCGATGGGCGTATTATATTGCTTTGTTTAGTCTGCTTTTTTTTGTTTTGTACGAGATGAAACGCCGCCAGCGTATTATCCCAATTGCTGATCCGCTGCGAAATACTACGGTAGAATTTGTACAGGTTGTTGGTCAGGTTTACTATCAGCAGCACAATAATTTAAACATCGCCACAAAAAAAGTTACGTTTTTGCTGGAGCATATCCGCAGCCATTATCAGCTAAAAACCAATAGTTTAGATCAAGATTTCACGCAAAACCTCATTCAAAAATCCGGTGCGGAGGAAAGTTTGATCCGCGAAATTTTAAAATACATCGATTTTGTACAAACAGGAAAACAGTTATCCGACAAAGAAATAATCAGCTTTAATTATTTAACAGAACAATTTTATCAGCAATCCGGCCAATAATGGAAGAAGAAATATTTAGTTCGAGAACAGATTTATCAGCCTTAAACCAATCCGTTACCGAAATTAAAAATACACTGGCAAAAGTAATTGTTGGTCAGCAGGAAATGATTATGCTGCTGCTAGCCGGGATTTTGGCAAACGGACATGTTTTGATTGAAGGCGTGCCTGGCGTAGCCAAAACACTAACTGCGAAACTGATTGCCAAATGTATTGATGCCGGTTTTTCGCGCATTCAGTTTACGCCTGATCTGATGCCTTCGGATGTGTTGGGAACGTCTGTTTTCAATCCAAAAGAAAATAGTTTTGAGTTTAAACCCGGACCCATTTTTGGAAATGTGATTTTAGTGGATGAGATCAACCGTTCTCCCGCAAAAACACAATCTGCGTTGTTTGAGGTGATGGAAGAGCGGCAAATTACAATTGACGGCCACACATATCCGATGCAGGAACCGTTTGTGATTTTGGCCACACAAAATCCGGTTGACCAGGAAGGAACATATCGTTTGCCGGAAGCGCAGCTGGATCGTTTTCTGTTCAAGATCGAAGTAAAATATCCTACGCTGGAAGAAGAAACAGCCATTTTACAGCAACATCATCAGCAGATAAATGCGGAAAAGTTGGATGAAATTCAGCCAATTTTATCCGCAGCACAAATAGAAACTTACCGAAATCTGGTTCGAGGTTTACACGTAGAACCCAAATTGCTGGAGTTTGTAGCGCGCATTATCAACGAAACACGTAACAGTAAATCGCTTTATCTGGGCGGTTCGCCGCGTGCTTCGCTGGCTATTGTTAGTGCTGCAAAAGCGATTGCGGCCATCAGCGGACGAGATTTTGTAACGCCGGATGACCTTATTTTTGTAACGCCGGCCGTTTTGCGGCATCGCATTATGTTATCGCCGGACAAAGAGCTGGAAGGCGTAACGCCGGATGAAGTGGTGCATCAAATTATTCAGAAGTTAGAAATACCCCGATAAAAACAGCATCTTGAAAAACCTGTACCAACAGTTTTATAAAAACCTGTTTCTCGGCAATCGCCTTTTCTTCGGATTGGGTGTTGCGGTGATACTGTTTTTACTGTCCTTTTTTTTTCGTTGGCTGGGCGATATTCCGCTGTTCTTTTTTCTGGGGTTGATGATTTTATTGCTGATTGATGTTTCGCTGCTTTACCGTACGCAAAACGGTTTATTTGCAAGCCGTAACACGCCCGAACGACTAAGCAACGGCGACGATAATGAGCTGAGTATTTTTGTCGAAAACTTCTATCCGTTTAAAGTTAGTTTGGATTTGATAGATGAAATTCCGTTTCAGTTTCAAAAACGGGATTTGTGGTTTCAAACTAAACTGAAATCGCGCGAGCATAAAACGATTAATTACCAATTGCGGCCAACTAAACGCGGCGAGTATGAGTTTGGTGCAATCAGGGTTTATGCACAATCTCCGCTGAAACTGGTTAGTCGCCGTTACAATTTTGATCAAAGCGAAATTGTGCCTGTTTATCCATCATTTTTGCAGATGCAGCGGTACGAATTGCTGGCTGTTTCTAACCGTTTGACAGCGCAAGGTATTAAAAAAATACGCAGGATTGGCCATAGCATGGAGTTTGAACAAATTAAAAATTATGTCCCGGGAGATGATTACCGCAGCATCAACTGGAAAGCTACCGCCCGCAAAGGCGATACGATGGTTAGTGCTTTTACAGATGAAAAAGCGCAGCATGTGTATTGCATCATTGATAAATCCCGCGCTATGAAAATGCCTTTTGCCGGATTGAGTTTGCTGGATTACGCCATCAACGCAACGCTGGCTTTGCTAAACATTGCCATGCTGAAAGAAGATCGGGCAGGTTTAATTACAATTTCTGAAAAAGTAGGAGCAGTGCTTCCGGCAGATCGTCGGCCCGGGCATTTGAATAAAATTTTGCAAATCCTACACAAAGAAAAAACAAGATATCTGGAAACTAACCTGGAAGCTTTATATGCCTGCGTTCGAAGCGTAATTAAGCAACGGAGCCTAATTGTGTTTTTTACAAATTTTGAAAGTTTATCTGCTATGGAGCGACAGCTACCATATCTGCGGAAAATTGCAAGTCTGCATCTGCTATTAGTGGTCTTCTTTAAAAATGCGGAGTTAGAAGAAATGGTGCAAATACCAGCAGTAACTGTAGAAGAAATCTATCAAAAAACGATAGCGGAAAAGTTTTTATTTGAAAAAAGGGTAATTGTAAAAGAATTGAACCGATTTGGTATTCAAACAATCTTATGTGATCCAAAAAATTTAACCGTGAGCACGATTAATAAATATTTGGATATTAAAGCAAAGCAGCAGATTTAAGTTTTGCTAAATTTTATTTGCAAAGTTCAATAATCATAATTGGTGCTTCCAACAAAACCCAATCAATAATTATTGTTTTGTAGTGGTTCTTTCTTTCTAATATAACTTTCATATTCATCACGTTGCAAACTTAATGCCTTAGTTTTTATAATCCGTCATATTTATATAAGTTTAAACATATAATCATTTGATTAACCTTAATTGATTAATTATTTAACTTAAAAATAATCTAATGCTATTTTTATACCGATAAAAAAAGCATCAAATAAAATAGCCTGTCTGGTTTTCCAGACAGGCTATTTCAAAATATATAAAACTAAACAGTTTTAAAGCAAGGATGATTACATCATGCCACCCATACCGCCGCCGCCCATTGGAGGCATACCAGCACCTTTTTCGTCTTCAGGGTCATCAGCTAAAACTACTTCTGTTGTTAACAACATTGCAGCAATAGAAGCAGCATTTTCCAAAGCAACACGACCTACTTTAGTTGGATCGATAACGCCAGCTCCAATTAAATTTTCGTATTTATCTGTACGTGCATTGTATCCGAAATCAGCAGTACCTTCTTTTACTTTTTGTACAACGATAGAACCTTCAACACCTGCATTTTCGCAAATCTGACGTAATGGTTCTTCTATCGCACGACGGATAATCTGGATACCAGTGTTTTCATCTTCATTTTCGCCTTTCAAATCTTTTAAAGACTCTACCGCGCGAATAAAAGCAACACCACCACCGGCAACGATACCTTCTTCAACTGCAGCACGAGTTGCATGTAAAGCATCATCCACACGGTCTTTTTTCTCTTTCATTTCTACTTCGGTAGCAGCACCAACGTAAAGAACAGCAACACCGCCAGACAATTTAGCCAAACGTTCTTGCAATTTTTCTTTATCGTAATCAGAAGTAGTCGATTCGATTTGTGTTTTAATCTGGTTAACACGAGCTTTAATTTCTTCACTCTGACCAGCACCATTAATTACAGTTGTGTTGTCTTTATCAACAACAATTTTCTCAGCAGTACCTAAGTAAGAAAGCTCAGCGTTCTCTAATTTGTAACCTCTTTCTTCAGAAATTACCGTTCCGCCAGTTAAGATAGCGATATCTTCTAACATCGCTTTACGACGATCACCAAAACCAGGAGCTTTAACCGCAACAACTTTCAGGGAACCACGGATTTTGTTAACAAC
>JBPBQN010000226.1:0-4143 GCA_050954865.1 Janthinobacterium lividum | reverse complement strand
CTGACTAATTTTGAAACTACTTGGTATCCTTCCAACAAAGCGGTTTACGATATGGTTAATCAGGATAGTATCGGTGGAATCAGGAAAATGGTTGTTCATGACGGGCATCAGGGTCCGAAAGAAATTAATTGCAGTCCTGAGTTTTTAAGCTGGTTAACAGATCCGGTTTTAAATGGGGCAGGAGCTTTGAATGATTTTGGCTGCTACGGTGCAGATTTGATGACTTGGCTAATGAAAGGCAACAAACCGATTGCAGTTACCGCCGTTACGCGCCATTATAAACCGGCACTTTATCCAAAAGTGGATGATGATGCTACGATTATTGTAGAATATCCTGAAGCTACAGGTTTAATTGAAGCTTCCTGGAGCTGGCCGTTTGCAATTAAAGATATGGAAGTGTTTGGACAAAAAGGTTATTTACATGCGCTTGATAATGAGCATATTGTAAACCGTATGCGCGAAAATATTAAAGGAGCCAAAACCGCCGAACCGCTGATTGCGAATGAAAGTTCGCCAATTAGTTACCTAACGGCTGTGCTGCAAAATAAACTTTCAGGAACGGATGATTTATCTTCTCTAAAATACAATATGATTGTGATGGAAATTTTGGATGCAGCAAAAAGATCAGCAGCCACAGGCAAACGAATTGTGTTGTAAACTGTCGTGTTTTAGCTAATGCTTCTTTTATCGACCTTTTTTTGGTATGGACTGAATGGGAAAATTAAAAGTAGCTTTTTATACATCAAATCTGATTTTCGGCAAAAACCCTAACACATTTTACGCGTGTTAGGGTTTTTGATTTTACAATAAATTAGTTCATCCTAAAAATTAAATCACAGTGAAAGAAGAAACTGTAAAAAAATCAGCCAGAATTTTATTAGGCGCAAGTTTAGTATTTGCAGGCGTAAGTCACCTTTCTTTTGCCAGAAAAGATTTCAGGGCGCAAGTGCCCAACTGGGTTCCGTTAAAAAAAGATAATACCGTAATTTATTCTGGCTTTGCAGAAATAGCTTTGGGTAGCGCGCTTATTTTCACCAATAAAAAGCGGGAAGAACTGGTTGGCAAGGTTGCAGCAGGTTTTTTTGTAGCGGTTTTTCCGGGAAACATTGCGCAATACATGCACCATCGCTCGGCATTTGGTTTAGAAAATCAAAAACGGAGATTCATCAGATTGCTTTTTCAGCCGGCTTTGGTTTACTGGGCTTTAAAAAGTACCGAAAAATAAAGCTAAAGCTAAAGTTATCAGTATAAAAAACAGTATTTTTTATCATGCAATTTAAGCTGTAGGAAATACTGTTTTTATCACCTATTTTTCAAGATTGCTATCGAGCAAAATTATACTGGAGGCATTGCAGCAAAAACCGTTAAACAACAAGCAGGAAAGCGTTTTGTATCTAAAAGTGATACCTGCAAATCAGGTTCAGACAGATACCAAAATGCTGGCTAATCTGCTAAACGCGGTCAATTTTTCTTTCGAAAGCTTTGTTCAGGCCGAACTGATTTCCCGCAACAGCACCATTAAACCAGCTTTAAAAAAAGAAAATAATTTGTTTGTGGCAGAATGCCGTTTGCTTGTTCAAAACATTCAGGTAAACGATTTTACAATTGTGCTTCAGATCAACACTTCCGAAGAAAACCGTTACAAAGCGATCAAAAATGTACCCGAACTGAAGCAGGAATTGTTTGAATTGTTTGTAAATACTGTTTTTAGTCCGGATTTGTTTACGGCTGATTTTATCAAAATTTTGTCGGAAAGATACAGTGCCAAAGAAAGGATCAGCATATTTAAAACGATTATTGAGCTGGTTGATCAGCAAAGTTTCCATCTCAGTTTTGGTACAGCAGCAGCAACTGTAAATCACGATTGGCCTGGTAAAAATGATCCTGTTTTGAGAAGCAGCCTGATTCCGGAGGCCATTAAATCGCCAAAAGAACAGGTTGAAACGTATTATCAATACATCAAAACCGGCGAAGAAAATGACCTTTTCGGTAAAAGATCTAGGTATGAAAAGGTGTTGATTAAGGAAAATCCAAAACATGATTTGTATCCTTATCAATTGCAAAAAATTACGGTAAAGGGCAAAAAATACACGTTTAACAAACAGCTTTCGGCCACGGTTTTTGTTAAAAATAATTTTTACGAAATTGGTTTGCCGGAGTTGTTGCTCAATGTAAAACATGAAACCCGAAGCGGTGCCGAAAAAGCTTTTGATGCTGCATTGGCCACGTTAATTGTTCAGCTGGAAAAAGAACAAGCGCAAAAATCCCCAAACGTTATTAAATTAAAAGAACTTTTGAATGAGCATTAGTCAGATTCATTTTGCATTTGTGCGGTAATGTTTCTGGTGATGCACAAAATAAATTCAACGCTGCCATCTTCGGCCAAAAAAGGTTCATAAATGGCTTGCCACCAGCTTGCTTGCACCTGCTCGCCGGGTAGCGCAGTCAAATCATACCGAACGGCAGGAAGCGTAATAATTTCTTTTTTAAGAATTACTTCATTCAGCAGGTCATGAATTAGCAGCGCACTTTCTTCATTATCGCTGTTCCATTTGTGCAGTTCTGTAATGCTTTTGCCAATAATATCTATGTCTTGCAATTGACTAACCGCAATAAAAGCATCGTTAAAATTAACAATTGTAAAATATGGGCTGTCGGGCTTTATTAAAACAAGTGGTTCTGGTGAAGACTGGTCAACAAGATTATTTTCCGAAAAGTTATGCATTAAATTAGTAGCTGCGTATTTTCAAATATAGAAAAATATTTAAGTTTAAAGCAGATAAATTTATTATTAAAAATTAATTTCGTTTCTTGAAAAATTATTTTAAACTGTTGATAATTAATAGTTTATGTAAGAAACTTAATTGATATTTTATAGTTTGCAGATGCAAAGTTTCCTAAATTGTAATAAATAAGTGCTTCTTTTATCACCTAAAAATTAAACAAAAAAAGTTAAATCTGCCCAAATTTATCTTTCATGCCAAGCAACCCAAAAGTGCCGCCAGTGTGTACAGCTAATATTTTTGAACCTGATTTAAAATGATTTTTTTTGGCGAGATCATAAATTGCAAACAGCATTTTTCCCGTATAAACAGGATCAATCAAAATTCCGGTTTTGGCAATAAACTGTTGAATAAAGGCAAGCAATTCCGGTGTAGTTTTAGCGTATCCGCCAAAATCATAATTGGTGTGATTGATGAAGGATGCTGTTTTTAGCACATATTTTTCGATCTCCTGCTGCATCCAGCCGGCATTTTTTAAAACCGGAACCGCATGGAATTGGGTTGATAAATTGTTGTTAGTCAAACCATTAATAATTCCGGCGGCTGTAGTTCCGGTTCCGCAGGCACAAAATAAGTGATCGTATTTTTCGGGCAGTTCATCAACCAATTCACTGCAACCCAAAGCTGCCAGAGCAGATGCGCCGCCTTCATCCACAAAAAAAGCTTCGGGATCGTTTTGAAAATAGCTGGCGAACAGTTCTGGTTTATGCTGATAACTTTCGCGATCAACAAAAATCAGGTTCATTCCTAATAAACGGCATATAAAAAGTGTATCGTTCTGGACATTTTCACCCCGAACAAAACCGGTTGTTTTAAAACCAAAACTGGCCCCAGCGGAAGCCATAGCCAGCAAATGATTGGAAAACGCACCACCAAATGTAACCAGATGCGTTTTGTGCTGAAGCCTGGCTTCCTGCAAAATATATTTTAGTTTGCGCCATTTGTTACCTGAAATCAACGGATGAATCAAATCATCACGCTTGAGGTAAAGCTCTAAATTTTGGTCGGTAAAAACAGCATCGTCAATTTTTTGAACCGGACTATTTAACAGAAAATCCATCCCGTAAAGGAAATCAATTTACAAACCGAAACCAATGCCGGCATTTACCGACTGGTATTGTGAAGCTGTGTAGGAAGTGTAGAAACGGAAAAATGCCAGGTTAAGCTGGAAACCCAAACTTGCTTTTACGTTGCTCACGCTGTTTGTTTTGATGGAAATCGGGTTGTTAAAAGTAGTATAAACCGGCCGTTGCTCTACGTAATTGTTGATGCCGGTGGTGATGGGATAATTGCCTTCCAAATTAAAATTGGTGTGGCCGGAAAGGTATCCAACGGAAGCAAACGGTGTAAAAAACAGGAT
>JBPBQN010000225.1:0-4164 GCA_050954865.1 Janthinobacterium lividum | reverse complement strand
AAAGGCGTAATTCTAACTTCCGCCATCACTTTGCTATCGGTAGCATCGTGTAAAAAATACACAGAACTAAATCCGATTAACTCTTTATCAGAAGCAACTGCTTTTACTTCACCTGCCAACATTGAGTTGGTAATGGCAGGTGTTTACAGTACAGCGGCTGTGGGTACTTATAATGGTGGCGCTGGCCGTGGATACCCATTCGGTGCTGCTTCTATTGAGCAGGCAGAAATGAGAGGAGAAGACATGGTAAACCTGGCTACTTTTTACCAGATCACTTATGAAAGCACTTATGATGGAACGACCGCAAACAACGTAAACATGTGGACTAATCTTTATGCTTTAATCAATCAATGTAATATATTGATTGCCGGTGTAGAAGCTGCAGCTGCAAGCGGAACCATTACCTCTTCAGTTGCTACACAATATGAAGGCGAAGCCCGATTTTTACGTGCCTTAGCGCATCATGAATTGGTGATTAATTTTTGCCGGCCATATGTTGATAGTAAAGGTAGTAATCCAGGGGTACCTTACCGTACTGTTGCCATTAACTCCACTACAACAGTTGCTGCCCAGGTAACCGTTCCTCGCGGTACAGTGGCGGACGATTACACTAAAATTTTGGCTGATTTAGATTATGCAGAAACAAACTTACCGGCTACCCGTACTGCTTACCCTATTACCAGAGCAACACAAGGCGCAGCAATTGCTCTAAAAACTCGTGTTAAGTTACACATGGAAGATTTTGCAGGCGTAATTACAGAAGGTACAAAATTAGGTACTTCTTCTGGTACTAATTTTACCAGCCCAATTGGTAATTATAAATTAACGGCCACCCCGGATGGTCCGTTTTTAAACCCCAATAATGCTGGTACTTCAATTAACTCAGAGTCTATGTTTTCAATAGAAAACAGTTCTGCGGCAAATGGTGGCGTAAACGGGGCTTTAGCTAGTATGTTTGGCCCTGTAGCTACTACAATTAGCCCTACATACGGAGGACGGGGTTTAGTTTGTACCAGCCCTAACTTATATAATTATTCTTACTGGGTAACTGGCGATACCAGAAGATCATTGTTACAAGTTCAAGCATCCACAACTGGATCTAAATACTTTTATAATTACAAATACCGTGACCCAATCAACAAAACCGATTATGCACCAATTGTGCGTTATGCAGAAGTTTTGTTAAACGTTGCTGAAGCTTACGCCCGTACAACCGCTTTAGATACAAGAGCTTTAAGTTTATTAAATGCCGTAAGAAACCGTGCATTGCCTACAACAGCTGCTGCTTATACGATTGCTAATTTTGCATCTGGAGATGATTTTGTACGTGCTATTTTAGCAGAACGCCGTATAGAGTTCGCTGGCGAAGGTCGCCGGTGGCCGGATATCACACGTTTGTCTAAATCCTCTTTTGCGGTTACTGGCGGCGGCATTCCCCCTAAAGTATTACTAACAGATTTAAAAGGAGACGGTTCTCAATACAATGCAGTTACTCGTCCTGCAGTTTCAACTTCAAAAGCAGCACTTCCTTATAGTGATTTTCATTACATCTGGCCAATTCCTGTATCAGAATTGAACGCAAATCCCAATATTACACAAAACCCTGGCTATTAATTGTTGCTGATTTTTACCCGATAAAAACAGCATCACTTTTCCAGCACAATTTACACCCGAAGATTCTTAACCGTTTCTTCGGGTTTTTTATTGTTCTCACCCAGAACCAACCATACTGTTTTCAAACACCTATCTTTGGTTGATGCCGAGGCTCGCAGCGCCTGCATAATTGCCATTCAGGTTCTGACTATATGGATTAAAACTGATCAACAATAAAACAGTCATCCAAGCAAAACTCATTTTTTATCGACGCTGTAAATGCCCGGACCGATGAAAATTAACCCTAAAAATGTAATGGCATCTTCTATGGCATGGGCTGCGCCTTCCAAACCGGCACCTTTGGCAAAATGCATCAGCGCAGCCACAATTAAATTGATTACCAGCAAGATACAAACCGGCCGAAATGCTAGCCCAATCATCAGCAGCAAACCACCAAAAGTTTCGGTTATGGCAGCCATAAATCCCCAAAAAGCTGGCGCATAACTGATGCCAACCACTTTCATGGCGCCGCCAATTTTTTCCCAATGTTCTGGTCCGCCGCTTAATTTTGGCACGCCGTGGTAAATAAACATCACGCCCAAACCAACGCGGATGATCAATAATCCAAGATTTTTGTAGTTGGATAAATTTTCAAAAATGGCCATATTAGAGATAGGTTGCAGTGACGTGCTGTTTTTGCACAGCTAAATTTAGTGTTTTTCCGAAGATTAAAGCCTGATTATTGGCAATATGTCCGGCTGGAAAATTAAAACAAACGGGATAATCATAATCTTTTACTACTTTGGCAATGATTTCTTCGGCAGTTTGCCCAAACGGAATGTCGTTGTCTTTCAGTTCGGTAAAGCCGCCAATCATCAAACCAGCCAGGTTTTTAAGCTTTCCGGAACGTTTTAAAGTGCGCATCATCCGATCGATGGAATATAAATATTCGCCCACATCTTCCAGAAACAGGATTTTTCCATTGTAATCCAAATCTGAAACCGAACCTGAAACAGCAACCAACAACGCTAAATTTCCACCAACCAAAATTCCTTGCGCTTCGCCTTCGCGGTTTAATTTTTCTGCGGAGAAATGGTAACCAAAATCTTCTCCAAATAAGGCTTTTCGTAACGTTTGAAGTGATTCTGTTGTACCGTCTGGAGTTGTTAAAGGCATTTGTCCGTGGATACTTTGCGCACCAAAAACCGAAAATAAATGCGTGTGCAAAACGGTAATATCGCTAAAACCGATCAGCCATTTCGGTGCTGTTTTTATCGGCATAAAATCAACCTCATCAATCATGCGAATGGTGCCGTAACCGCCGCGTGCCGCAAAAATGGCTTTGATGTTGCCGTCTGCCAGAAAACGGCTTAAATCTTTAGCGCGAAGTTCATCTGTTCCGGCAAACTGATGAAAATCTGCTGTAACTGTTTCGCCCAAAACCACTTCCAAACCCCAGGAATTTAAAAGTGAAATGGCATCATCCATCGGTTTGGGCAATTTTTTAGCAGGACAAGTGATGGCAACTTTATCGCCTTTTTTAAGGTACGGCGGCCGGATAATTTCCATATAATCAAAACCAGATTTTAAGAGCAGGCAAATTGCCTTATCTTTGCAAATTAAAAAATATCCCGCTAACATTGGAACAACATATAAAAAGATATACCGTAACCGCAGCTTTGCCATACACCAACGGACCGGTGCACATTGGGCATTTGGCCGGCGTTTATATTCCGGCGGATACATATGTGCGTTATCTTCGGCTGAAAGAAAAAGACGTGATTTTTGTTTGTGGTTCTGATGAACACGGCGTACCCATCACGTTAAAAGCGCGAAAAGAAGGCGTTTCTCCGCAGGAAGTAGTGGATAAATACCACAAAATTATTGGCGATTCTTTTCGTGATTTTGGCATTTCGTTCAACATTTACCATCGTACCTCTTCTGCAACGCACCACGAAACGGCTGCTGATTTTTTCAAAGATTTATACGATAAAAACGTTTTTATAGAAGAATCTACCGAGCAATATTTTGATGAAAGTGCACAGCAGTTTCTGGCTGATCGGTACATTGTAGGCACTTGCCCGGTTTGCGGAAATGAAAATGCTTATGGCGATCAGTGCGAAAAATGTGGAACTTCGCTGAACCCAACGGATCTGATTAATCCGCATTCCACGCTGTCCGGACAAGCGCCAATTCTTCGTAAAACCACCAACTGGTTTTTGCCGCTAGATAAAATGCAGCCCGAAATTGAAGCTTATGTAGAAAGCCATCAAAAAGACTGGCGCGCAACCGTTTTTGGTCAGTGTAAATCCTGGCTGAACGGTGGTTTGCAGCCACGGGCGATGACGCGTGATCTGGAATGGGGCGTAAAAGTGCCGGTTGCCGGAGCCGATGGCAAAGTTTTATATGTTTGGTTTGATGCACCGATCGGTTATATTTCGGCTACCAAAGATTTACTGAATGCTGATCTTTCCGAAGAAAAAAAACAGGAATATTACCTTAAAAATATACCGGTAAAAACAGCATCGTGGGAAGATTACTGGAAATCTGAAAATACCAAACTGGTGCATT
>JBPBQN010000224.1:0-4256 GCA_050954865.1 Janthinobacterium lividum | reverse complement strand
TTAATCAGCAAAAAAAATGTGTTATCGAAGGAACTTTCAGGATTGAAGGTTTCGGCCTGAAAAAATATTTTGAAGAAAACGATCTGGATTACGAAGCAGAAACGGTTTTGCGCAGAGAAATCAGCGCTGACGGAAAATCCCGCGCTTTTGTAAATGATTCGCCGGTTAATTTAACTTCCTTAAAACAGCTTGGCGAAAAGCTGATCGATATTCATTCGCAACATGCAACTGCCGAAATTAATGATCCGGGATTTCAATTGTTGGTAGTTGATTCGATCACCAATCATCCAGAATTATTAGAGAAATACCACAATGCTTTTTTTATCCACCGAAAATCATCAACTCAATTACAGCAGTTGATTGAGGAAAGTGAAAAAGCAAAAAGCGAAGAAGATTATCTGCAATTTCAGTTTGATGAACTGGAAAAAGGAAATTTGGTTGAAGATGAACAGGAAAGTTTGGAGCAGGAATTATATGCGCTGAACAATGCGGAAGAAATTAAGCGAAACCTGTTAAGTATTAATTTTTTGTTGCAGGATGGCGAAACGGCTGCCTTGAATCAGTTTAAAGAATCAATGCAATTGTTTACTTCGCTTGAAAAATTCAGTTCTAAAGCTGGCGAATTGTGTCAGCGTTTAAGCAGCATCACCATTGAATTAAAAGATATTGTTGCTGAAGTGGAAGATTTGGAACAGGCAACGCAGGTTGATGAAGCGCGCAGCGAGCAAATTAGTGACCGATTAGCATTGATTTTTAGCCTGCAAAAGAAGCATCGGGTGAGTAGCAATGCTGAATTGTTGCAAATTCAGGAGGATTTATCCAACAAATTAAATAACATCCAATCCGGTGATGACGCGATAGAAAAGTTGCAAAAGCAAATTCAAAAGCAAAATACAGAGTTGCAAAAAATGGCAGTTCAACTATCTTCCAACCGAAAAAAGGCCGTTCCAGAAATAGAAAAACAGATTTTAAAAACGCTAGCTGATGTGGATATGACGCAGGCGATTTTGAAAATTGAAAATAATGTAGCGGCAAAAGAAGCATTTGATAAAAACGGAATCGATCATATCAGATTTATGTTTTCGGCAAATAAAGGTCATAAACTGGCGGAAATGAGCAAAGTAGCTTCCGGTGGAGAACTTTCACGCGTGATGCTGAGTATCAAATCATTGATTTCCCGTTACACTGCTTTGCCAACAATTATTTTTGATGAGATTGATACCGGCGTTTCTGGCGAAGTGGCCAACAAAGTTGGTTTGGTGATGGAGCAGTTATCGCAGTTTTTGCAAGTAGTTACGATTACACATTTGCCGCAAATTGCCAGCAAAGGCTCATCGCATTTCCTGGTTTATAAAAATGATACGGGCAAAATTCCTTCCACTAAAATCAAAAAACTAACGGAAGAAGAACGTGTTCTGGAAATTGCCAAAATGTTAAGCGGCAGCAAACCCGGCGAAAGCGCACTGCAAAATGCACGGGAATTGCTGAATAGTTAAACAAGTTATTTCTGCTTGAAACTAATCGATAAATAATTCTATTTTTAGGCGCTAAACAAAATCAAATGGCTTATAATTTATTACAAGGTAAAAAAGGCATCATTTTCGGTGCTTTGGATGAGAAATCAATCGCCTGGAAAACCGCGTTGCGTTGTGTGGAAGAAGGCGCGCAAATTGTGTTAACCAACGCACCAATTGCTTTACGCATGGGCGAAATTAATAAACTGGCAGAAGCTTGCGACGCGCCGGTGATTCCTGCAGATGTAACGGTTACTGCGGATATAGAAAACCTGTTTGAAGCAACCAAAGAGCATTTTGGCGGCGGTGTGGATTTTGTTTTGCATTCCATTGGAATGAGTTTGAACGTGCGGAAAAATATTCCCTACACCAATTCAAATTACGATTTTATGCATAAAACGCTGGATATTTCTGCCATGTCGTTGCACCGCATTTTGCAGATTGCCATGAAACAGGACATGATTAATGAGTGGGGTTCTGTAGTGGCTTTAACTTATATTGCAGCTCAGCGAATTTTCCCAGGTTATGATGAAATGGCCGATACCAAAGCCATGCTGGAAAGTATTGCCCGCAACTTTGGTTACCAGTATGGTGTTAAAAAACATGTTCGTATTAATACCATCAGTCAGTCTCCTACGCGCACAACGGCCGGCGGCGGCATTAAAGGTTTTGATGGTTTTATTGATTTTGCAGAAAAAATGTCGCCGCTTGGTAATGCGGATGCGGATCAATGTGCGGATTATACCGTTACATTATTTTCTGATTTAACCAAGATGGTTACAATGCAGAATTTATTTCACGATGGCGGATTCTCTAACGTTGGCGTTACGCAACCGGTTATCGATCAGATGGAAAAACAATAATGCTTCTTTTATAGCATAAATTTCAGACACAAAAAAAGTCCCGATAAAAACAGTATCGGGACTTTTTGTTTATAGAAGATTTTATTTATTCACCTTTTTGCTCTTCTTCTGGCGTAATTGCAATTTCAGCAGGTTTTGCGTTGATCGTAATTTGCTTGGCTTCCGCATCGTAATCAACTTCCATCAAAGCACCTTCGGTCAATTCACCTTTCAGAATTTCTTCTGCAATCGGATCTTCCAGATATTTTTGAATCGCTCTTTTCAATGGACGAGCACCAAATTGCGAATCATAACCTTTATCAGCAATAAACTCTTTCGCTGCCAACGTTAACTTCACATCGTAACCTAAAGCATGAACGCGGTTAAACAAAGCACTTAATTCAATATCGATAATTTTGAAAATCTCATCTTTTCCTAAAGAATTAAACACGATCACATCATCAATACGATTTAAAAACTCTGGTGCAAAAGCACGTTTCAAAGCATTTTCAATAACACCTCTTGAATGTGCATCAGCCTGATCAACTTTTGCTGAAGTGGTAAAACCAACTCCCTGACCAAAATCTTTCAACTGGCGTGCACCAATATTTGAAGTCATGATCACAATAGCATTTCGGAAATCAACTTTTCTACCTAAAGAATCTGTTAATTGTCCTTCATCTAAAACCTGCAGCAAAATATTGAATACGTCTGGATGTGCTTTTTCAATTTCATCCAACAAGATAACTGAATATGGTTTACGGCGTACTTTTTCAGTCAATTGTCCACCTTCCTCATAACCCACATATCCCGGAGGCGCGCCCACTAAACGGGAAACCGCAAATTTTTCCATGTATTCACTCATGTCGATCTGGATCAAAGAATCCTCTGTATCGAACATAAAACGAGCTAACTCTTTAGCTAATTCTGTTTTACCAACACCGGTTGGACCTAAGAAAATAAAAGAACCAATTGGTTTTTTAGGATCTTTTAATCCGGCACGCGTACGTTGAATGGCTTTTGTCAATTTCTTAATTGCCTCATCCTGACCGATAATTTTATCTTTAATCTTATCGCCCATGTTCAGCAATTTCTGACTATCAGCCTGACCAACACGTTGAACAGGAATTCCGGTCATCATGGAAACTACTTCTGCCACATTATCTTCCGTTACAGTATAACGTTTGGATTTAGTTTCAGCTTCCCACGCTGCTTTTGCCTGCTCTAATTCTTCCAGCAAATGCTTTTCGGTATCACGCAGTTTTGCTGCTTCTTCGTATTTCTGACTGCGAACTACTTTGTTTTTCTCCAGTTTGATCTGCTCGATTTTTTGCTCAATATCCAAAATATCCTGCGGAACATGGATATTGGTTAAATGCACGCGGGAACCGGATTCATCCAAAGCATCAATCGCTTTATCAGGTAAAAAACGATCTGTAATGTATCTTGAAGTTAAAGAAACGCAAGCTTCAATAGCTTCTTGCGTATAAGTTACACCGTGATGTTCCTCGTATTTATCTTTAATGCGCGTTAAAATCTCAATGGTTTCATCAGGTGTAGCCGGTTCAACCATTACTTTTTGGAAACGACGATCTAAAGCACCATCTTTCTCGATGTACTGGCGATATTCATCTAAAGTTGTGGCACCAATACATTGAATTTCTCCGCGAGCCAAAGCCGGTTTAAACATATTGGAAGCATCCAGCGAACCGGAAGCACCACCTGCACCAACAATGGTATGAATCTCATCAATAAATAAAATTACATCAGGAGATTTTTCCAACTCGTTCATTACCGCTTTCATTCGTTCCTCAAACTGGCCACGATATTTTGTGCCGGCCACTAATGAAGCTAAATCCAACGTAACCACACGTTTGTTAAATAACACATGCGATACTTT
>JBPBQN010000223.1:0-4262 GCA_050954865.1 Janthinobacterium lividum | reverse complement strand
TTGGATAACTGGTATAACGCGGCGCAGCAACGTGGTACTTCTCAATCAGTTGTTTGGATGGCATGGCTTTGAATAATTGAAATCCAAAACTATGTACAACTTTATGGCAGATGAATGAGTTGTATCAGTTGAAATAGTGATCCTGATCAGTTTCTCAACTTAATAAATGCGTTTAATTTGAAAAATTTAAACTAAAAATGGTAACAGAAAAATATATTTCGGCAGAAGAAGCTGTAAAAGTTGTTCAATCCGGCAACCGCGTTTTCATCCACGGTAGCGCGGCAACGCCTTTGCATTTAATCAAAGCCTTGCAAAACCGGCACCGCGAATTGAAAAACGTCGAGCTGGTTAGTATCACCACTTTAGGCGATGTAAAATTTAATTTACCCGAATACAGTGGTGCTTTCTTTTTTAAATCCTTGTTTGTTTCTGCTGCTACGCGCGCGGTTGCCAATAGTAATGATGGCGATTATGTACCGGTTTTTATCAGCCAGATTCCGCAGTTGTTTCGTAATAACATTTTGCCGATCGATGTGGCCATGGTTACGGTTTCTCCGCCGGATAAACACGGTTTTTGCACTTTGGGAACGTCTGTAGATGTTGCGCGTGCGGCAGTTGAAACGGCCAAATATGTGATTGCGCAGGTTAATCCATTACTGCCAAGAACGCATGGAGAAGGTTTTGTGCACATCAGTAAATTAAATGCGCTGGTTTGGCACGAAGAAAAATTACCGGAAGTAGATTACACAACAGGCGTTACAGAAACAGTAAAACAGATTGGGCATAACATTGCTTCGCTGGTAGAAGACGGCGCAACGCTGCAGCTGGGTATCGGCAATATTCCGGATCAGGTGCTTAAAAATCTCTCCAGCCATAAAAATTTAGGTTTGCATACCGAGATGTTTTCAGACGGAATTATTCCGCTGATCGAAAGTGGCGTGATCAACAACAAACTTAAAAAATTAAACACCGGCCGTTCGGTTACTGCTTTTATGGCTGGAACGCGCAAATTGTATGATTTTGTGGATGACAACCCTTCTATCCGCGTAATGGATATCAGTTATGTAAACGATACGAGCATCATCCGCCAAAACCAAAAAGCAACTGCGATTAACAGTGCGATTGAAATCGACTTAACCGGACAGGTTTGTGCGGATTCGATCGGCACATATCAATATTCTGGCATTGGCGGACAAATGGATTTTATCCGTGGCGCATCGTTATCAGAAGGCGGAAAACCGATTCTGGCCTTGCCATCCGAAACCAGTAAAGGCATTTCGCGCATTGTACCGTTTTTGAAAGAAGGAGCCGGCGTGGTTACCACCAGAGGCCATGTGCACTGGGTGGTAACCGAATATGGGATTGTGAATCTGTTTGGCAAAAGCCTGAAAGAACGCGCCCGGGAACTGATTGCACTTGCCCATCCGCGGCACCGCGAAATGCTGGAAAGGGCTTATTTTGAGCGCTTTGTAAAATAAATAACACTTTGCTGATGCTTCTTTTACGGGGTAAAAATTGGTGCAAACTAATTCGGTTTCCTTAAAATCAAAAACGATAAAAGCGGCTTTATGCCGCTTTTATCACTTAAAACTAAAATCAAAATGGCTTTATCAATCTTCCTTATTGATTTTGTAAAAATACCACTGTGTGGGTTAATGAACAGTGATGCTAATCACGTTTTTAGCCGATATCAATCATTTTAAATGCTGTTTTTATCGGCATAAAAATGATGCGGCTCATGTTTTCAGCTTAAAAATTTGTCCTTATTTGCTACTCGCATCTGCACAAATTTTTTATGAATCATACATTCCATATTCCCGTTTTAGGTTTAGGTTATTCGGTTGATACGCCTTTAAAAGTAGCGCGTTTCGGCATTTCCTCCGTTGTTTCTATTGTTGATGATGAACTGGCCGAACGGATGCGGAAGTTTCATGCCGAAAAAAACGAAGAAGCGTATATTCCCATCAGCAAAAACGAGGAAGACAGCCGGGCGAAACGGATTACAGCGTATTTAAACCTGCTTAACCGTTTGGTAAAGCAGCAAATTGCTGATCTGAAACAGCAGAAATTTATTGTCGGAACAGCACTTTCACAGTATTTTGAAATGCTGCCGGAAACTTCTGCTTTAAAAGCTAAATATGCGCTGATGCTGGATTTGCCGGAATCTGCAGAAAAGCTTTTTTTACAGGCACAATTACGGAATGGCGTGGAAGCAGGTACGATAGACGTGAACATTATGTCTAAAGTAGATAAAGCAAATTACAGCGCAAACGGCGATTATTTAGGCGAAGAATATACAGATGCGCTTGCTGCTTTGCGCGGCTTTGCCGCATCAGATCTGCAGTCTTCAGTCGTTATTTCTGCCGGATTGAACCCGAGGCTGTATGCTTATTTAGAAAACCTGCACCAATTTTATCCCGATAAAAACAGCATCACACATAAAAGAGTGATTTTGAAAGTGAGCGATTTTCGTTCGGCACAAATCCAGGCAAAAGTATTGGCTAAAAAAGGCATTTGGGTTTACGAGTTCAGGATAGAATCAGGCTTGAATTGCGGCGGCCATGCTTTTGCAACCGAAGGTTTTTTGCTTGGACCGATTCTGGAGGACTTTAAACAAAAAAGAAAACAGCTGGCTGTAGAACTTTTTGATATTTATGCTGCCGCGCTCAGTCAAAAAAGTATCGTAGTTGATGCCATTCCAGAACAGCGCATAACGGCGCAAGGCGGAATTGGGACGGCTGAAGAAGATCGTTTTTTAACCGATTTTTATCAGTTGGATGCCACTGGCTGGGGCAGTCCGTTTTTACTGGTTCCGGAAGTAACCAATGTAGATGCAGCAACTTTAAATGATTTGGCAACGGCCGGTGAAAATGAATTTTATATAAGCAATTCTTCGCCGCTGGGCGTGCTGTTTAACAATTTCAGAAAAAGCTCTGCCGAGAAACAGCGTTTAGAACGGATAGAAGCGGGCCGGCCGGGCAGCCCATGCACAAAAAAATATTTGTGCACCAATACCGAATTTACCGAACAGCCGATTTGTACGGCATCGCGCCAATATCAAAACCTGAAATTAAAACAGCTGCAAACGCTGGATTTGCCGCCACAGCAATACCAGCAGCAAGCCGATGCTGTAACCGTTAAAGTTTGTTTGTGTGAAGGACTTTGCACTTCAACTTACCTTAAAAATGATTTGTTAAAATCAAAAGAAAGTGTGGCTGTGGCTATTTGTCCGGGGCCAAATCTGGCTTATTTTACTTCGTCGTATTCGCTTGTAGAAATGGTTGATCATATCTATAACAGGAGAAATTTGCTTGGAAGTATCAATCGTCCGAATCTTTTTATTAATGAATTGTCTTTATATATTGGTTATCTTAAAAACGATATTGCGGCTCATGTTAATCAGTTAAACGATAAAAAAGCCAAGTATTTCGTTAAATTTCGTGATCAGTTATTAAACGGTATTAATTACTATACTGAACTGCTTCCCCAGTTGAATCTAAATAATGGGAATGAGGAAATGTTTAATCAGTTGTTAAAAGCGAAAGAAGAACTGGCTTTATGCTTGTAAAAAAAAGTTAAATTCTTTTTTCTTTGATTTATAGATGTAATCCTGCAACCCTACCGAAAACCAGACTGTTCAAAAACTGAAAATCATCAAGAAACCAAGGAATTCTTAGAATAATTTTTGTGTAAATTTTGAGCCGATTAGACGAAAACCTAAAAATAGTTATTCTATGGTAAGATTATATATTAAATTAGCCTTTGATTTCCTCTAATTATTATTACTACATATAGCAAGGTTTATTCGATAATTATTTTCATCTTTTTGCTGGCATCTACACCTATTAATATAAGGTGTGGTAAAATGGCTTATTTGGATACGTACAGACTTATCTTCCTACCCTTGAAAGGAAGGTTTCAATAATTAGGGTTTCCCAGAGTAATGTCGCAGATCACGTCCCATTAATAGTATTTACTTTCTTTGGATAGGGCTAAATTGACATAAAGGAGAAAACTTAGATTCAAACGCTACGTAAACGGGATAAATTTGCTTTAAAGATGAAATCTTCTCTTACCCTGCTTAAAATTTGGTTGTTTCTGGTTTGTTTTTTCTACAAAAACGGCTTTTCCGCAAAATGTGGGTATTAACTTGAGTTCGATTAATAAATTATAATAAAAGTTTGTCAATCAGAGGAGATGTAAGTATATTTAAGTATCTGAAATTCAAATATTTAAATACATGACCTATGATTGAGTTCAAT
>JBPBQN010000222.1:0-4266 GCA_050954865.1 Janthinobacterium lividum | reverse complement strand
GGAATACAGCTTTAACGTTGAAGGCAGCAAATTAACCGGTAAAACTGAAAGTGTTTTTGGTTCTGCACTGATAGAAAATGGTAGAATTAAAGGCGATAGTTTAACCTTAACATCAACATGAACAGTTTGGATTTGCCGCATAAAGCTAAAATTTACGCAGATTCTGTATCGATGAATATTGATTACAAAGGAATGCCTTTGCACGTAACGCTAAAACGAAAAGCTAACTAAAATTACTTCATAAAAAAGGCATCATCCAGAAAATTACGTATGGATGATGCCTTTTCTGTTTCTAAAATTCTGGTTTGGATGAATCAGAATGGTCTTCCGCTTTATTTTTGTTCACCAATTCCGTAAAACTTTTAGCGGCATTTGTAAATTCCGAAGGCATCAAAATAACAGTTGTGGTATTGTTATCGATACCAATTTCTGATAACATTTGCATCCGTCTCAATTCCAACGCAATCGGGCTGCCTTCCATTTCTTTGGCACCTTGTGTTAATTTGATGGAAGCTTCCAGCTCTGCTTCGGCTTTTACAATTCGCGCTCTTTTTTCGCGGATTGCTTCTGCCTCGCGCGCCATTGCCCGTTGCATCGCCTCCGGAATTTCTACATCTTTCATCTCCACCATTTCAATTTTAATGCCCCACGGTTCTGTACTCACATCAACCATTTTTTGCAGCGTAGCATTAATTTGTTCCCGTTCGCGCAAAACTTCATCCAAAGTATGTTGCCCGATAATGTTGCGCAAAGCCGTAACCGAAAACTGGTAAACCGCTTTGTTATAATCCGCAACTTTAATAATTGCATCTGCCGGATTGATGATTTTAAACCACAAAACCGCGTTTACTTTTATGGTAACGCTATCTTTAGTGATGGTTTCCTGCTGCTCCAAATCAACGGTTTTGGTACGAATATCCACGCGCTGTTCCCGCTCGATAAACGGTATTAACCAAAATAATCCCGGACCACGTACCGAATCAAACCTGCCCAGCCGGAAAACAATAGCGCGCTGATATTCCTGCGCAATCCGTAGCGACATCAGCAGCAATACAACAATAATTGCAACAATAATATACAAGATCATTTTTATAGGATTTAGTGGTAAGCTTTACTAAGATAATCATGCAAAGTGCTATCAAATGTACATTTATTTGGTTTTGATTGCAGGATTATTTCCATTGGTAAAAACTGGTTTTCTATTACAACTTTGAAATTGTATGCCCTGTCGAAATGTGGTATTTTTTAAAGATTAAATTTTACGACACCAATTTTATACCGATAAAAGAAGCATCTAAAAATTCGCTTGAAATCTAAGTTCCGATGAAACATTTAAGCAGATAAAAACAACTGAAGGAATCAAACTGCTGTATAAAAACAGTAAAATTAAATCATTTCAAAATCTGTCATTTTTGTGTTGCTGTGTTGCCACGAAGTCATATATCCAGCCAGAACAAACCAATTACAGCCAAACTTATTAATTTTGGTAGAAAGCAATGCTTCTTTTACCGTTGTTTTTTATTGATAACTAATTGCGATGAATACCAAAAAACTTTCTGATATAAAATACTCAGTGCTTGATCTGGCTTCCGTAGCACAGGGAAACACTGCCACAGATACCTTTCACAACAGTTTGGAGTTGGCCCAGCATGCAGAAGCTGCGGGTTATAACCGTTACTGGTTTGCCGAGCACCACAACATGGCCAGCGTGGCCAGTTCTGCGCCACCGATTTTAATTGGTTATGTGGCTGGCGGCACTAAAACGATTCGTGTAGGTTCTGGCGGCATTATGTTGCCTAACCACGCGCCGCTGATTGTGGCCGAGCAATTTGGTACGTTGGCTTCGCTTTATCCGGGCCGGATTGATTTGGGTTTAGGCCGTGCGCCAGGTTCTGATCAGGTTACAGCGATGGCGATTCGTGGCGAAAACATGCATGCATCATACCATTTTCCGCAGGATGTGGAAACGCTGCAACTGCTTTTTTCGGATGAAAATATAAATGGACAAGTGCGTGCCAACCCGGGCGAAGGCTTAAATGTTCCGATCTGGATTTTGGGTTCCAGCACCGATAGCGCTTTTTTAGCTGCTAAAATGGGTTTGCCTTACGCTTTTGCAAGTCATTTTGCGCCGGCCATGTTTTTAAAAGCTATTGATATTTACCGCAAAAACTTTGAGCCTTCCAAGCATTTGCAGGCACCTTATGTGTTGTCGTGCATCAATGTGGTTGCTGCGGATACAGATGCAGAAGCAGAACGTTTGGCCACTTCGTTAAAACAAATGTTTTTGGGCGTGATAACCGGTAAACGAACTTTGCTTCCGCCACCAGTTGAAAACATGGACAGAATCTGGAATATTTATGAAAAAGAAGCCGTGATGCAGATGCTGAGTTATACGTTTGTTGGCGCACCTGAAAAAATAAAAAAGGAAATGGAAGATTTTCTGGCCAAAAGCCAGGTTGATGAAGTGATGATAACTTCCAATATTTTTGATCATCAGGCCAGGCTGCATTCTTTTGAGCTTTTTGCCGATGTTTTGAAAGCAGAAACTGCCGTTTTATATTAAATAAAATTGATTTGGGTTGATGCTGTTTTTATTGACCTAAATTTCAAAAAGCTTGTATCATCTGGTACAAGCTTTTTTTGTGTGCAACAGTTTGATGATGTTGTGGCAAATTGAATACAGTTTCGCAACAACTTTTCTCAATTTTCCCCGAATTTGCCCAAGTTGAGGTTGAACTTATTTTATATATTCATTCATTTCATTCGTCAAAAAATTTTAAAGAAAAATATATTTTCTTCAAACTGAAAAATATAGATTATCTGTTGAAAAAAATTAAAACCATATTTTCTTTTCTTAACCAGAAATGTGGTTTCAAATCCGGAGATATTTTATCAGCTTAATTTTTACCCGATAAAAACAGTATCGATTTTTATTCTTTGGAAATGAATTTTTAATTGGCATTTGCTTTGACTATTCCTTAACAAATCACCCAGAAAAAAATAAGGTTATGAAAAAATTACTACTCTTCGCTTTTGCTGCTGTAACATTGGTAAGCTGCCAGAAATCAGGAAGCGAAGGCAATCCAACTTCATCAACCGTTAGCCTAGCTAATTACTCGGCCTTAAACATCAAAACTAACACACAAGTTGTAAAAATGAGCGTTGCGGCAAATGTTTTAAACATGACTTATAACGAAGATGTAACGCTGATTGCAGATTCGAGCAAGCTGAACAGCGACTGGGCAATGTATTTGAAAGAAGATTTTACCGGCACAGAACTGGCTGATTACCACTATAATTCAATGACTAAATTTGGTGTAAATGCTACGGATTGGGTTGATGATAATTTAAACAACGTTGTAATCCGCAGCAGCAAAGACACAGTAATTAACAATAAATTATTTGTGAAAAAGAGAATCACCCGTTCTTTTGTGTATAAAGAAACTTACGGTTCTCCTGCTGAAGCCAGCAAAGTGCTTGGCCAGTTGGTAAAACAAACAGATATTATTGCTTTTACTTCTTACTTTGGCGCGGTAAATACCAGTTCAACACAAGCAAATACCAGCAATACAGCAAAATTAACTTATGTAAAAGGTTAATTTTCAGCTTAAAATACTACAAAACAAAAAAAGACCGGTATTGCTGCCGGTCTTTTTTATTTTAGTTTGATGCTGTTTTTAGGCAGATAAACTTTCCAGTTCGTTCAAATCATCTTCAGATAATTCTACGTTTGCCGTTTTCATATTTTCCTCCAGATGCGCAACGCTGGAAGTTCCCGGAATCAGCAAAATATTTGGCGAGTGGTGCAATAACCAACTCAACGCAACCTGTTGTACAGTAGCATTTTTCTTTTCTGCCAAAGCTGTAATCTTTTTCATGCCTTCTTCGTTGCCGCCGTTTAACGGATACCACGGAATAAAAGCGATGTTATTTTTGGCGCAAAATTGCAGTTCTGCTTCCCATTTGCGGTTATCCACGCTATACATGTTTTGTACGGAAACAACTTCCACATATTCCTGTGCTTTTTTAATGTTTTCTACCGTGGCTTCCGATAAACCAATATGTTTGATTTTGCCTTCCTGCTGCGCTTTTTTCAGAAATTCCAGCGTGTCTTCAAATGGAACATTTGGGTCGATGCGATGCAGTTGGTATAGATCGATTTGCTCCAGTTTTAATCTTTTCAAACTGCCTTCCAATGCTTCCTGCAAATGTTTTGGAGAAGAATCGATTGGCCATTCATTTGGTCCGGTGCGCAACAAACCGCCT
>JBPBQN010000221.1:0-4301 GCA_050954865.1 Janthinobacterium lividum | reverse complement strand
CGCTGCTCCAAACGGTTCCAAACGCCTTTGCCGGATGCCGGTTGCTGCGCATAAATTTCCGACATATACGCCACGTTAAACCGCAGGAAATCAATAAACTCACAAGCGGCATCAATCTCTGCCTGGTAAGCGTTTTTAGATTGCCCCAGCATGGTGGCCGCATTTATTTTGTACCGGTAAGGCCCGGCAATCAAATCCGCAGCTTTTAAAAATATGGCTGCACGCTGCTCCCAAGCCAGGTTTTCCCATTGTTCTTTGGCTGCTAATGCGGCCGAAATCGCCTGATGCACATGGCTCGTATCTCCCTCCGAAAAATATCCTAACAGGTGTTTATGATCGTGCGGCGGGCGGATGGCCAGCTTGGTTTCCGTGCGCACTTCCTCGGCACCAATGTACATCGGGATATCGGCTTCCACAGCACGCGCTTCCGCCAATGCTTTTTTTAGCATCGCTCTTTCCACGCTGTGCGGACCGTAATTTAAGCCCGGCTCATTAACCGGTTCGGGTATGTTGAAAAAACCTTTAAGCATAGTATTTTTTTGTATGGATTTGCAAAGATAAAGATTACCGGCAACGACCGAAAAAAGCGCAGTTTTTGAAGGAAATTATGATGCTGTTTTTACCGACCTAATTTTGTTAACCGTTTTCGGGTCGATCTCCAAAGCTTTAATTTGCGACTGGTAATCCGGCGGCAAAATCAAGCTTTTTACGATTCTGTCCAGCCTAAATTGGCGGCTTAGTTTGTACATCGGAACGATTAATTTCAGCAGAAAAACATCTTTTAAAGCCAATAATTGCCGCACATAATTCGGTACCAGTTGCGCCTGTACTTCTTTTAGCAGGATAAATCTGCCCCAGCCCAAATGTTTTTTATATTGCCTGAAAAGATCAATGGTAAACCTGCTTTTTTCCAGGTTTCTGCGGAGATGATCTTCGCGAACCGGCAGCCATTCCTGATAATTTAAAGGCAGATCCGGAATCTTCATCTGCAAACCCATGCGGTAAAAAGTATTGTAAATTTCTTCTTTTTCTGCGGAGGAAAGCCGGTTATACAGCAGTTCATAAGCGCGGATGGAATAATCTACCAGCAAAAACAGCACATCGCGGTAAGCCCAATCCGGAATTAGGCCGCCACGATTTTTTTCTACTGCGGAATGAATGGCCGTGATCTGATCAATGGCAAAATGGGCATCTTTCAAAGTAGAAAAATTGATTTTTTGCGCATAAGTAACGGTAGAAAACAATCTGCCAATCGGATCAGCTGGCAACTTTCCGGTAAAATACAGCCAATCCACCGCTTTATTCAGCGCAAATTCTGCGGAAGCACCGGCAAAAACAAACAAAATAGTATCGGCATTGCTCCAGATTTTACGCACAATAGAACCTTGTTTTACAAATAAATCCATGCCGGGTTAACGTAACTTTTAGGTTTTTGTGCGGCTGGTTGTGCAGAAGTTGTTTCGGCAGATGATAAGTTAATGTTTTTGTTTTATAAAAATTGTTTTATGAGGTGTTGGAGTGTCTAAATTTTTATTTTTCAAGTTTATAGAGAGAGATGTTCATCAAAAATCAATGCTTCTTTTACTGGTATAAATTTGTATTCAATCGGGCTTGCAGCCCTTGCTCTCGTTCTTTTTGCTTGGTCAAAAAGAACCAAAAAGTCAAAAAAAGAAGAATCGCCTCCGGGCTTCCTTTCTTCCCAACACACCTGGGTGGCAACCTTGCACACGACTCTGAAAAGTGAAATAAGAAGAGTTAAAAAAAGGTTGATAAAAGAAGCATGATTAAGCAAGTTAGAAACCAAGCAGAGACGTAGGCAAGATCGCCGCTTAGGTGCATGGGGCTGCAATTCGCCCGGAGGCGATCCGAATTGCTTGAATTTTTGGTTCCTTTTGTTTCAAGACAAAAGAACATAACTCAAGCAACCGCAGGTTTGCTTATCTGCAAAAACTACAATTTATTTTTGCCAGTTTCAACCTAAACAAATATCTTTAATTTATTGATCAACAAGCCATCAACATGGATACCGAACTTTATCTTCATCCCAGCTTTGCCACCGAAAAAACCACGGTAAAAACAGCATCTGCTGTGCAACCTTACGTTTACGCCTGCGTGTTTTCGTCGGTTTGCATTGTAACCGGTTTAATCTGGGATATTTCCTGGCACATGAGCATTGGCCGCGACGGACTTTTTGCGCCGCCGCATGTGGTTATTTATCTGGGCGCAATTTTGTCGGGCTTTTTTTCCGGCTATCAGGTTTTAAAAACTTCTTTTTTCAGTTCTGCGGAAGAAAAAGCCAAAGCCGTAAATTTCTGGGGCGTTTTCTACGGATCGTTGGGTGCACTTTTTTGCATCTGGGGAGCGATTGCTATGCTCACTTCGGCGCCTTTTGATGATTGGTGGCACAACACTTATGGTTTGGATGTTACCATTTTATCGCCGCCGCACACACTGCTGGCCGTTGGCATGATGATGATCCAATTTGGTGCGCTGATTGCTGTGCTGGCTGCTTCTCATCACCAGGAACAAAAAAACAAACTGGTTTACAACTGGCTTTTTGCCATTTCAGCAGGCTTGCTGCTCACTACTTTTTTTACGCTTTTTTCGGAGTTTTTGGGTAAACACCGCATGCACAAAGCCCTGTTTTATCAAATTGCGAGTCTGCTTTTTCCGCTTTATTTAATTGCTGTTGCCCGTGCGGCTAACATGAAATGGGCTGCAACGGCAACAGCCGCCGTATATTCTGTGATGCTGCTGCTTTTATTGTGGATTTTGCCGATGTTTCCTGCTTCGCCAAGATTAGGGCCGGTTTTAAACCATCTCACACATTATCAGGCATTTGATTTTCCACTGCTGATTGTTTTCCCGGCTATAGCTATCGACTGGTTGTTTTTCAAGCTTCAGCCCCAAAAAGGATGGGTAAAAACAGTATCGGCCGCATTGGCTTTTCTGGCGATATTTTTTGTGGTGCAATGGTTTTTCGGTACGTTTTTACAAACTTCTGTAACGGCCAGAAATGCTTTTTTTGGCGGATCTTCCTGGTATTTTGGCAGCGATCCGAACTACGAATTTCGATACGCTTTCCGCCCAGGCAATGTAGATACTGGTTTTGAGTTGATTAAAGGTTTGCTGATTGCCGGCGTAATTGCCATTATTTCCGGAGCAGTTGGTTACCGTTGGGGAAGCTGGATGAAAAAAGTACAACGATGAAATTTCTGAAATCTATTTTGATGTTGATGCTGCTATTCATCGGCACAAAAACTTTTGCACATGTTGGCAGTCCGGGTGTGGTTTACGAAGGTAAAGCCGGACCTTACACCATTATGGTAAACATAATGCCGCCAGACGTGATTCCTGGCACGGCAACCGTTTCCGTTTACATCGAAAATCAGTCGATAAAAACAGTATCCGTGCAGCCGGTTTACTGGTATGCCGGTGATAAAGGTTCGCCCAAAGCCGACGAAGGTTTACCCGTAAAAGGCACTCCCGGCCAATATCAGGCTTTGGTTTGGCTGATGCAAAGCGGCACGGCCAGCATGAAAATTATGGTAGATGGCGCGCTTGGTAAAGGCACAGCCGTTGTTCCGGTGATGGCTGTTTCTACGGCGCAACGCAATATGCCCAAATCTTTAGGCTGGATTTTGGCCGGATTAGCTGCTTTGCTTGTGATTTTGATGGCTACCATCATCGGTGCAGGCAATAGCGATGGCTTGCTGCAACCTGGCGTGGCTGCCGGTATAAATCTCCGCAGAAAAAGAACAACCGGCATGGCTATAGCCTTGCTGGTTTTAGGCTTAATGCTTTACGGCGGATCAAACTGGTGGAACAGCTGGCGCAGTAATTACCAGAAATATTTGTACCACGCGCCGCAAGCGGTTTCCAGTATTTTAAATTACGATCAGCAGCAAATTTTGCATTTCCGGATTGACTTTAACTCCTTAAAAGACACCAAAAAATCAATGAGTTTTATTGTGCCCGATCATGGCAAACTGATGCATTTGTTTATGATAAGGGAAAACACATTGGATGTTTTTGCGCATTTGCACCCGCTGCGAAAAGATAGTTTGAACTTTTTTGTGGATTTGCCCAACCTACCCGAAGGCCGTTATTTAATTTATGCCGATGTTGTGCGCTGGAACGGTTTTGCCGAAACGATTACGGATACGGTGGATATCCCCAAAAAAAACTATGTAAAAACAGCATCGGCGCCGTTGTATCAAACCGTTTTTCATGATCCGGATGATACTTACATTATCTCCAACAGCAGCAATCAAAACGTTAATAATTTCCCCGGAAAAACT
>JBPBQN010000220.1:0-4513 GCA_050954865.1 Janthinobacterium lividum | reverse complement strand
GAAAAAATACCACGCAAACCACACCGAACATCACGGCAAAACCGTACCCTAATTTGCGGAGCAGGTAGGAGATCATTTACTGTTTCCCAATATACTTATCCACCAACTCCTCATAACTTGGCAAATTGTGATAATGCCATTTGCCAATTACGGTTCCGTTTTTCATCAGTAAAACGCCGGGATTTGCACGAACCATTGTTTTTAGGGGAACACCATCCGCATAAAAAATTTCCATAAAAAGTTTGTGTGATTTGCTGAAAGCTTCGGCATCCTGAGCAGAATTAGAAGTTAACAAAACCGTACGAACATTATAATTTTGTGTGAGGTTGAGCGACAAAGCATTAATTTTATTAATCGCATCGTTGTTGGTTTCATTTAGTTGATACGCCACCACAATCAAATTGTAAAACGGATTTTCCAGCAGTTCTTTGGTGTAAGAATTGCCTTGCGCATCGTTGATATTTAAATCAGCAATTTTTGCAGAAAAACCTTTTTTAACCAAAACGCTGGTTGGTTCGCCCACAATTTCCCAATTGGTATCTTTCCAGATGCCCGATTTCAGGTATTCTTTATTGGTGATGCTTCTTTTATCGCCTGTTTTTTTGTTATGCAGATTATAGGTGATTTCGTATTCATCCGGAACGGCGTTGGCTGGAATTTTCATTTCATCCGGCAAATTGGCACCAACTTTATATGGCAGAAAATCAATCACCGGCAAAAAATTATACGTGTAAATGCCAACGCCAAACGAAAAAATAGTGGCTAAAAGAAGCATTACATTTTGTGTTTTTGGGCCGAGTAAAGGCGTAATCATGTTTCGATTTAAAAAAATAAAAACGATCAGCAATAGTAAAACCAGATCTTTACTAAATGATTGCCAGGGCGTTAACGGAATTGCATCGCCAAAACAACCACAACTTTGCACCACTTTAAATGCTGCGGAATAAAAAGTAAGGAACGTGAAGAAAATGATCAGCAAAAGCAAACCCCAGGCAACCTGTTTGCCGCGCGCACCAATCAGCAAAGCAAAACCGAAAAGCATTTCTAGCGCACATAAAAAAATGGCCAGCGAAAGTGCCATTCCGTTTAAAAAAGTAGTATGGAAAACCTCAAAATATTCTTCCAGTTTGTAGGAAAATCCAAGCGGATCATTGGCTTTGATCAAGCCCGAAAAAATAAATAAAAGTCCGACTGCAATCCGGCAAAACCACACAAATTTTTTCATTTTACATCCAATTTTATCAGCGCAAAAACAGCATAATTCAGCATATCTTGATAGTTGGCAGCTACACCTTCGCTGGCTAAAGTTTGTCCGCTGTTGTCTTCAATTTGTTTTACTCTTAACAATTTCATCAAAATCAAATCCGTAAGCGAACTGATACGCATATCGCGCCAGGCTTCGCCGTAATCGTGGTTTTTGGCCAGCATCAGTTCAAAAGTTTCCTTCACTTTCCGATCATAAAAAACGATAACTTCTTCGGTTTCCAGTTCCAGCGGCGTTTCCGGTTTGCTGTCCAACTGCATCATCGCAATCACGCAATAATTGATGATGCCAATGTATTCGCCCACAATTCCGTCACCAACTTTATTGATACCAGTTTCTTCTAACGTTCTAATTCGCTGAGCTTTAATAAAAATTTGATCGGTAATAGAAGATGGTCGCAAAATGCGCCAGGCCGTACCATAATCGGTTGTTTTTTTGACGAAAAGTGTTTTACAAACGCTGATTACGGCCTGGTATTCAGTTTCGGTGCGGTTCAAAATAAGAGAATCCAATTTTTTGTGATATTTGTTTTGCAAGATTTCAACTGATCAAATCCTGTTTTTAAGATGGCTAAAGATACGTTTTTCCAGAAAAAGGTTACGCTGAACGCAGGTGGTAAACTGATTGATTTAACGCGACCGAAAGTGATGGGCATCATCAATGTTACGCCTGATTCTTTTTTTGCTGGAAGTCGGAGAATGGAAACGAGCGATGCTGTTTTTAGGGCAGAAAAAATGCTAAATGAAGGTGCTGCTTTCCTGGATTTGGGCGCATATTCATCAAAGCCGGGTGCAGTAGATATTTCTCCGCAGGAAGAAATTGATCGTTTATTGCCTGTGGTTGAAGCGATTATAAAAGCTTTTCCGGAAGCGGTTTTATCGATTGATACTTTCCGGGCTTATGTTGCAACAGCCGGAATCAAAGCTGGTGCACAACTGATCAACGATATTTCGGGAGGAGATTTGGATGAAGAAATGTTTGTCGCCGTTGCCCGTTTGCAGGTTCCTTACATTTTGATGCACACCAAAGGTACACCGCAAAACATGACTGAAAAGGCGCAATATGAGGCTATTTTTACAGAAGTTTTTGATGATCTGGCTGCAAAAGTTTACCGCTTAAAACAGCTGAATGTGCATGACATTATCATTGATCCGGGCTTTGGTTTTGCCAAAACCAAAGCGCAAAGTTTTGAGCTGCTGCGGAAAATGCAAGGTTTCAATTTGCTGAAATTACCAGTTCTGGCCGGCGTTTCCCGTAAAGGAATGATTTATAAAACGCTTGGTACAACCGCCAACGATGCTTTAAACGGAACAACGGTTGTAAACACGATGGCTTTATTAAACGGAGCCAGTATTTTGCGTGTGCATGATGTAAAAGAAGCGGTGGAAACGGTAAAGTTGTTTGAGATTTACAATTATTAGTGTTAAAAAAACTATTATCTTGCTCTTATGATCAATAAATCTTTACTGCTGTTTATTTTTTGCTTTACCACTTTTACAGCTTTCGCTCAAAAACAAATGAGCGAAACTGATAAAGAAAATTTTAAAACCGTAGTGCTTTCCCAAGATCAAACGGGTACGCCAGTGATAAAAAAATGGGTGGTGCCTGTTAGATATAAAATTTATCAGGGAAAAGATGCGTATCATTCAACAGAAATTGATTCGATCTTTTCTAAAATAAAAATGCTGACAGGTTTGGATATTGTACCAACAACTAACGAAGATGATGTGAATTTTTCTGTTTTTTTAGGAGACCGGACAGAATTTAATACTCAAATAACCAATGTGGCTGCACAGTATTTTAATCAGTACGGCGGTAATTATTACAAGTTTAACAGCAAAAATGAAATTTATCAGGCACTGACTTTAGTTTCTATTGGCAATTATCATGATCAACGCGATGTACGGAATGCAATCCGCAGAAACATCATTCGGCAATTCGGATTTACAAATCCGTTGGAAACCAAACCCAACAGTATTTTTTATTCACAAAGCAACGGTGTGGTTAAGTTTGATGATTATGATACTGCTTTAATACGCTTGCTGTATAGTCCGATTTTTAAGCCTGGCATGAATAAGATCCAGGTAGATGAACTGTTAAATAAATTATAAATTTAGGTTGATAAAAACAGCATTAATCCAAAATTGCTCTTTTCCGGACTTTCACCGCCGGGTTTCCCTGATAAACAAAATAAGCTTCCATATTTTTAGTGGCGATACTTCCGGCTGTTAAAACGGAATGTTCATCTGCCAAAACGTTTGGACAAACAATGGCTTTTGCACCGATCCAAACGCCATCTTTTAATACAATTTCGCCGGTAATTAAATCAAAGGTTGACTTAGAATAATCGTGGTTTCCGGTGAGTAGCATTGCACCTTGCGATAAGCAAACATTGCAACCAATTGTAATTAGAACTAAATTATCTATCCAAACTTTTTCGCCAATCCAAGTATCATTTCCTACAATTAAAAGCCAGGGATATTTAATATTAACCTGATGCCGGATAATTGCATTTTTTCCAATTCTGGCACCAAAAAGTTTCAATATAAACACTTTTAAAACTGATGACGGAAAGATAGAAGTTTTAAAAATAATTGCAGAAATGTAAAACCATAAAATCCTTTTGAACCAACCGGCGCCGGGTTGATAATTATGATTTTGATATTGTTGTAACTTGGTTTTTCCAGCCATCAAATCTATGCTTCTTTTATCGTGCTTTTTTCAATCCAAAAGTATAAGGTAACTGCCAGCAGCACATAAATAAAGGCGTTAAAAACCGTATGATGATTGATTCGGCCAATACCTTCACATTTCCAAAACAAAGCCAAAAACATAAATCTTGAAATATTAAGTAATTGAAAACCAAATATTAATATGAAAAACAGTTTCAATTTGGTTTTGCTTTTACTTGGATAAGTGAGTAAAAAAGCTGTTAAAAAACTCATTACGCCAAAGCCCAAACAATCGTAAGCCAGGTTAATTTTATTATATCCAATTGCCAAAAGTGAGTAATTATTTATTTTAGTTGGATAACCTAAAAGTTGCAATCCGGCAGCACTTGCATTTAATAAAATGTTTCTTAAACCTTGTACATAATTAAAATGTTGAGCCAGATAAGCATTGTAATTTCCACCCGGCAACATCAGTCCGTTGTAGAATAAATTGAAAGTATAAAATGCAATAAATAAAACCAAAAAGCGAATGGTAAATCCAATTGCAGGTTTTGATTTAGTTGTTTTTAAAATTTTG
>JBPBQN010000219.1:0-4897 GCA_050954865.1 Janthinobacterium lividum | reverse complement strand
CAAGGACACAGCGTTGATATTTTAGATTTTTCTATCATATACCCAAATGGATACACACCTCTTAAAAAAATATTTGAGCCACTTTATACTTATCAATTTTGGAAATATTTAAAGCAGCACGCGCATAAATATGATGTAATTGATGCAAATGTTGAATGCATTCCCTACTCTAAAGAGTCTTTTGGTTTTAAAGGTTTACTGTTAGCAAGATCGCATGGCATGCGACCTGTATATATGCTGGCAGAAAAAATTAAGTCGTATAAAGATGAGCTTATAAAAGAAGGCAGTAATATCAGTTTTAAAACAAAACTGGGTAACTTATATCGTTCTGCACAAAAACAAACTGGTTTGAAAGAGTTTTACAGCTCTATTAAATACGCCGATATTGTTCATTGCTTAAATCACGCAGAATATGACTATCTATTAGGATATGGTTTGTCTAAAAATAAACTCATAATTATACATAATGGATTATTAGATAGCTCAATAGAAAAATACACTCAAATAAATAGTTCTGATAAAATTAATTCTTTATGCTTTATAGGAGCCTGGACGATTAGAAAAGGAATTAAAGACTTCGACAGAATTATTTCTGAAATAAAACTTAATTCTAAGTTAGAAAGTCTACTACTTCTAGGTGGTAATTATGACGAAGCATACATTAGAAAAGACTTTTCTATTAAAAATCAAAATGTATTAAAGATTTATCCTAGCTTTAAACCTTCACAGATACCAGCTTATATAAGACAGTGTAAAGTAGGTATTTTTCCAAGTTACTTAGAAGGTTTTGCTTTAGCTTTGATAGAGCAATTAGCCTGTGGCATACCGGTTGTGGCTTATAAGATACCTGGTTCAACAGACATATTGAGTTTATTAGATAATTCTTTGTTAATAGAACCGGGAAATACGGAACAATTTGCGAAAAAAGTTAGTGAGTTACTGGAACTGGATACAACAGATTATACCTTGTTATCTGAAAAGTGTAAATCGGAAGCAAAAAAATACCTGTTAAGTAATATCGCCACACAGTTTATAAATCTTTATTATAAAAATCTGAATGTATTTCAATCACATTCTGGTTAAACACATTGCTGATGCTTCACGACTTTAAAGTTTATCTGTGCAACTTTTTCATAACTTATATACCTTTTCATTTTATAAGGTTGTTCTATTATAAATATGTGATGAAGTTTAAGATTGGAAAAGGGTGCTCTATACATTTAGGTTGTAAGTTTACGGCTGTTACCGAATTTTATATGGGTAAAAACAGTACGATTAACCAGTATTGCAGAATTGACAACAGAGGTGGAATCACAATTGGCGATAATGTTTCTATCTCTCCTTGTGCCAATTTAATTACTGCTGATCATGATGTGCAAACGATAGATTGTGCAGGCCGTCATAAAGCAATTATAATTAAAGACTTTGTTTTTATTGGCTCGGATGCCATGGTTTTACCTGGGGTTACAATGGAGATCGGTTCTGTATTAGGAGCTAAGTCTTTACTTACTAAACCTACTATTGCTTATGGTATTTATACTGGCTTACCAGCCCAACTTAGGGGTAATCGAAGGACTGACTTAGATTATAATGCATCTTACATTAGATGGTTTCATTAGAACATTATTAATAATAAAATTAAATTTTCACCTTAAATAATATATGATTCATTTATCCATTGGAATCCCTACTTATGAAAGACCAGTTTTATTGAGAAGATTAATTTTTTCTATAATAAATCAAAAAGATATCTCGCAATATGTTATTGAAATTTTAATTGGTGATGATTCAAAAAAAAGTATTTACGCTGAAATTGAAGATATTATAATTAAGCTTCCGGATTATTTAACAATAAATTATCAATATCATACACCAGCAAAAGGGCAGAATCAAAATGTTGGTTCATTAATTTCCAAAGCAACAGGAACATTCTTTTGTTTAATGCATGATGATGATTTTTTTTTAGAAGGTGCTTTAAACAAAATGTTAGAAAAAGCATTTCAATATAAAAACTGCGTTGTATTTGGCAAACAAGTACTTTATGAGAACACATTTGACTATCCCAGTTCAGACAAAATAAATACTGATTTTAAAAGGAACACAAATTTTCAAGGAAAACAAAAAGATAGTGTTGCAATGGCCATGTTGCAACAATGCCCTAATGATGGTTATATATTGCTAACTGAAAATGCTAAAAAAATCGGGTCCAGATTAGAAGATGAAATAGGTACAGCTTGTGATTTTGACTTTGCTTTACGTGCTACAGTAGAACATCATTTAGATTTTTATTTTATAAACGAATATACAACCGCTTATAATATTTCTGATGATTCTGTAACATCAAGTTTTCAAAATAATGCAGGTGAACGAAAGTTAAAAATCCTATATGAGTTTAAAACAGATGTTACGCATCCAAAAATATTTCACCAGGTTTTGAAAACAGATTTGTCAATGGTGATCAGTCACTATATAATTGTTAAGGACTATGCTTCTGCAAAAAAATACTTGTTCTCTCCAATTAATTTCTTAAAATATTTGTGGTACAAACCAGTAACTTATTTACAGGCTGGTAAAATTTTGTCGTCATTATAAAATTAAAGTATTGCTAATTCATCGTATAGGCTTTTTTGTTCGCTTTAAGACTACAAGTCAGTTAAAAAATTTCTTTAGAAAATATTGGTTTAGTTTATGGGGCATGCAAATTGGACGTGGCTCCTATATATCAAAACTATTTATATCATGGCCACACCAAATTACCATAGGCAATAATTGTATTATTGAAAGAAATATCAATTTTAAGTATGATGGCCCGTGGCTTCCGGGGCCGCGCATTGTAATTGGTGATACTGTTTTTATCGGTACAAATTGTGAATTCAATATTAACGAAGGAATTACTATTGGTAATGATTCATTGATTGCTTCAGGCTGTAAATTTATAGATCATGATCATGGAACAGCCATAGGCGAACCGATGCATCAACAATATGGCAATCGTGCAAAAATTTTAATTGGACAAGACGTCTGGCTTGGGTGTAACGTAATTGTGTTAAAAGGCGTAAACATTGGTAATGGAGCAATAGTTGCTGCCGGTGCGGTAGTAACCAAATCTATTCCTGCTTACGAAATTTGGGGTGGTGTTCCGGCAAAAAAAATCAGCCAGAGAAATTAAATTATTTAGCAACTATACATGTCTACAGCCATTCAGGTTGAAAATCTTTCCAAAGCATATCAATTAGGCCAAATTGGCACAGGTACAATTTCCAGGGATTTGGAACGATGGATTGCCCGCATGCGCGGTAAAGATGATCCTTTTTTAAAAATAGGTGAAACTAACGACCGTACCAGCAAAGGCACCAGTGGTGTAGTCTGGAGTTTAAAAGACATTAATTTTACCATTGCTCAAGGCGATGCTATTGGAATTATTGGCCGGAATGGTGCCGGTAAAAGTACATTGCTAAAACTCTTAAGCAGGGTTACCGCTCCTACTACCGGAAATATCAAAGTGAAAGGACGTATTGCCAGCTTACTTGAAGTTGGAACTGGTTTCCATCCGGAACTAAGCGGACGTGAAAACATCTATTTAAACGGTGCTATACTGGGGATGCGCAAGCGAGAAATCGCAGCGAAGTTTGATGAAATCGTTGATTTTGCAGGTGTAGAACGTTATGTAGATACACCGGTAAAAAGATATTCGTCAGGCATGTATGTTCGTTTGGCTTTTGCTGTTGCGGCACATCTGGAATCTGAGATATTGATTGTGGATGAAGTTTTGGCTGTAGGCGATGCTGAATTTCAAAAAAAATGCTTAGGCAAAATGGGTGAAGTGAGCCAGGGACAAGGCCGCACAGTATTGTTTGTGAGCCACAACATGGCATCTGTTAAACAACTTTGCAAAAAAGGAATTGTACTGGATAAAGGAAGCATTGGACTAATGGGTTCTGTAGAAGATGCTTTAACCTTTTACAAAGAGCAGGGAATTATTAAAGAAGATAAAACCCTGAATGAATTAATCAAAGTAAAACATGCTGCTTTAACCATTGACTATATTTTAATCAACGAAAAATCAGCTGCAACGGTAGAACTTGAAGCAGATGACAGCAATTTGGATATTGAAATTGCAGGATATTCAACCGAAGTACTTCAGTTAAACATTGAAATTAAGATTTACACTTTGGAAGGTGTGCTGGTTTCTTTTTACAGTCCGGCGCACATGGACGCAGAAATTTTAATAATAGAAAGCGGGAAATTTACATTTAAGGATAACCTGCATTTGCCTGCTAATCTGGTTAACGGCGAATATTATATGAACATAGAACTGAGTTATCCCAACATCGAAAAATACTTAGGTATTGATGGTGTAACGTTAATTAAACATGGTAAAACCACGGCATCCGGCAGGTATCTCACCTATAATGAAATTGGTTTTTTCCTGATCAACCGCAATGGAAAATAAAGAGTGGATTGAAAATTACAACAAGCTAAATAATTCATTTGGTAAAACGCTTGTTTTCAGAGTTGGGATCGAATCCGGGTTTTTTTCCGAGATCAACCACATGATGATGGCTGTTTTATTTTGTATGCAAAACAAAATTAAGTTTGTATTATCATCCAAAGAAAACAACTTTGCTTACCAATATGGCTGGAATGATTATTTTTTGCCGTTTTGCGAAGAAAGCCAAAACGATCTGCACTTAAAATACAATGCCAGAAGCCATCAGATTAAATCAACTATTCCAACTTTAATCAAATTAAAGTTGATTAGAAGGTATCTTAAAATTGATTATTTAACACAAGATATCTGGCCATATATAAAAGACTCTAAATTTCACAATGAAACTTTCAAATTTCCAACTTTAAAAATTGATGGAGATTTTTTATCTGCAATGCACATACTTGC
>JBPBQN010000218.1:0-4922 GCA_050954865.1 Janthinobacterium lividum | reverse complement strand
AATTACAAATTCAAAACCCCTATCTACGTCCGTTTTTCTGATCTCGATGGCTTTGGTCACGTAAACAATGCCGTGTACCTTACCTATTTTGAAATTGCCAGAACTAATTACTGGAAACAAATTATCCAGTGGGATTGGAAAGAAACCAATATTATTTTAGGCAGATCTGAAATAAATTATCTGAAACCTGTAAAACTTTACGATCAGATTTTTTGCTACGTGCGTACTTCCAGAATTGGCAACAGTAGTTTTGATATCGATTATATCATTACAAAAATTGACGAAAACGGCGAGGAACAGATTTGCACCACCGGCCAAACGGTTTGTATCCATTATGATTATAAAGCGTATAAATCAATTCCGATCCCCGAACTGGAACAGAAGAAAATGATGGATTTTGAAGGTTTTAAACCTCGCGGCTAAATCTTGTGTTACATTTGTGCGGAACGAAAAATTTCTGTACAAAGCTGCACATGTCATACTGTTTTTACACCTATAAAATCGGCAAAGCCAATCGTAATTTATTATTGCTGATTGGCTTTGTGTTTTTTTTTACCAACTTTTCTTTCGCCCAAAAGAAAAAAGTTGTTTCTACGGAAACCGACTCTTTAAAACTGGCTTTAAACTACCAGGATTCATTACTGCATAAAGCCAAAAAATCCGATACTTCCATCAACAGTTTGCTGGATAAGGTTGAATATTATACGGCTTCTTACAACTCTATCAACAACATTTTATCAAAAGGAATTGATACCAATACCATCAGCGACGGTTTGCCACGGTTGGAGCGCGGTATAAAAATTATTAAAGAAACGGTTAACAATAACGATAAATCCAGCACGCTGCGCTACCTCTACGCCGTGCGCGACATATTAACGCATATTGAAGACCGGCTGGATGACTGGCAGGATAAATTATCGCAGCGTAACGCCAGACTGGTGAAAACGCAGGCCCGAATCTTGGAGTTTAAGCAGGATCCGATGCTGAATTATATTCCGTCAGAAAGTATCCTGCAAAAACAGTATCTGCAACAACTAAGCAGTTTAAATTCCAAGTTTGCCAAGCTCGAAAATATCAACCGTACCAAACTGCTCACTTTAGGCTTGCTCCAAAACCGCGTGGTGCAAAATTTTATCAAGATCAACGATTATAAAAATCAGATCAACGATATCCTGAACAAATTTGGAGAGCGCGCCATCAGCAAAGAATATCCGTACATCTGGCAGGCCAAACCAACCGATTATCCTAATACGCTGGCCGTTGCCTGGGCCGCAACGGTGGATATGAACCAGCGGCTATTTACATATTTTGTCATCAGCAATTACCCGATTCATTTTTGCGGCGTGCTTCTTTTAGTAGCATTTTTTTACTGGGTTTCGCGCAGCGTTAAAAAAATCCGCGAAAAAGATCCCGAATCTGCCCTCGCTGTTAAACAGGCTGATTTTATTCCGCAACATCCATTTGTTTCGTCCTTGCTGGTAGCGAGTGTTATTACTATATTTTTTTACGATCATCCGCCCGCAATTTTTGTAGAAATGTTCATGTTCGTTATGATCATTTGCACCGGCGTTTTACTGCGCAATTACTGGCCAAAAATTTTATACAAATATTGGTTTCCGGTAATCGGACTAACATTGGTTTACAACATCAGCAATCTTTTTATAAAAGTATGTTACAGCGATCGCATCATTATTTTGCTGATGAGCATTATTTGCCTGGTTATTAGTGTTGCTTTTATAAAATCCCTGAAAAAAAGCGGTTTGGTGCTGCCTCCCGCTTATTATATTTTACTGCGGGTTTTTATGTCGATGCAAAGTATTTCCCTGTTGTTAAATGTAGCCGGAAGATTTAGTATTGCTAAAATGCTGGCTGTTACAGCATTATCAGGTTTATGGCAGGCAGTTAGCTTATTTATTTTTGTGCGCATTTTGATGGAAGCTATTTTCCTGCAACTGGAAGCCGGAAAATTACAGGAAGAAACGGCTTCGTATTTTGATTATGCAACATTAAAAACACGTTTACAAAATATACTGAATGTAATTGCTGTTGTTTTTTGGCTGATCTGGATTGCTCAAAACATCAATTTAATTGATTTTATAGTTGATTTAACAACAGATTTATTAAGCCAGCAGCACATTATTGGCGATACCAAATTTACTTTCGGCAGCATTATTTTGTTTGTTATTATCATCTGGATTGCTTCTGCCCTGTCGCGTATCATTACTTACTTTTTTGAATTTGCCGATAAGCATGCAGTTTCTACCACCCGAAAAAGCAGACTCAGCTCTTCTATCCTGCTGGTAAAACTGAGTGTTTTCGGCTCCGGATTTTTGCTCGCCATTATTGCATCCAGGGTGCCAATCGAAAAAATCAATATTATAGTTGGTGCCCTAAGTGTAGGCATTGGTTTTGGCTTGCAAACTATCGTAAACAATCTGGTTTCGGGAGTGATTCTGGCTTTTGAAAAACCGGTACAAATCGGTGATATTATAGAAGTTGGCGGCCATTCTGGTACTATTAAAGAAATGGGCATCCGTGCCAGTAAAATTGCCACTTCGGATGGTTCTGAAATTATCATTCCAAACGGCGATTTGCTTTCTCAACATTTAATAAACTGGACACTGAGCAACAATAATCGTCGTGTTGAACTGATTGTTGGCGTGGCTTACGGCTCTGAACTGGATAAAGTGCGGAAACTGCTTTACCACTTAATTATGGATCGGGAATATGTGATGAAAGTTCCACAACCGATGGTATTGATCCATAATTTTGGCGATAATTCGGTAGATTTCAGAATTTTATTTTGGGTGGAAGATTTAACTAAATGGCTGGAACTGAAAAGCCGTGTAATGAGCGATATCTATGAAACTTTTTATCAGGAGAAAATAGAAATACCATTTCCGCAACGCGATGTGCATATCTATTATCCTGAAGGAAAATCGGAAAAACAGGTGATAAAAGAAGCATCAGCTCAAAATCTTCCGCCTGAACCGAATACTTCTTTTACCGGTAAAATTTAGTCGGCATCCGATTCAATTTTCATTTCTTTGGTATTGAAACGTCTGATAATCAATCGGCTGCCTCCGTTGTAAGTAAGATAGCTTGATGCCCAGCTTAAAAATATAATCAGCCGGTTGGTAAAACCTACCAGCGACATCAGGTGAACAAAAATCCAGATCAGCCAGGCAAAAAATCCTTTTAAATGAATTTTTCCTAAATCTGCCACAGCTTCGTTTCTTCCGATAGTTGCCAGCGAACCTTTATCTTTATAAACAAAAGGTTCGGCAGCTTCTCCCTTTATTATTCTGATTAAATTTTTTCCCAGATGCTGTCCTTGTTGTATAGCAGCCGGTGCCACGCCGGGATGGCCTTGCGGAAACTCCAGAGAAATCATCGCTGCTGCATCGCCAATAACGTAAACATTCTGATAATCGTGTACTTTGTTGGTGGCATCTACCTGAACGCGGTTTCCTTTAGTTAATGCGCCTGGCGAAAATCCTGCGGGTACTTTTCCTTTTACACCAGCCGCCCAAATCACATTTTTAGTGCGGATGTTGGTACCATTGTCAATACAAAGCAACTCGCCGTCATAACTTTTTACGTGTACATCGTTGTAAATTTCCACACCCATATCCGTCAGGTTTTTTTTGGCACTTATAGAAGCCGTGGTTGACATTGCCGCCAGCAATTCTGTTTTTCCTTCTACCAGATAAACCTTCATGTTGGTTTCCTTTTGCTCCGGATAATCTTTGGCTAAAACATGGTTTCTAAATTCTGCAATGGCACCGGCAAGTTCTACGCCAGTTGGGCCGCCGCCAACAATCACAAAATTTAGCAAGGCTTGCTTTTTATCAGGATCATCTTCCAGAAAAGCAACTTCCAGATTCTGCAAAATCAGGCTGCGGATGTTTAAAGCTTCCGTTACATTTTTCATCGGCATGGCAAAATGTTCAATCTCTTTATTGCCGAAAAAATTGGTGTCTGATCCGGTTGCCAGCACCAGATAATCATAACTTACCTCGCCATCCGTTGTTGTAATAGTGTTGACAGATGCGTTAACACTCAGCACATTAGTATAAACAAACGCTACATTATCCTGGTTTTGAAAAACTTTTCGCAACGGAAAAACGATTGATTCTGCCTGAATGCTGCCTGTTGCCACCTGATAAAGCAAGGGCTGAAAAATATGATAATTATGCCTGTCGATCAGCAGCACTTCTCCATCAAACTTTTTTAAGGATTTGGCCAGCTCCAATCCGCCAAAACCACCACCTACAATTACGATTCTCGGACGTTTTGTAATTTCGTTTAAACGCATATTTATTTTTGTTTTACAGCTTTAAATTGATAAAATTGCTGCGATGCTTCTTTTACAACCTATTTTTATCCGGCTTTAATTTAATTTTAAACTTAACTGTTAGCCAGATGTTTGCAAAATATCAAATTGATCCAACTGCTGTTTTTTTTCTTCAATATAAAGAAAAAAAACCAAGATTCAAACATAATAATCTTTAATAGGTTAAAGGCTAATCAGCGTTTTTTCGCATTTTGTTAAAATTGTAAAATAATGAGCATACCGAAATTTACCCTTTTTGAACATCGCTTGGAAGAAAAATACAACAACATTATTGTTGGGCTTCCGGAAATGATCAAAGCTTTAAAACTTTCCAACAGTTTGGAAGATGGCAAACTAAAAAAAATCAAAGCAGATGTTTTTGATGATCTTTATCAGGGTTTTGATCTGGGCGATTTTGATGTCAAATCTTCCGAAATCAGCGTACAAAACCAGGAATTTAATTTTGATAAAACCGTTGCCGGAGAAGTTTTAAACCGAGACCTGCACAGCACACATGGCAGCGATTACATCACGTTGTATTACGCTATCTACACCGTTCCGTATGCTGGCAAGATTGATGCTTTAA
>JBPBQN010000217.1:0-5223 GCA_050954865.1 Janthinobacterium lividum | reverse complement strand
GGAAAACCCATAAAAACAGGCCCAAAACGAGCAAAAAAACGCCGATGGTAACGTAAGCAACCAGCGAACTGAGGTAAGAAGTAACTTCTTTTTGAAGGATTGTGAGCACCGAAAATAGTTGAATGTCGAAAATATACAATTAACCGCAAAGCAAAAAGCCTGTGCCGATGAGCGGCGGCTGAAATTTATACGGTAAAAACAGTATCAGGATTGTGCGGATTGGTTAATTTAATAAATATCTGTTCCAGCGATTGTTTTGGATATTGCTGATATAGGTTTGGCAGGGTTTGATCGGCCACGATTTTTCCTTTGTTGATGATGACCACCTGATTGCAAACGGCTTCCACTTCCTGCATAATATGGGTGGAAAGGATTACCGTTTTATCTTTTCCCAGTTCTTTAATCAAGTTACGAATACCGATTAACTGATTTGGATCTAAACCGGAAGTTGGTTCATCCAGAATCAAAACCTGCGGATTGTGCAGAATAGCCTGCGCCAAACCCACGCGCTGTTTGTAGCCTTTGGAGAGCTGTCCGATTTTCTTTTTCTGCTCCGGGCCGAGGCCGGTTTGCTCAATCACTTCTGCAATGCGTTTCTCAGGCTCATGGATTTTATGCACGTTAGCTACAAAAGCCAATGCTTCTTTTACATATAAATCTTGATACAAGGCGTTGCTTTCAGGCAGATAACCAATTTGCTGGCGCACTTGCAATGCTTCTTTTATCGTATCAAAACCGTTGACTGTTGCTGTACCGGATGTTTGCGGAATAAAGCAAGTCAGGATTTTCATCGTGGTGGATTTTCCGGCACCATTTGGGCCGAGAAAACCTAATACTTTTCCGGGTTCTGCGGAAAAAGAAATGGTATCAACGGCTTTTTGAGCGCCGTAGGTTTTAGTAAGATTTTGGACTTGGATGCTCATTTTTAGCTTTTAGAAATCAGCTTTCGGCTATCAGCTGTCATTTCGACGATAGGAGAAACCTTTTTCAAATCTAAAAAGGTTATTTATTTTTTCGATGAAGATTTCTCCTATCGTCGAAATAACAAAAAATCTTCACACTAAAAATTATCTTTGCCCTCGTTATGAGTAAAAACAACGACGAGCTTTTTAAGGATGTAGTTTCCCACGCTAAGGAATACGGATTTGTGTTCCAGTCCAGCGAAATATATGATGGTTTGAGTGCTGTTTACGATTACGGACAGTATGGCGCCGAACTGAAAAACAACATCAAAACCTATTGGTGGAAAGCCATGGTGCAACTAAATGAAAATATTGTAGGCATTGATTCTGCTATTTTTATGCACCCGAAAATTTGGGAAGCTAGCGGACATGTGGCTGGTTTTAATGATCCAATGATTGATAACAAGGATTCTAAAAAACGTTATCGTGCCGATCAGTTACTGGAAGATAAAATTGCTAAGTACGAAAAAGACGGCAAAACGGCAAAAGCAGAAGCTTTGCAAAACGCGATGGATGAAGCTTTAAAAGCCGAAGATTTATCCCGACTGAAAGAATTGATTGAAGAACATGAAATTGCTGATCCCGTTTCTGGAACGCGTAACTGGACAGAAGTTCGCCAGTTTAATTTGATGTTTTCAACGCAATTTGGGGCGATGGCGGAAGGTTCTGATCAGGTTTATTTACGCCCGGAAACTGCTCAGGGAATTTTTGTTAACTTTTTAAACGTGCAAAAAACGGGAAGAATGAAAATCCCTTTTGGTATTGCGCAGATCGGAAAAGCGTTTCGGAACGAAGTAATTGCCCGCCAGTTTATTTTGCGCATGCGCGAATTTGAACAAATGGAAATGCAGTTTTTCATCAAACCAGGAACCGAAATGGAATGGTTTGCGCACTGGAAAGAAGCACGCTTAAAATGGCATTTGGCTTTGGGAACTGCTACAGAAAAGTATCGTTTCCACGATCATAGCAAACTGGCGCATTATGCAAACGCCGCAACAGATATTGAATTTGATTTTCCGTTTGGATTTAAGGAAGTAGAAGGCATCCACAGTCGTACGGATTTTGATTTGTCTCAGCATGAAAAATTTTCCGGCAAAAAGCTGCGTTTCTTTGATCCGCAGGAAACAGACAAAGAAAAACAAAGCTACGTGCCGTATGTGATTGAAACTTCGATCGGTTTAGACCGCATGTTTTTGTTGACACTGATTAACGCTTATGAAGAACAGGATTTAAGCGAAGGCGATAAAAAAGACAGTCGCGTGGTACTAAAGTTCCCTCCTGCTTTGGCGCCGATTAAAGCAACTATACTTCCTTTAACCAAAAAAGATGGTTTGCCGGAAAAAGCACGCGAAATTATGGATAAATTGAAACTGGATTTCAACCTGCAATACGACGAGAAAGATTCTATCGGTAAGCGTTACCGCCGTCAGGATGCAATTGGCACGCCGTTTTGCATCACCATAGATCACCAAACGCTGGAAGATGATACGGTAACGATTCGCCACCGCGATACAATGGTGCAGGAACGGGTAAAGGCAGAAGATCTGGAAAAAATTATCGGCGATTTGGTGAGCTGGAAAAAGGTTTTAGCGTAAAAACCACCAATTTTTAGTCGATAAAAGAAGCATTGCATAATCAACATAAATAAAACTAAACCCATGTTTACACACCACGTTTTTTTCTGGCTGAAAAACAAAATCAGCGATGCTGACCGCGAAGATTTGCTTAAAGGCTTGCAAACTTTGGCCGCCGTTGAACCGAAAAATTTAATTCACGTTGGCGTAAAAGCCAGCACCAACCGGCCGGTTATTGATACTTCGTATGATTTTTCTTTGCTGCTGATTTTTGAAAATTTGGAAGAACAGGAAAGCTATCAGGTGCATCAAATCCACCAGGAATTTGTCAAAAACTGCCAGCATTTGTGGGAGAAAGTAACGATTTACGATTCGGTAGATGCTGCCTAACTAATGCTTCTTTTATTACATAAAAAACCGCGTTCAAAATTAATTGAATGCGGCTTTTAGGTTTCAACCTAAATTAAACCTGCAACAAATTTATACCGATAAAAACAGCATCAATGATTCACCGGATTATCACCACGTTTAATCGTACCATTGATGTACATAATTGGACTAACTTTTTTCGGATCGCCCTGATAAACCCAGCTGATGTTGCCCACGTACTTTTTAAAAGCATTGTTTACATCTTCGGTATTGATTTTTTTTACGTCATCCGCCAGCGTTAAAGATCGTTTCCAGTTATCATGCAAAACTTCATTAGCTGCCAATGATGATGCCTGCGCCATGTTGGTTTCCTGCTTATAATAAAAACTGGTAAGGTAAGTGGTTTTCATATCTTTCACTTCCGCATCGGTAAAACCACCAGTTTTAATTTTATCAACCAGCTGATCAAAAACCTTAATGTAAGCATCTGGTTGCGTGGTAGATACTACAACACGGGCAGAAGGTGTTGCGCCGCCATCAAAATAACTGATTGGTGCGTACGACAAGCCATTATTTGTGCGTACATCCAGAAAATGGCGGTTATAGAAAATGCGCATCGCTAATGAAAACGCGTTAAAATCCGGCGTTCCGGGCTGCGGTGCACCGGTAATCCCTTCTACATAATTGGTGGCAAGTTCTTTTGGGGTTGAAGTGAACGTATTTTTGTAAATCCGGAACGATGATTTTTTAAGGGTAAAAGCAGTACCGGTTTTAATTCCGTTCAGCATCGTTTTTATTTTGCTTTCGATATCTACTTTGTCCAGATCAGCCACAACTACAATCACCATTCGTCCGCGGCTTAAAATAGATTGATAATAAGCTTTGGTTGCAGCAGCCGTAAAACTTTGCAGCGCAGCTTCTGTTCCGGCTGGATCTTTAGCATAATCCCGACCGGCAAAAGCTACCTGTTCAGCATATTTATTTATGGCATTATCCGGCTGCGAGTTTTGTGCTTTTAAATTGTTAATCGCATCCTGTTTAATGCGGGCAAATTCTTTTTCATCAAAACGCGGCTGGGTTAATGCTTCTGCATAAAGCGGCCAAACAGCATCCAGATCGGTTTTAATGCAGTTTATCCTGAAAATAGCATAATCCTTCAGCGAATAACCGTAAACCTGCGCACTCACTTTATCCAGCGCATTTTTGAAGCTGTTTTTATCCATGCTTTTTGTGCCGCATTCTGTTAGCGCGGTTAACGCCAGCGATTCTATACCCGCTTTATCAGCCGTATAATTTTGCACACCGCCTTTAATAACGGTTTGTATCTCTACAATGCCGTTTCCGCTGGGCTGCACAATCACTTTTACGCCGTCAACCAGCATATCGTAAGCCGGTTTTTGCGCCTTTGCTGTAAAAAACCATCCTGTTAATGCCAGCATTATTATTACTTTATATTTCATGTTTTTGGCGAGATTATTTAGGAAAAACAAAAAACGATGATACATTTTCCTGCTTGTTTAGCGCAGCGTTTAAAATAATACCTGCCACAACAGGTTTTTTTACCACGTATTTTTCTAGGTATTTTTTAATGTCAGCATGGGTTACTTTTTGGTAATTCTGCTCCAGATCAGTATCATAATCCAACGAAGTGCTGCACCAGTTACTACTCAGTTGGCTTGGCAATGACGAAGGTTTTTCTTTATTGCGGATGGCATTGCGCAGTACAATCGCTTTGGCATCAGCCAGTTGCTGGTCTGTATAATAATCCGGATTGTTAAAAAGCGAAATCTGGTGGTTCACTTCATCAAAACACGCTTTTAATTTGACTGGGTTTGGGGTAATATACATTTCTATCGGGCCCGTATAACGCGCAGTTGAGTAAGAAAATGAAGCGTCCGTTGCCAGTCCTTTATCTACCAAAGCCTGTTGCAGTTTAGAAGAATTCATCTGTAAAATAGTCGAAAAAATATCGGCGGCCAGCGTAGCTGCAGAATCTGTTCCGGCAGATGGCCCTTGCCACGAATACATCATGTAGGGCGTTTGGGCGATGGAAGATTCTTTTATAAAATATTCAGATTTGGCAACTGGTTTAAACGGCGGAATCGGGTATTTTTTCTGTGGATCTTCAGCAGCAGACGTCCAGCTTCCAAAAATGCTTTCGGCCATTTTAAACGCATCATCATGGCTTACAGCACCACAAATGGTTAGCAAACTGTTATTCGGCACATAATATTTATCCTTGATGATCATCATTTTTTCGGGCGTTGCCGTATTGATGATTTCATGGATACCAATTGCATTTTTTCGCGTAATCTGAT
>JBPBQN010000216.1:0-5276 GCA_050954865.1 Janthinobacterium lividum | reverse complement strand
CGTTGTTGTGCTTGTTGCTTGCCGCGTTGTATTTGCGTTTGTGGTCGCATTTATATTTGTTACTTCAACCTGACTTAAATCAGCATAATTATTTTGCCTTGCATAACCTGCTTTTAAATTCAAAATAAACTTGCTGCTCAGCAATAAATTGTAACTCAAACTTGCTCGGAAACTATGCGAAGTTTTGCTGTAAACTTGGTTGCTAAAAGCAGCATCAGGCTGATAAAGTGAATACTGATCAAAGCTGTAATTCAAATCCAAACTCAACCAATCCACAGTTTTGGTTAGTGTTGATCGGTTAAACGGATTTACAAAAGTTAAACCATAATTGGCTTTGATGCCCGGCGAAAATTGCCCGTTTTTAAAAACCGCAGCATAACCTGCCGTTGGTGCGGCTTTCAACCCAAATTCCTGCACCGCATATTTTGCCGGATCATGCAAAGCCGAAGAAATAAAATAACTGAAACCAAGCGATTGATCGCCGGTATTGAGTTTAATCAAAGACAATCTGCTAATATCCGGCGTTAAAACAGCGCTGTAATTCACAATTTTTTCGCCGTCTTTATCTTCCAGCAAAACCTGTGCAGATGCTGTTTTTATCAGCATAAAAATGATGATAAATGCGTAATTTTTTTTCATGAAATCGGATAATCAACTTTTGCATATTCTGTTTCTTCTACTTTCGAAATAAGTTTTTGCGGCTGACTTTCGCCATTAATCAGCACTTCGCAAACTACTGTTCCACCTGTAATTCCCTGACAACCAGCAAAAACCGAAAGCGTATCATCCAAAATAGAATAATCAGGCAGCTTTTTGTAGCGGTAATCATCAGCTTGCATCCAATCCAGCACGCGGCGGCTTCGGTTGGTTACATCTTCCAGCAAAATTTCCCAGGTAATAACAGAACCAAAAGTTTTTACGCGCAGTTCCAGATCAAAAGTTTTCATCTTTTTAGGTTGATTTTATAAACTCGTTTTACATAATCAGAAATCAAACATACTAATTTTTTTAGTATTTTAAACTCTTGTTGATAAATTTTTTATCGATAAATGAAGCATTAAATTTACTTTAAGTTAAGCAAATTTCACAATGCTTATTTATGCTGATTCAATTCCAGTTTTAAAATAGTGCTTATCTTTGTTTAAATCCATGATCGCCAACAAAGCAAATTACAGTCAACTCATCAAAGCTGAAGCACAAAGGCTTGGTTTTTTGTTTTGCGGAATTGCTAAAGCTGATTTTTTGGAAGCAGAAGCACCGCGATTGGAAAGCTGGCTCGAAAAAAATTACCACGGCGAAATGGCTTACATGGCCAATCATTTTGATAAACGGCTGGATCCGCGGTTGCTGGTTGATGATGCTAAATCGGTGATTTCCATGGGTTTAAATTATTATTCTGATCAGCAGCAAACCGATCCTGATGCGCCAAAAATTTCGCGTTATGCTTTTGGTGCCGATTACCATGAAATAATTAAGCAGAAGCTGTTTTTACTGCTTGATTTTATCCGAGAAAATATCGGCGAAGTTGGCGGCCGCGCTTTTGTAGATTCGGCGCCGGTGATGGACAGAGCCTGGGCCAAAAAAGCAGGTTTAGGTTGGATTGGCAAAAATGGAAACCTGATCAGCAAGCAAAAAGGTTCTTTCTTTTTTTTGGCCGAATTGATTGTTGATCTGGAGCTGGAATACGACATCGAACCAACCAAAGATCATTGCGGAAGTTGCACGCGTTGCATGGATGCCTGCCCAACGGATGCGATTATAGCGCCTTCGGTTGTGGATGGAAGCAGATGTATTTCGTACTTAACGATTGAACTGAAGAACGAAATCCCGCCCGAATTTAAAGGCAAAATGGACAATTGGGCGTTCGGTTGTGATGTTTGTCAGGATGTTTGCCCCTGGAACCGATTTTCGGTTTTGCACCAGGAAACGGCTTTTCATCCACCCGAGAACTTACTCGAAATGAGCAAACAGGATTGGGAAGAAATTACAGAAGATACGTTTAAAAAAGTGTTCAAAAACTCGGCTGTAAAAAGAACCAAGTTTGCAGGTTTGCAGCGAAATATTTCGTTTTTGAAGAATGTTTGAATGGAGCTGATGCTTCTTTTATCGGGCAAAATTTAAGCTGATTTAAGCGAGCTTTCGTTCGTGAAATGTTCTTAAATGTTCCAAGCTTTTCCGTACGCGCAGCTTTGATTTCTTCTTTTTATTCAGCCAAACGATCAAACCCGTAACCGGCAAACTGGCGCAAACCAAGCTGGCCAGAAAAGCCAGAATTTTGCCGGGCAAACCCCAAATTGCACCAACATGAATATCGTAATTCATGGCGATGAGTTTTTCGCCGCTGTTTTTTTGGTGATAATTTTGCCGGCTTAACAAATTGCCTGAATATTGGTCAAACTGCAACTGATCGTAATCGTAAAAAGTTTCTTTACCAAAATAACCAGAAACATAAATTACACCTTTTGTACCGCTGGCCGGATTCAAACCGATCCGTTTTGCTTGTGGCATACTGTTTTTAGCGGTCAAAAATGCCTGATCAAGCGGATTTTTTAAAGCGGTTTGGGTTGAATCAGATTGAGAACTGACAAATTTTGGTGTTGTGGATTGTGAAGCGATGACGTAAACCGTTTTCTCGAACCATTTCATCGCGAAAACCATTCCGGTTAAACCTAAAATTATACCGATAAACAAAGCATAAAAACCCAGCACATTATGCAAATCGTAATTTAAACGCTGAAAACTGGCTTTCCATTTCACTTTAAAACTTTTATCAACGTTGGCTTTTTTCAGGTTTTTTGGCCACCACAAAATCAGTCCGCTGATCATCAGCAAAACAAAAATCAAGGTTGCATAACCTACAATTGGCTGGCCGTATTTATCGTTGAGCAGTAAGTTCCAGTGGATGTATTTTACGATCACAAAAAAATCTTTTTTGTAATCTTTAATACCTAAAACTTTTCCGGTGTAGGGATTGATAAAAGCAGATTGATAGCTGTCAACTGTATTAATAAACCAGAATGCCTGTTGATTGCCAGGCTTGTAAACCATAAATTCCCAGCTGCGGCGGGGGTCTGAAAAAGTAGTGATAAAAGAAGCATGGCCTTTTAACTTGCTGTTGGCCAGCTGGTTTAAACGCGTAATTGACACCGTTTTTGCATTTGCAGCAGGCGGATTTACAAATAATAGCTGATGATCTTTAAACTCGGTAATTTCCTGCTGAAAAGAAAACAAACAACCGGTAATGCTCACGATAAACACAATCAGCCCGGAAATTAATCCGAGCCACAAGTGTAAAAAAGCGTTTACTTTTTTAAATACTGAAGGTTTGTTTTTCTTTTTCAAGCTGATGGTTGATCAAGTTGTATTAAAACCTGTACGCAACGCTTCCTATAATACTTCTTAACTGTTGTGGGTTCATGGTGCTGTAACCAATCCAGTATTTTTCGTTATTCAGATTATCACATTTCACTCCAAATCTAAATTTACTGTATTCGTAAAATGCAGAAGCGTTAAAAACCGTGTAAGCAGGCAAACTAAACACGCCAACATCTGCACTGTTCACCACGTGGTTTTCGCTTGCATAGTTTCCGCCAAAACCAAAACCCAAACCTTTTACAGCGCCTTGCAGAATGCGGTAGCTAAGCCACAGGTTTGCATTATATGGTGAAGCAGCTGTTGCCGGACGACGGCCTTCTACGTCTGCATCAGCATCTACCAGCTTAGAATCGTTGTAGCTAAAACCAGCAACCGCATTAAAACCTTTAAATGGGTTGGCAATTACTTCTGCTTCAAAACCTTTACTTAATTGGGTACCATTTTGGATAGAAAAATTAGGGTGTGCTACATCTGCCCGCACAATATCTTTCACTTTAATATCATAATAGCTTAGCGTACTGCTCAACTTTCCGCCAAAAGCATTCAACTTTATGCCACCTTCAATTTGGTTGGCTTGTTCTGGCTTGAAGGAATTGCCGTTAAAATCAGTTCCATTTTGGTTAGTAAACCCGTTCTGGTAATTGGCAAATAAAGAGACTACTTCTTTTACCGGCTGAAAAACCAGACCAAATTTTGGTGCAAAAGCTGTTTGTTTAAACGCACCGCTGGTTTCACCGGTTGCTGGTGCGTAATTTCCCTTGTTATCAAAACGATCAACGCGCAATGCAGCCAGTGCAATTAAATTATCCGTGATGTTCAGCACATCAGAAACATAAGCACTATACGTATTATTGATATAATAATATGGATATCCGGCAGAATTTGTGTTGTTATAAACCGCAGTCAGGTTTTTTTTGTTAAAATTGTTGTAAGTAGAAGGTGTGCCGATGGTAGAAATACTATCCAGCGTTGCGCCGTAAAAAATTTGCTGAGAATTAATTCGTAGAAAATCCAGACCACCAACAAAGCGATTTCTTAATTTTCCGATTTTAAAATCACCATTAAAGTTTTGCTGCACTTCAGTGATAAAGTTTTTACTTTTTCGGGTAGATTGATCTTGTCTGGAAATGCTATCATTTTTTAACAAATAAAAATACGGACCAAAACCATTGGAGTAACTGTTGCTTGATGAAAAGCTGGTTTGAGAAGTCCATTGGTCAGAAATTTTGTAAACAGCTTGTCCGAAAAAATTATTGCTTCTGGAGGTTTGTGTCAGATCATCAGAAAAATAAGCTTTTTTATAATCGATATTTAATTTATCAGCACTGTTAGCACCTAAAGCAGCAATGGGTTGAAGGTATGGAAAAAAGTAAAACTGGTTTCCGGTGCCTTTGCCGTTAGATAATTCTGCATCAAAAGAAAACAATAAACGACTGGTAGCCTGATAAGATAAACTGGGTGCTACAAAAAGATTTTTATTGTAACCCGCATCCTGAAAACTTTCCTTATAATTTCCGGCTGCATTTAAACGGAACAATACTTTTTTAGCTGGATCAATCGGCGTATTTATATCAACACTTAAACGGTTAAAATTATAACTGCCAGCAGAATACGCAACTTCGCCACCGAAAGTATCATAAGGTTTTTTAGTTACCCGATTAACTAAACCGCCATAACTTGTTAAAGAGCTGCCAAAAAGCGTTGCCGACGGACCTTTGATAATTTCAATTTTTTCCAGGTTTGCCGCATCTGTACTCGCACTTACAATTCCGGCTAAACCATTACGAAATTTACTTTGGGTGATAAAACCGCGCGAATTGAAATAGCTGCCGCCATCTCCGCTACGGCCGGTTGATTGCCACATCATCTGGATTCCCGGTGCATTTCGCAAAGCGTCATCA
>JBPBQN010000215.1:0-6133 GCA_050954865.1 Janthinobacterium lividum | reverse complement strand
CTACATTTATGAAAAACGAGTTATTTGAAGCCTTATCAGCATTGCACCGCAAAGTGGCAGATTTAAAATTTTTTGATCGGGAAAATGCCGGTTTGCTGCGCCGTTACTCGCAGGAATATGAAGCATTAAGTACGCGTTTACTTAGTTTTTCTTCAGAAAAATTTAAAGATGTAACCACCGCTTATCAAAAATCTTTACCAGAAGGTTTTCATGATGTAGATGTGCACGATGATACAGACAACGATAACGGCTTTTATGCCAGCGTAGCCAACCTGAACAATCACATCAATGATTCGATAGAAATCATCAACGGCATTTAATCAGATGTAATACTTTCTGAGGATATTTTCCAGATCTTCCGGCGTATCCACCGCAATGGTTTCCAGATCGGTTTCTGCAACTTTAATGCGGAAACCGTTTTCAATCCAACGCAATTGCTCCAGGCTTTCTGCTTTTTCCAACGAAGAAACGGATAGTTTGGTAATTTCCTGCAAAACATCGGCGCGATAACCGTAAATGCCAATGTGCTTGTAAAAAGTATGTTGGTGCACCCAATTTTGCAATTGCTGGCCGCGCACATAAGGAATTACCGAACGCGAGAAATAAATTGCTTCGGATTTATTGTTTAGCACCACTTTTGGCGTGTTGGAATTGTGCAGTTCTTCATCAAGCAAAATCTTTTTTACCAGTGTGGCCAGTTCGGTTTTTTCGTTGGTAAAACAAGTAGCCAGTTTAGTAATTTGCTTTGGGTCGATAAAAGGTTCGTCGCCCTGAATGTTTATAACGACATCAAATTCCGGAAACAAAGCAGAAATTTCAGCACAACGATCCGTACCGCTTTGGTGTTGGGCTGAAGTCATTTCCACCAAACCGCCAAACTCCGTAACATGATCAAAAATCAGCTGATCATCTGTTGCCACAATCACTTTTTCCAACAAGGTGCACTGCAAAGCCTGTTCGTAAACCCGTCGGATCATGCTTTTGCCTGCAATATTGGCCAGCGGTTTGCCCGGAAATCGGGTAGAAGCGTGGCGCGCGGGAATGATGCCGAGGAATTTCATTTGATTTGGTGTGAGGTTTTAGTTGCGGGTTGCCAGTTTTGAGTTTAAAATTGATTTTAAATACTTCTTTTATCGATGTAAATTTTTGGTGATTTTATTCTCGAAATCAACAACTTATATCTTGATACTTCTTTTATCGGTATAAATTTGCTTTTGTTATCATCGTCAAAACTCGCAACAGGAAACTCAAAAGCAGTAACTGATTTAAAACAACCCGTTAATTTGCCCTTCAATTTTCTCGATAACAGAACTTAAATCTTCGGTATTGTTGGCAAAATCCAACTTATCTTTATCCAAAATCAGCAGTTTGCCGCTGTTATAACCTTTAATCCATTTCTCATATTTTATATTAAGTTTGGACAGATAATCCAGCCGGATACCAATTTCATATTCGCGGCCACGTCTCTCGATGTTGTTTACCAAAGTCGGAACAGAAGCTTTCAGATAAATCAGCAAATCCGGCGGTTTGATAAACGACGTGATATTATCAAATATTTTGCGGTAATTATCATAATCGCGCTCCGTCATCAAATCCATATCGCGCAGGTTGGCCGCAAAAATGAAAGCATCTTCATAAATCGTCCGATCCTGGATGATATTGACGTTGCTTTTTTGGATTTCCATAATCTGTTGGAAACGACTGTTCAGAAAGAAAATCTGCAGATTAAAACTCCAGCGTTTCATGTCGCTATAAAAATCTTCCAGGTAAGGATTGTTATCTACGGATTCGTACTGTGGCTGCCAGCCGTAATTTTTGGCCAGCAATTCGGTCAGCGTGGTTTTTCCGGCTCCAATATTTCCAACAACGGCAATGTGCATTTTTTGGGGTTTAAGGTATGAGCGTTCAGGTGTCAGCTTTCAGCAATTGGCTATTCGCTATCAACCATAAAAGGATGATTTATAAACAATTAAAACTTTTTAAATCCGATTATTTCCCGAACTTCTTTTAGTGTTTTGTGTGCGCTTTCACGTGCTTTTACGGCTCCGAAACGGCTCACTTGTCGCAAGTAAGATTCATTTTTGGCGATATCTTCAATTTTTTCGCGAATTGGTGCCGTGGCAATAATCATATCTTCGGCCAGCTGCTTCTTAAAATCACCATAACGAATCTGGCATTTTTGATATAAATCATCAAAATGCGTTAACGTATCTGCGGAGGAAACCACTTTCATCAAATCAAATAAATTCTGTATTTCGGCTGGTTTTGGTTGATTTTCTTCCGTCGGGCCGCTGTCTGTTACAGCGCGCATTACTTTTTTGCGGATCACTTCCGGCGAATCCGCTAAAAAAACAGCATTGCCTTCGCCTTCAGATTTCCCCATTTTTCCTTTACCATCCAAACCCGGAATTTTTACCAGATTTTCGCCAAAACTAAAAGCGTAAGGTTCCGGGAAATATTCGTGATTATACAAACGGTTAAATCGGTTGCCAAACGTGCGCGCCATTTCCAAATGCTGCTCCTGATCTTTGCCAACCGGAACTTTTGTAGCGCGGTGCATCAAAATATCTGCAGCCATCAAAACCGGATACGTAAGCAAACCTGCGTTCACATTTTCCGGCTGCGACCTGATTTTATCTTTAAAAGAAGCACTGCGTTCCAGCTCGCCCAAATACGAATTCATGTTGAGGTACAAATACAGTTCCGTTACTTCCGGCACTTCGGATTGAATGTAAATCGTTGCTTTTTCCGGATCAATTCCGGCCGCCAAATATTCTACCAAAACCTGTTTTACATTCTGGTGCAAATCGGCAGGTGTTGGATGCGTGGTGAGCGAATGCAGATCAGCAATGAAGAAAAAACAATTAAATTCATGCTGCATTTTTACGAAGTTTTGCACCGCTCCGTAGTAATTTCCCAAATGCAGTTTTCCGGTAGATCGGATGCCGCTGACAACAGTTTCCATAGGCCGCGAAAGTAAGGATTTTTTATATTTTTGATGTTGATGAAATTGATTGCCCGGAAGCTGCACACTTACTTTTATATGTTCTCGGTGCTGTTTTTATACCTGTTTTTTCATCCGTTTTTTTATTATTTCTCCCGAAAGCCGGAACGTTATATCACCTTAAATAAACTTCGTGCAAAATGGGCAAAATGGAGTTCGGCCATGAGCGGAATTTTATATGAACTGGAATTTGAAGCTGATTTCGACCGAAAAAAAACCTGCGTTATCTGCCCAAATCATACTTCAAATCTGGATGTTACCTGGGCAACTTTAATTCCGCAAGGTAATTTTAGTTTTATAGGAAAGGAGGAATTGCTCCAAAATCCAACTACCAAATTATTCTTTAAAACGATTGACATCACTGTAAAACGCGACAGCAATATTTCTGCTTTCAAAGCTTTTAAGCGTGCTTCGGATTATTTGAAAAACGGTATTGCGATGGTTATTTTCCCCGAAGGAAAAATTGCCGAAATTTATCCGCCGCAATTGCAGGAATTTAAAATTGGTCCGTTTAGATTGGCCATAGAGCAACAGGTTCCGGTTGTGCCAGTTACTTCCTACAACACCTGGAAAATTTTGTGGGACGATGGTTTAAAATACGGCAGTCGGCCCGGAATTTGTAAAATTTATGTGCATAAACCGATAGAAACCGTAGGTTTGATACTGGCGAATGCGGATGCTTTGCGAGATCAGGTTTATACAATTATCCACCAAAAACTGAAGGATTATGAAGATTGATATTGATACAGTTGATAAACTGGCCAAGCTGGCACGACTGGAAATTGCGCCTGAACAAAAGGAAAACGTAATTAAAGATTTAAGCAAAATCCTGTCGTTCATGGAAAAGCTGAACGAATTGGATACCACTAATGTAGAGCCGCTGGTTTACATGAGTCCGGGCGTAAACATCACCAGAAATGATGTGGTAAAAGAAGTAATCACACATGAAGAAGCGTTGCAAAATGCGCCGCATCGGGATGATGATCATTTTAAAATACCAAAAGTGATAGGATAGGTAAGATGTGTGAGGATTGAGCCTAGTTTCAATATTGCAATTTTTACCCCAAACCTCATGCCTCATACCCAAATCCTTCCTCAAGGATACGGTTGCATTTTCCCGCAGGAGCAGGCACAATTTGCATCGGTAACTTGCAGCTTTTTTAAAAATGACTGATAAAAACCGCTGCGGTCGTTCATATCAAAAACCTGGTTTCCTTTATTGCATTCAATTGCGCCGTTGATGAGGTTTGTGGTCATGCCGAAACCTGCAATTCTTCCGGTTGCTTTGTCTGCATCTGTTGGCTGCCAGTTGCCGGCCATCACATCATGTGCAGAAGGTTTGGCATTTTGCGGCATCATCCAAAAGTAAATAGCTGTTTTAAAAGCAGTTACGGCATCCGCAGTAACTAAATCCGGATTTTGCAACAGTTTATTTTTATCGCCAAAAATGCAATCGCTAGCAAAACCGTAATTGCCATTGTAGCTTAATTGCAGCGGACCTCGGCCATAATATTTTTTTCCGGCTGCGGCTGGATACATATTATTCGGGCTGATATAAGGCAAACTGGTGTTCAGTTCATGCAAAAACATCAGGCCGTCGTTATATTTTCCGTCCACGCCATTTCGTGTTTCGTGTGCAATTTGGGCCAGAAAAGCAGCCAGCTCTTTTTTGTTGGTTTCGAGGTTTTTTTCGGCACAAAACTTTGAAAAATCAACGGTAAAAGAAGTATAAGTTTTTTGCTGCGCCCAAGGTTCGTTCCAGCCATCATCCTGCCGAACCACGGTAGATTTGTTGGTTTTTAAATCTGTGCGCGTAATTTTATACATCCAAACGTCTCGTCTTTCAACCAAAATTTTAACGGATGAAAGTTCTTTAATCGCTTGCAAAAACGAGTTGTAGGTGTAAAATTTGTTCCGAAGCGGAAAAATATCGTTGTAAAGTTTTAAACTTAAATAGGTGTTGATAACAGCAGATTTTACTGGTTTTGAAGCCGAAATCAAGAAAATACCAAGTGTAAAGCAAAAGATCAGAAACGTTTTTTTCATTTTTGGGGCGATAAAAACAGTATGGCAGTTATTGCAGCTGATGCTTCTTTTATCGATGTTTTTTTGATGTAAACAAACTACTGCAAATTTAATTGTATCAGAATGAAAATTTATACCAAAACCGGTGATGACGGTTTTACTTCGTTAATTGGCGGAACGCGCGTGCCAAAATACCATTTGCGGATTGAAAGTTACGGCACGGTGGATGAATTGAACAGTTACATCGGTTTGATCAGAAGTCAGGAAATTGATGAAAAAGACGGTTTTATGCTGAAAGAAATCCAGGATCGTTTGTTTACGATTGGTTCTTCCTTGGCTGCTGATCCGGAAAAATCAACCATGAAAATTCCGGATTTAAAGCTGCAGGATATAGAATTATTGGAAGTTGAGATGGATAAAATGAACGAAACTTTGCCTCCGCTGAAACATTTTATTTTGCCTGGCGGTAATAATGCCATTTCGTTTTGCCATTTGGCACGATGCGTTTGCAGGCGCGCGGAGCGAATCACCACGCAATTGTCAGAAGATAGTTTTGTAGATGAAAAGGTGAAAATTTATTTGAACAGATTAAGCGATTACCTGTTCATGCTGGCGAGAAAGATTGGTTTTGACCAAAATATAGCAGAAAATGTGTGGATTCCGAGAGGATAATGTGCTGAAAAAAGTTTTAACAATCAATCTAAAATATTATACTTTTGCAAACTTTTAAACAATAGATTTTAATTATGTATTGGACACTTGAACTGGCATCGCATTTAGAAGATGCACCATGGCCGGCAACTAAAGATGAATTAATTGATTATGCCATACGTTCCGGAGCACCGGTTGAGGTAATTGAAAACTTGCAGGCGCTGGAAGATGACGGCGAACCGTATGAAAATATAGAGGAAATCTGGCCTGATTATCCTACAAAAGATGATTTCTTTTTTAACGAAGACGAATACTAATAAAATATAAACTTCTTATTTAAAGTATTTTACAGTTTTATTGTGAATAAATATTGTTGCAGTTTTCTTTGGAATAGTTTTAGCTTTGGTTAGAATCAATCAAAACTTGCTTAAACTTTAAACACAAAAAACAAAT
>JBPBQN010000214.1:0-6352 GCA_050954865.1 Janthinobacterium lividum | reverse complement strand
GTTCAGCCAACAGTTAGCACAACGGCTACTACAAATTCTGCTGTAGGCACTTACCCGATTACGGTAGATGGCGCGGCAAGTAACAATTACAATTTTACCTATATAAACGGCGTATTAGCTGTTAATCAAATTACACAAACACTCACTTTTGCCGCACCAGATATCAAAACTTATGGTGATGCAGATTTTTCGCTGAATGCTACTGTTTCTTCCGGATTGCCAATTACCTATATCAGCAGTGATTCAACTGTTGCTACCGTAAACAATGCTGGTGTAGTGCACATTTTATCCGCAGGAAACGCAACCATAACGGCCAGCCAGGCAGGCAACAACGGTTATATTGCTACGGCAGCGATCACCCAAAATTTAACGGTAAACAAAGCATCGTTAACTTTAACTGCGGATGATCAAACAGTTAGTTATGGTGCAGCAATGCCAACGTTAACTTTTCATGGTAATGGTTTTGTAAACGGAGAAAATCAGCAGGTTTTAACTACTCAACCAGTTTTAACTACAACTGCAACCGCCACATCAGAGGCAGGCACTTATCCGATAACTATTGCAAATGCTGATGTGGCAAACTATATTATTACTTACGCGTCGGGCACTTTAACTATCAGTCCGGCTGTGCAAACCATCGCCGTTGCAAGCCCAACTACAAAAATTTACGGTGATGCCAATTTTAATTTAAATGCCACCAGCAATAATATCGCATTTCCATTGACTTATATTAGCAGCAACCCGGCTTTGGCAACAGTTGATGCCAGCGGAAACGTCCATATTTTAGGTGCCGGAACGGTTACTTTTACCATTTCGAAAGCTGGTAATAATAACTATGCATCTACTAATGTTACCCAAATTATCACCATAAACCAAGCACAATTAATTATTTCTGTAGATAACCAAACCCGTGCTTACGGCGCAGCAAATCCAGCTTTTACCGTGAGTTATAATGGTTTTGTAAATGCAGAAACGGCAGCTGTTTTTAATTCACCACCAACACTTAGCACAACCGCAAACATCAATTCGCCAGCAGGAAATTATCCAATTAACGCAAGCGATGCAGCGGCGGCCAACTACGTATTTACCTATATGCCCGGAACGCTAACGGTTGGTAATCCTATGGTTAGTGGCGTTAGTTTTACACAGAATATTATTTATGAAAATCAGCCTGCCGGAACATTAGCCGGAACGTTAATCGCAACATCGCCAGATCCGAATGCTGTTTTTACCTATACTTTTTTAAGCGGAATGGGTTCTGCGGATAACAATTCATTCACCATTCAGGGCAACAAAATCCTGGCTGCAAAAAGTTTTAATTTCGAGCAGCAAGCCAGTTACAGTATTTTGGTTCGGGCTACAAATCAGTACGGATTATACTTTGATCAACAGTTTACCATCCAAATTAGTGATGTAAACGAAGCACCAACTTTGGCTGCTATTGCTACTCAATTGGTTTGTAATTTTTCATCGGCACAAAAAATTAATTTAACAGGAATTACGCCCGGACCAGAATCAGCACAAACCACAACACTAAGTGTAAGTTCTACCAACCCAGGTTTATTTAGTAATCTGAGCGTTAGTAGTGTATCCGGCGGTGCAGCTGCGTTAAATTACACTTTAACCGGCACAGGTTCGGCAGCAATTACCATCACCGTTAAAGATAACGGCGGAACAGCAAACGGTGGCGTGGACAGCTTCAGCCAAACATTCAACTTAACGGCCAACGAAATACAAGTTGCTGCCATTTCTTCGGATAAAGGAACGCAAACAGTTAAAGGCCAAACGATAACGCTTACGGCTACTGGTGGCAATACGTACAGTTGGAATAATGCTTCCGGAATTGTTGGTTCTTTAAACAGTGCGGTGCTGCAGGTTCGTCCGGCGCAAAACACTACTTACCAGGTTACGGCCACCAACGCTTCCGGTTGCAGTACAACGGCCAGCATCACCATCAATGTAACGGATGATTATTCAATGATCCAGGCAAACAATATAATCACCCCAAATGGCGATGGTAAAAATGATACCTGGGTGGTTAAAAACATTGATTTATATCCGGAAAGTACCATTATTATTTTTGATAAAGCCGGCCGGAGATTGCTGAATGTAAAGCATTATGATAATAGCTGGGACGGTACATTCCAGGGTTCGCCGCTATCAGAAGATACTTATTATTATGTGATTGATTTTGGAGTTGGAAAAACACCGCTGAAAGGTTTCATCACACTTTTGAGAAACAGATAATAGCGCATTCGAAAAATTAAAATTCGCCCAAAAAATTTCAACAAAAATGGAAATATTAACTTCAAAAAATATACTGAAGTACGCACTTTTGCTCTCTACTGTTTTTACCGGCATAAAAACAGCATCGGCACAACTCAATCCGTTTGCATCGATGTACTTTCAAAACCAGTATCTGTCTAACCCGGCCATGGCAGGTTTGGATGAAGGCTTGAATTTGAATTTGGCCGTGCGCCAGCAATGGGCAACGCTGCCAGGCAGCCCGAAAGCGCAGTTTATTTCCGGTGATTACAATGCCGGAAAAAATGTTGGTTTGGGCCTTTCCATCAGCAACGATCAAACCGGACTTATACGCCAAACGCGCGCTGTGGCCACGTATGCTTATCACCTGCAAATCGGAGCGAATAACCAGCAGTTAAACTTCGGACTTTCGGCCGGCGTAAGCAGTCAGCATATCAATTATAATGATGTAAACGGAGATCAGGGCGATGTGCAGGTTGATCGTTACAATAACCAAAACCGCACTTATCCGGATGGCGATTTCGGCATTTCCTACACCAGTAATAATTTGACGGTGCAAGGCGCGCTGCCAAACTTAAATCATTTGTTTAAAAGTGCCAATACTATTTTAGGTGTAGATCGATCCGTTTATCTGGCTTCCGTGAGTTACAAGTTTCCGGTTAATGTTTTGGATGGTTCTGTAATCGAGCCAAAGCTGGTTTACCGCGGCGTAGATGGCTATAAAAGCGTGCTGGATGCAGGCGTAAATTTTAACGTCAAAGCCAATCTAATGCACTTTTACACCATGTACCACAGCTCGCAAAGCGAAACCTTTGGGTTTGGTGCCAACATCACCAAAAACGTGCAATTGATGCTGTTTTACACCACCGAAAATACGCCGCTAAAAACTTACACCAACGGTGATTTTGAAGTTGGATTGAAATTGCATCTTTAAAAAAAGTAAATCGAATTAAGCTTTTTACATTAATTTAGGTTAAAGCTTTGTGGATAAAACCAGGTTTGAAATTGTAAAGTATTGTTCTAAATTTATAAATCCGGTACCAATAAAAGCTTGATTTTTTATCCGCAGAAACCTTATTTTATTAAATATCACTATCAAAATCAGTTTAAAATTGAACCCTAATTTAAATAAAATGAAAGCAGCCTACTACCTCTTCAAGTTTATGTATTACGTAGTTGATTCTAAAATTATTGAAATTAAAGATAAACGAGCGGAGCACATGCTTCAGTATGAAAACAGGTATTGATGGAAGTTATATTTGCTGCTTGTTCTGAAAAAAAATACAGATAAAATAGTGGTTAAACTCGTTTGTTAACACTTCGTCTTAAGTAAATATCAAAAAATTATAATCATGAAATTAAAAGTATTTATTGCTGCGCTGATTATTGCAGCTGCGGGATTTGCAGCTGTAGCAGATGCACAAACCAAAACACCGGTAATTAATTATCGCCAGCGCAACCAGGAAAAACGGATAAACCGTGGCGTAAAAAACGGAGAACTTACGCGCACAGAAGCGCATACTTTGCATCAGGATGAACGGAATATTTCTACTGAGAAACGCCTTGCTAAATCAGACGGAAGAGTTACAGGCAGAGAAAGAAAGTTGATTCAACATCAGGAAAATCGTGACAGCCGTGCCATCTACCGAAAAAAACACAACGCAAAAGTTAGATAGTTATAGCATTGCTTGCATTAAATAAATTATTGTTAGCAATTGAAAACATTAACTTAATTAATGTATTAAATATAAAAACCCCGACTGCAATTATTGCAGTCGGGGTTTTTGCTGATGCTGTTTTTATCGACCTAAAAACAGCAAAATTGGATTTATTTAGCTAAAGAATATTTGTCTTTCCGACCTTCTTTTACCGTGGTTAAAGCACCTTTTGCTTTTAAATTAGACAGCACACTTGCAATTTGTTTAAAGAGTTTATCAGCATCACTTTGTGGTTCATATTGTGCCATTGCAGTGGCAATTTCCTGACCAAAACCTGCGCCGCCAATTTCGTTAATTGCAAATGCAATTTTAGAACTCAAACCTAATTCTGGTGTATATTCTGCCGGAATTCCCAATGTTTTAGTAGTTGTTTTTGGAGCTTTGGGTGCTTTTGATTCGACTTTCTTTTTTGGGGCTTTTGCAGAAACTTCTTCGGCTTGTTCTAAGACAGCTTCCATCAAACTGTCTTTGCCTTGTTTGGCAGGTTTTGTTGCAGCAGATGCGCCGTTAAACGCATTCAGCATGTCTTCATATTTTTTTGCTTCAGCTTGGATACTTTTTATCTTTTCTTTAAGATAAACAATGATGTCTTTTTCGGTTATGTTTGCCATGTACAAATGTAAGTTAGATTTTGAATTAAAAAAGAGATTAGCAATTTAATAAACACTTTGTTTTTTTGTTAGTGTAACGGCAAGTTATTGACTTTGTTTCTGTTAACAAAAAAATAAATTTAATAATATTTATAACCCGTGTTTTACTTGTAATCTAAAATTCAAAAAATCAGGCATTAACTTGGATGCTTCTTTTATCGGTATAAATTTAGTTGGATGCCGTTTTTTTACCATTCATTTCTACCTCTCTATCCATTTCCATCATATCAACTGGTTGCGAAAAATCGCCTAGCAAATACTTGCAAAAATAATCTCCTTTTTGCCAGAAAAAATATTCCGTCATATCACCATAAGCATGGCGCTGGCCGGGTAGCAAAACCAGATCAAATCTTTTGTTGGCTTTGATTAAAGCATTTGCCAAACGAATGGTGTTTGACGGACTAACATTGTTATCAATATCGCCGGTAGAAAGCAGCAAATGGCCTTTTAAGTTTTTGGCCAGATCCTGGTTTTTATCAATCGAATATTGGAAAGTTGTATCGCCTTTTGGGGTGATGGTTTCTTTTAAACCATTGTGTTTTTCGCTCCACCAACGGTTGTAAATGCTGTTATCATGATTACCGGATTCGGATACCGCAACTTTAAAAAAATCAGGATAAACCAGCATTGCCGCCGTGCTCATAAAACCACCGCCGGAATGGCCGGTAATGCCAACTTTGTTAATATCGATGAACGGATATTTATCGGCCATTTGTTCTGCAGCGGCTTTTTTATCAGCCAAACCATAGTCGCGCAGGTTGCCATAACCAAAATTGTGATACCATTTTGATCGTTCCGGATTACCGCCGCGGTTGCCAATCGTAATTACCACAAAACCAAACTGTGCCAGCCGTTCGTGTGCATCCATGCTTTTGCTGAAAGCTACGTTTACAGCTTCCGTTTGCGGACCAGGATATACATATTCAATCAGTGGATACTTCTTTTGTGCATCAAAATCATAAGGCTTGTACATTACGCCGTATAAATCGGTTATGCCATCATCAGCTTTTAGTTTGATCGGTTCCGGAAACTTGTAACCCGCAGCCATTAAATTGGATAGATCGGCGGTCTCCAAGTCCATCATTTTGTGGCCCAAGTAATCATACAAAACAGCTTTTGGAATGGTATTGACACGAGAAAAAGTATTGACAAAAAACTTGTTATCATCATTCAAACTTGAGGCATGATCAAAGTTTCCGGCATCCAACAAATGCAAGTTGCTTCCATCCAATTTAATGCTGTACAAATGCGAGTAATATGGATTTTCATTTGCTTCTCTGCCGGAAGCGGTAAAATACAACGTGCGCGTTTTGGCATCAATATTTACAATATCATCACAATGGAAAGAGCCGGAAGTAATCTGGTTTTTCAGCTTTCCATTTTCATCATACAAGTAAAAATGCGCCCAGCCATCACGCTCGCTCCATTCAATTATTTCTTTGCCATCGTTTACCAAACCCGGACGCGTAATTTCGATATAAGTATTCAATCTTTCCTGAATCAGCAAATCAACTTTGCTGGTTTGGATATCAACTTTGCACACATCAATCTTTTTTAAATCGCGGCCGGTGCGGTAAAAGTAAAACTGGTTGTTGGTGCCCAGCCACAAGTTTGGCCTAAATTCGTCGTCGCGGTTTTTTTGCAAAGTTGGAGCCGGCCACATCGAAAGTTCCTGATCTTTAAACAAAGACACATTTAATTTCTTGGAAGTTTTGGCCG
>JBPBQN010000213.1:0-6386 GCA_050954865.1 Janthinobacterium lividum | reverse complement strand
ATATTCGGCAGAATTTGACATCAAAAATATGGTGCATGGCGTTGCGGTGGTAAGTACCGTAACCAAAGGCCGCATCAAAAATATCAATACCAGTGTTGCAGAAAAATCGCCTGGTGTAATCGGAATTTTAACCTATAAAAACAGTATGCAGCTGCATTCGCCATCCAGTTCTGATCCGGGCGGAGGCAGGTTTGCAGAAAAAGATTTGTTGCCGTTGCAAAACGATCGCGTTTATTACGACGGGCAAATGATAGCTGTAGTAATGGCCGAAACTTTTGAGCAGGCAGAACATGCTTCACATTTGGTAAAAGTGGATTACATGGCCGAGGATCCGATTTTTGATCTGGAAAAAAACATCACCAAAGCTTACAAACCAGAAAAAGCATCAACAGGATCTGAAACACAGGAAAGCCGTGGCAATGCAGCAGATGCTATAAAAACAGCATCTGTAAAAATAGAGCAAACGTATGGTACGCCGGTGTATCACCACAACGCTATGGAGCCACACGCTACAACTGCTTTTTGGCAGGGCGATACGGTGATGTTTTATGATTCTACCCAATCTGTTGCAGGTACAAAAAGCCTAATGGCATCGATGCTGGGTGTACCGAAAGATAAAGTTCGTGTAATTTCTTATTACATTGGCGGTGGTTTTGGCTCGAAAGGATTTTCATGGCCAAACACAGTAGTTACTGCCATGTGCGCCAAGCTGGTAAACCGGCCGGTAAAACTGGTTTTAAGCAGGCAGCAAATGTTTACCACAGCTGGTCGCCGTTCGCAAACCATTCAAAAAATTGGTTTGGGTGCTGATCAAAGTGGGAAATTATCAGCCATCAAACACGAAACTACAGCAGAAACTTCTTTTGTGGATGAATTTGTAGAAACAGCCGGCGTGGCAACTTCTATGATTTACAGCAGCCCGAATGTTGATGTTAGCCACAGCTTGGTTCGGTTAAATAAAGTTACGCCTTGCCCTATGCGTGCGCCGGGCGAAGCACCGGGAACGTACGCTTTGGAAGTAGCAATGGATGAACTGGCTTATCAATCCAACATTGATCCGATACAACTGCGTTTAATTAATTACGCTGATAAAGACGAACAAAAGCACAAAGATTTTTCATCCAAAAACCTGAAAGAGTGCTACCAGAAAGGTGCGGAAATGATTGGCTGGAGCAATCGTAACCCCAAACCAAATTCGATGAAAGAAGGAAAAATGTTGGTGGGTTATGGTATGGCAACAGCAACTTATCCCGCCAACAGAAGTGCTTCTTCCGCTAAAGCAGTTTTACATGCTGACGGCCACGTAGATGTGATGTGCGCAACACAAGATATCGGAACTGGAACTTACACCGTTATGACGCAGCAAGCAGCTGATACTTTCGGGTTGCCGATAGAAAAGATAAACATGAAGCTTGGCGACAGTGAATATCCAAAAGGTGCAAATTCCGGCGGTTCACAGGTTACGGCAAGTGTTGGTCCAGCAGTTAGAGCGGCGGCTTTAGGTACTGTATCTAAAGTGGTTAAACTGGTTATTGCTGATGCAAAATCTCCGCTTCACGGCATGAAAGAGGAAGATATCGTGGCGCAAAACGGCGGCCTTTATCTCAAAGCAAAACCAACTGTTGGCGAGCTTTATACTGATATTTTGAAACGTCAGGGATTGGATGATGTGCGTTCTTCTGCTATTACAAAAGTTTCTACTAAACAATCTACAGAAGCTAATCCTGCATCATCAGGAAGTCCTGAAAAAGAGATTGAAGATGAAAGCAAAGGCAACACAGCGGTGCAGGCAGATGAAAAAGTAGATCGCAAGCCTTACGTTTTTCATTCATTTGGAGCGCATTTTGTAAAGGTTTTGGTTGATCCGGATTTAGGTATGATTCACGTAGAAAAAGTGGTTGGCGTGATGGATGTTGGTACAATCATGAACCTGAAAACGGCTAAAAACCAGATTATGGGCGGAATGATTTTTGGTATCGGGATGGCTTTAATGGAAGAAACAAAGTACGATCCAAACCGGGGCCGCGCGGTAATACGCGATTTATCAAATTACCTGGTTCCGGTTAATGCGGATATGCCAGAATTTGAAGTCGAGTTTATCAACAAACCAGATACCTTAATTTCCCCAATTGGTGCCCGTGGTATCGGCGAAATCGGCATCACCGGCATTGCTGCTGCTGTAGCTAATGCCATTTATCATGCTACTGGCAAACGTGTTCGGCAATTGCCAATCACACCTGATAAATTAATTTAACCCTATAAAAGAAGCATTCTTCCGTTTGGTTTTATGCGGAACAATGCTTCTTTTATCAACTAAAATTTTGCCTTCAAATGTCCGAACTGCAACGTTTATTAACCGCTTATGATCGTCACCGTAGCACCAAAAACCCTTGTGCTTTGGCAACGGTTACCGAAGTGGAAGGTTCTTCTTACCGCAGGCCGGGCGCACGTATGCTGGTTACGGACGATGGTCAGCTAACGGGCAGTATCAGCGGCGGTTGTTTGGAAGGTGATGCTTTGCGGCGTGCCAGAAAAGTAATGCTGACCGGCAAAAGTGAAACCATAATTTACGATAGTACGGATATTGAAGAGGATTTGCAGCACGGCGCACAATTAGGTTGTGAAGGAACAATTCATATTTTGCTGGAATCTGTTGATTATACTGATCAAAATAATCCGGTGGAGTTGCTAAGGAAAACTTCCCGGCAAGATCATCCCGTTGTGCTGATTACAATTTTAGCTGCTAAAAACAGCATCCATGATCTGGCTGGAAAACGGCTTTTGGTTACCGATAAAAATCAGCAGGAAATAAAATTATCAAATGATTATTCTGCAGATGCCCTGATTTTAACAGATGCTTTACAGGTTTTCAATGCAAAACAATCGCTCACTCAAAACTACCGTATTAAAGGAGAAAACGCCCGACTTTTTTTGGAAGTTATCCTTCCGGCTCCGCACTTAACTATTTATGGTGCCGGCAATGATGCGCAGCCTTTGTTGCGCATGGCTGCGAGTTTGGGCTGGCGAGTCAGCATTATTGACGGACGTGCGCCACAAGCAACTCTTCAGCGTTTTCCGGAGGCAGAATCAGTAACCGTTGTTAAGCTGGATGATCTGCAAAATCACAATTTCAACGCTGGTTATGCTGTTTTGATGAGCCATAATTACCATTATGATTTTGGCGTTTTGAAGCAGTTGGTTGCCTTTAAACCAATAAATTATATTGGGATTTTAGGTCCGAAGAAAAAAACTGATCGCTTGCTGGATGATCTGCAAAAATCAGGTTTTTTACTGAATGAAGCTGAAAATGAACGTTTATACGGTCCGGTTGGCTTAAATATCGGTGCAGAAACTGCCGAAGAAATTGCTGTAGCCATCATGGCAGAACTGCTTGCTATAAAACATCAAACCAAAGCCGGTTTTCTGCGGGAATTGGATGGCCCGATTCATAACCGTAACTTTATTGCTTCCACCGAGCTTTGAATAACCAGAATTCAACTTCCAATATTGCCATAATTATTCTGGCTGCCGGTTCTTCTTCCCGTTTAGGAAAACCAAAGCAACTGCTTCATTATCAAAAAGAAACGCTGATAAAAAAGGTTGTAAAAACAGCATCGCAACTTTCTGCGGAAAATGTATTTGTGGTAACCGGTTTTCTGCATCAGGAACTGATTGCAGAATTACAAGGTTTTCCTATTCATTTCGCTCCTAATCCAAATTGGACAGAAGGCATGGGTTCTTCCATTCAAACCGGAATAAATGCTGTTCTGGAATCCAAAAATTCAGCTCAAATTGATTGTGCTTTGTTTTTGTTATCAGATCAGCCCTTGATCGATACGGCATTTTTAAAGCATTTGATTAACCAATTTTATACCGATAAAAACAGCATGATTGCTGCTACCAATTATGCCGGGACGCAAGGTGTGCCCGCTGTTTTTGATAAAAGTTTGTTCCCGGTTTTGCAGCAGCTTTCAGGAAAAAGCGGCGCAAATTCAATATTTAAAAAATATGAACAACAGCTGCTAACTGTTCCGTTTGAAGCAGCAGCTATCGATATTGATACGGAAGAAGATTATTTGCGCTTACTTGATTCCGACAAAAATCAACTTCAATAATTCTCCAACTATCTAACAACTCCAGGCAAAACCGAAGCATTATCGGTTATAGATAACACGCTGTCAACCACGAAGTTACTGATGCCGCGCCAAGGTAATACGCCGATATATTCCTTGTAATGCAGTTGCACGGTTTTGCCACTGTTTTTTTCAAGCTGATCAAAAACGTGCTGATCAGAAACGGAAAACATAAACTCGTTGGAAGAGATGGAACCTGTTGTACCTGAGCGGATTCCGGTTTGAATCATCCGGCCTTCATTCGTTTTAAAAACATAACCTTTTTTAACAATATAATTCAGTTCTCCGGCTTTTACACCTTCGCCAAAAACAAAAAAGTAGCGGTAATATAATAAACCTGCTGCTACTAAAATCAAAATCAGCGCAATTAGCGTTACAGTTCTTTTCATAATGTTTTGGTTGATTTTATGCCGATAAAAGAAGCATTGTTAAATATAATGGATTTGAACATCGTTTAAAAACTCAAAATTACACCGCTGCTTGCCGGTAAATTTATAATTAAACCTTGCTGCAAGTTGTTGGATGAAAATTTATAACCGCTCAGCAAATCGGTAAAAGTATGATTTTCAATGTTTAACAAACCAAATTGTTGCAGTAATTCATCTGTAAATTTAACCTGCAAATTAACTTCGTTTCTGTTGAAATTGCTTATAATTAATAACTTATCCTGATCGGTATAACGTAAAAACGGATAAATTTTATTGTTAAAACCGCGGTCATTTTCATTCAGATACAGCAAATCGTAAAAATTACCATTTTGAACAGCTTCGTGGCTTGCGCTGATTTCCAGTAACTTACTGTAAAAATCGCGTAATTTTTGCTGACTGCCAGAAAGTTTGGCACCATCCATTTTGCCGCCATTCAGCCATTTTTGAAATTCGGGCATCGCGGAATAATCAAAAATGGAAGTGCGGCCGTCGCTGGAAGAAAAACCGGAAGTTCCTTCTGCCGGTTCGCCAACTTCCTGTCCGCTGTAGATCATCAGCGGCCCGGTAGCAAGTGTAGCCGTTAGAATCATGGCTGGAAGTGCCAGCCAGGCATCAGCGGCAAAGTTATTAGAAGCAATGCGCACTTCGTCATGGTTCTCCATAAAACGCAGCATGTGCTGTGTAATTCCGTTTTGCTGATGCTGCCACTGATCGCGAATTTCGTACACGTTAGCTTCATATTCGTTGCAAGTCAGCTTTTTCAACGCATCGTACAAACCAACTTTATCATACAAATAATCAAACCCGCCATCAAAAATATATTGCCGGTAAACATCTGGATTATAAGCTTCCGCAATAAAAATTAGTTGCGGATATGCTTCTTTTACCTGCTTAATTATCCAACTCCAAAAAGAAACCGGCACCATTTCCACCATATCGCAACGGAAACCATCTACACCTTTCTCCGCCCAAAAAAGTAAAATATCACGCAGTTTCAGCCACAACGGCGGAATTGGATCGAAGTAAGTCTGATGTCCGTTTAAATAATCAACGCCATAATTTAGTTTAATGGTTTCGTACCAATCATTAATCGACGGTGCCTCGGAAAACACATCATTACCAGTTGCTTTTGCCGGAAATTCGTTGAAAATACCATCTTTCAGCACACTTTTAAATTCATCGCCACCTGGATTGACATCGCCTGGAACCCAGAATTTTTTCCCTGGCAGATAGTAAAAGTCATTCTGCGGAGAAAATGCTTTATTACTATCGTCATCTTCGCCAATGTCTTTTACTTTGGCAGGTTTTACATCGGATTGATAAGTTCTGGCAACGTGATTCGGCACAAAATCTATAATCACTTTCAGTCCGTTTTCGTGCGTTCTGCGGATCAAATCCTCAAACTCAGTCATCCGGTTTTTCACATCAACGGCCAAATCGGGATCAACATCATAATAATCTTTGATGGCATACGGCGAACCGGCGCGGCCTTTTACCACATCCGGATCATCGGTTTTGATGCCGAAATACGCATAATCCGTCATGGTTGCATGTTCAATCACGCCCGTAAACCACACATGCGAAAAGCTCATTTTCCGGATTTCCTGCAAAGCAGCATCGTTGATATCGTTGAATTTTCCGCAACCGTTTTCTTCAATCGAGCCGTAATATTTGTTGGTTTGATTTTGATTGCCAAACAAACGAACCAACAGCTGGTAAATTAATATTTTGTGGTTATTGGGATTTGAATTTGATGCTGTATTCATGCTAAAAGATATTTGTCAATACTGTTTTTACCACCCTAAAAACAGTATTACTGAATTAA
>JBPBQN010000212.1:0-6518 GCA_050954865.1 Janthinobacterium lividum | reverse complement strand
TGGTATTCATTTTAACAATCTGATCACCGAAAACGATTCTATTAATCCGCTTGACTTAGTTAATATTTACAATGGCGGCGGTGTAGGTATCGGCGATTTTAACAACGATGGTTTGCCTGATATTTATTTTACCGGCAACATGGTTTCTAATAAATTATATCTGAACAAAGGCGATTTTAAGTTTGAAGATATTACCGATGAAGCTGGCGTTGGCGGTTTTGGCCGTTGGGGAAGAGGGGCGTCAATTATCGACATTAATAATGATGGCTTGATGGATATTTATGTTTGTAATACGATTTATAAAGATCCAAGGAGACGACGTAATATATTGTATATCAACCAGGGAAAAGATAAAAACGGCATTCCGCACTTTAAAGATATGGCCGCAGATTATGGTTTGGATATCAACATACAATCTACCATGGCCAATTTTTTTGACTATGATAATGACGGCGACCTCGACATTTATTTAACGGTAAATGAAGCATCGGCCGGAGAATCGGAAATCAGGTTTGGGCCGGTTAATACAGATGGTTCTAATAAAAGTACGGGCAGGCTTTATCGTAATGATGGGAATTTAAAATCCGGACACCCTATCTTTCACGATGTTTCTAAACAAGCCGGTATTACTACTGAAGGTTACGGCCATTCTGCAACAATTGCAGATATTAACCGTGATGGTTGGAAAGATATTTATGTAACCAACGATTTCATATCTTCCAATATTTTGTACATCAATAACCATGACGGCACATTTACCAATCGTTCAAAAGAATATTTTAAACATACTTCTTACAATGCGATGGGTCAGGATATTCAGGACATCAACAACGACGGACTAGCTGATGTGGTTGAATTAGACATGAACCCGGAAGATAATTTCCGAAAAAAAATGATGCTGGGTGCAAGCAATTATCAAACTTTTATGAATTTTGATTACTACGGCTACCAATATCAATATGTTAGAAACACTTTACAATTAAATGCCGGCCCAAGAGTCGGGCAAAATGATTCGATCGGAAGTCCGGCTTTTAGTGAAATCAGTTTTATGAGCGGCATTGCGCAAACGGACTGGAGCTGGACGCCGTTGGTAACCGATCTTGACAATGATGGTTTCCGGGATATCATCATCACCAATGGTTTTCCCAAAGATGTTTCCGACCATGATTTTATGGCTTATCGGGAAAAAGCTTTTGTTTCCAGTTCAAAAAAGCAAATGTTGAGTCAGATACCGGAAATTAAGCTGCACAATTACGCTTTTTCCAACAATGGTGATTTAACGTTTAAAGACGTAACGAAACAATGGGGTTTAACTGTTCCAACTTTTTCTAACGGCGCGGCTTATGCAGATTTAAATAATGATGGCGCGCTGGATATCGTGATCAATAACATCAATGATGAAGCTTTGATTTATGAAAATACTTCCCGCGAAAAAGACAAAACAAACACGCACTATTTGCAAATCAAGTTTTCGGGCGATAAAAACAACAAAAATGGCTTGGGTGCCTGGGCAGATATTTACTACAACCACGGCCAGCACCAGGTTTATGAAAACTCTCCTTACCGCGGCTATTTATCTAGTATACAGGATTTTGCCCATTTTGGATTAGGGAAAACGACAACACTGGATTCGGTAGTAATTAAATGGCCGGGCAACAGGAAACAAATTTTGTTAAATGTTAAAGCTGATCAATTACTTACTGTTGATTTTAGTGCTGCAAAAGAAGCATCCAGTTGGCAGCAACCGTTGATTGATACCAAATCGTTGTTTAAAGAAATTACTGCTGCTACCGGCATTCACTATAAACACAATGAATCTGATTTTGTCGATTTCAACATTCAAAAATTATTGCCTCATAAGTTTTCTGATTACACGCCGGGTTTAGCTGTTGGTGATGTCGATGGAAACGGTTTGGATGATTTGGTGATTGGTGGAAATTATCAAAACCCGGCACAAATTTTCCTGCAGCAAATAGGAGGAAAATTTATACAGCGCGCTTTGATCAACGCAAAAAACAGCCTGCCAGCCGGCGCCAACGATGAAGGAATGTTGCTTTTTGATGCCAATGGTGATGGAAAACCGGATTTGTATATTGCAAGCGGTGGTTATAGAAATGCGCCCAACAGCTCCGTTTACCAGGATAAACTATACCTGAATGACGGAAAGGGCAATTTTACGTTAGCTGCTAACGCGTTGCCGCAAAATTTTACCAGTAAGCTTTGCATTCGTGCAGTAGATTATAACAAAGACGGCAAGCTGGATTTATTTGTTTCCGGAAGGATTGAACCCTGGAATTATCCTGAACCGGTTTCCAGTTTTATTTTTAGAAACGATAGCAAAAATGGCCAGGTTAAATTTACAGATGTAACAAGTCAAGTTGCTCCGGCCTTAAAAAATATTGGTCTGGTTTGTGATGCTTTGTTTACAGATTATGATAATGATGGCTGGCCAGACCTGGTTTTAGCAGGCGAATGGATGCCAGTTACTTTCCTGAAAAACAAACATGGCAGCTTTGTCAACACTACACCAAAAACCGGTATCAGCAATAAAAAGGGCTGGTGGAATACAATTGTGGCAGGTGATTTCCGGCATACCGGCAGGATGGATTATATTGTAGGCAATGTTGGCACTAACACACTTTATCAGGCCAGCGAGCAATATCCGGTTAATATTATAGCTAAAGATTTTGACAAAAATGGTGGTTATACAGCTATTCCTTCCCTTTATCTTCCAGATCAAAACGGTGATAAAAAGGAGTTTCCGGCACCGGGACGGGAAGATATGCTGAAGCAGATGATCAGCATGAAGAAGAAATTCACCAATTACAAGTTATATGCTGACGCAACTATGGATGATCTTTTAACTGCCGAACAGAGGAAAGGGGCTTTAAAACTATCAGCAAACGAACTTCGTTCCTGCTATTTCAGAAATGATGGTAATGGCAGGTTTACCATAATTCCGCTGCTAAAAGAAGCACAGGTATCTACTTTAAACGGAATGGTTGCAGATGATTATGATGGCGATGGCAATTTAGATGTAATCATCAATGGCAATGATTATGGTACAGATGTTTCTATCGGTAGGTATGATGCCTCGAACGGTATATTTCTAAAAGGTGATGGCAAAGGAAATTTTAAACCGCTCTCTATCCTGCAAAGCGGAATTTATATCCCCGGCAACGGAAAAGCATTGGTTAAACTACAGAGTAGTAAGGGTAAATATTTACTCGCTGCAAGTCAGAATAAAGATGATTTAAAGCTGTTTGAGTTGAAAAATAGTCTAAAAATGATCAAACTTCTACCTTTTGATATGAGCGCTGTAATCAAATATAAAAATGGAACAGCTGCCAAACAGGAGTTTTATTACGGCTCTTCTTTTTTATCACAATCAGGCAGATATATTGATATTGATAAAAATATGGCAAGCGTTGTTATTACCAATACCAGCGGACAACGCAGGGATCTTAAACTGAATTAGTAACAATGGAAGTTATGCAAACTATTTACGCTGCTGTTTTTAAGTGGAATTTTATTGATTGCCTGTAAAAAGACGAAAATAGCAGCCCTAAAAGAAGTAGAAATCCTACATCAAAATGAAGACCAGTTTACACAGCTGGTTATTTATGATGTATTTTATCCACCAATAGCATCCATTACCGCAACAATGTAAATGTGGGTGCAGAACAAGGGGAAAAAGTAACTGATTATATTATCAGTACCTTAAAATTACAAGAGTAAGTTTAGCTAAAATGTATTTTTTTGAGTAACTATCATTAATGTTGGCTGATGCTTCTTTTACCGGCGTTTTTTAGGTAAGCCATTATTTTTGCTGATTCCTGCGGATAAACAGCAATGTGATGTGTAGTTACCGCAAAAGGAACAGCTGCTGTTTTTGCTAAAGTTTGAACCGTAATAGCTCGAGAATTTTTTTCTGGCATGTGGCATTTAATGCAATTCATTTGAAGTGCATCCGAAGTAATTGAACCTGCCATTTTGCAAAAATTATGGTCCGTCGTTTTATGGCAATTCATACAACGCTGTGCAAACAAAATTTCGTTTCCTCTTTCATTTGTATGCGTATTATGACAGGAGGAGCAGTCCATTTTACTCATTACAAAACATTTACTACTGGCCAATAGCTGCATTTGGTCACCATGCACATCCAAATTTGATGTATTTGCAGCACCTTCATCAAAATCAGGCAGTTTAAAATTAGCAAGCAAATTGCCTGGTTTAAAACCAAAAGTAGATTTTAACATGGTACTTTTATTGCCGGAATGGCAAACCGCACAGGCATCCAGTTTTTGTGCCCTTGATAAAGATTGATATTGAACCACAAATTTTGCTGTTTTCTGATCAGGATTTGCTGTATGAAAATCTACATGATTGGCCAGCGGACCATGGCATCTTTCACAATCAACACTTAAAATCAAAGAAGATTTATCTAATGATTCCACGCCATGCAAATTTTTTGTTTGCTGCGGATTTTCTTTGATAAAAGAACTATGGCATTCAAAACACCTTGTGCCGATAGCACGGCTGTAATCAGCTTGGTTAGCGTCATATCCGGGACTTGTGCCCCAGCTTTTTAAACGGTTAAAATAAGATAACGGAAGCTGAAACAGCTGATCTCCTTTCCAGTAAGCGTACGTTTCGCCTTTAATCCCACCAAATACAATATCAAAACGCTGGCTGTTGATGTTTTTACCGTTAGCATAAGTAGTCTGAAACAGATTGTTTCTGTGCTTCTCCATTACAATCTTCAAACTTTTATCGATAAAAAAAGCATTTGAATAGGGATGAAAACTACCATGAACAGTAAGGACAGAGGCCTTTTGAGAAGCTTTATAATGAGCCGTAGCTAAATAAGAATTGTATAAATTCTGATGGCATTTGATGCAGGATGCAGATCCGGCAAATGCACTGCCGCGCGGGTCTTGTTCTTTTTTTAGGTTAAAGCACTGCGAAAATATAAATGCCAGTGGTACACAAAAAATTATCAGGTACAAATACTTTCTTGATTTGATCATTTTATATTCATCATCAATGCAACTATTCAGTGTTTGGTTAACAAACCTGTAATGCTTCTTTTATGCATGTTTTTTATGATTATTAATTTAATGTTTAAAAAACCAGGAAGCATCATGATTTTAGGTTGATAAAAGAAGCATTTAAATATGCTGAATAAAATTAAACAGGTAATAAAAAAACCGCCTTAAAATTTTAAGGCGGTTTTTAAATAATTTTAATATTATTACTAATAACTTGGGTTTTGTGTTAAAGTAGAATTGCCTGCAAGTACAGCCTGTGGAATTGGCATAATATCTTTTCCTGCAGGAATAGTAATTCCGTAAGTCCTTAAAACGAAAGCTGCCTGAGAGCCGGAACGTCTTAAATCAAACCATAAAGACATTTCGCCGGTTAATTCATGGCGGTATTCATCTAGGATAACATTGGTAATATCGGTACCAGAAGGAGGCGTTGGGACTGTTGCGCTTGTGTTTGTTAATTTACCAAATGCCCTGTTTCTTACCAACTGCACAGTTGCTAATGCTCCTGCTGCATCTCCACTTTTTGCTTGTGCTTCTGCTTTACTCAGCAACACTTCCGCATATCGCATCATAATTACATTTTGTCCGCTAAAAATAGCCTGTGGTGTTCCTGTAGCACCAGTAATACTTGGATCTCTCCAGAATTTAGTACCATAATAGCCTGATCTTGCACCGTCCGCGCCTTTCCATGGTTTTGCAATCGTTCCGCAAGTGTTGATGATATTTCCATCAGTACCAATATAACGTGCATCGTTAGCAGCAAAACCTGCAACTACAGCTGGATAAGATGAAATTTTAATTGCCGGACTTGGGTGAACATCTCCAGGGCCAATAACTGTTGCCAGTTTGCGGGTATCACCAGTTTCAAAAGAATCATAAAGTTTTTTGTCAGCATAATCATAACCGAAAGTTGTAATCTCTTCAGGCATACCAAAGGAAGACAACCAATGAGTTTCATTTGCATGACCCCAGGCTTGATCGCCATAGGCCAAGAACTGTACCTCAAAAACAGACTCTTTGTTGTTTTGATTAGCAAACTCGTGGATATCAATGAAGTTTTCCATCAATTGATATTTACCGGTTAACTGGTTGTAAGTGGTTACTGCATCAGCATATTTTTTTAACCACATTTGCGCTCCGCCTAAGTAAGCTAAAGCCGCACCTTTGGTTGCCCTGCCTAAATCTGCCGCTGCGTAATCTTCCTTCCATGGTAATAAACCTGCCGCCGTTTGCATATCAGAAACTACTGAAGCAAAAACCTCATCCTGTGTATTTCTCGGGTGCAAACCGTTATCTGTAACTGTTTTCAGTTCCAATGGCACACCTCCAAAATTAGTTGCTAAGTAATAATAAAAAACACCGCGTAAAAAATAAGCTTCGCCAGTTAAACGGTCTGCTAAAGCGGACGTTAAAATACCGCTTGCTTTCATCTGGGCAATAACAGGAAAAGCAGAATTGGCACGTGCT
>JBPBQN010000211.1:0-6617 GCA_050954865.1 Janthinobacterium lividum | reverse complement strand
GAAGATGGAATTGGAAATGAACTGATCCGAATTGCTGATCATCTGGCTAAAATCCCGATGTTTGGGAAGATTGAATCGCTGAACGTTTCGGTTTCAACAGGTGTAATTTTGTATGAAGCAATTAGGCAACGGTTAGCTGTTAGCCAATAGCTGTCAGTAATTAGCTGTCAGCCTAAAAATTAAGTGGTAAAAGAAGTATTCCTATTTTCAGTATAAACAATAAAAAGGTCGATAAAAGAAGCATTACACACTTCTTTTATCGACCTAAATCTTATATTTAGTTTTAAGCTGATTGCTGAAAGCTGGCAGCTAAAAGCCTTCTTAAATATACACTGTTCCGAATTTCTGTTTTACATCGGCCACCACTTTTTTTACATTTTGCTCCTGATCTCTCGGGCAAATCATCAACGTATTATTGGCTTCAACCACAATGTAATCGTTTAAACCCTGGATCACGACTAACTTTTCATCCGGCACATTGACCATGCAGTTTGTAGAATCGTAAAGAATCACTTTTTCTGAAGGAATGGCAGCATTGCCGTTTTCATCTTTTTCTGCCAGCTGATAAATTGAAGCCCAGGTTCCTAAATCAGACCAGCCAAATTCGGAAGGAATAACATAAACATTATCGGCTTTTTCCATAATGCCATAATCAATAGAAATGTTGGTGCATTGTTGGTAAACCTGTGATACATAAGCTTTTTCAGCATCCGTATTGTAAACGGAATTGGCTTCCTCAAAAATCTCGTACATTTCGGGTAAATACTGTTCAAAAGCTTTGGTAATTGCTTTTGCCGTCCAAACAAAGATACCTGCGTTCCACAAAAAATCTCCGCTTTCTATAAATGATGTTGCAATATCAAGCGTGGGTTTTTCGGTAAAGGTTTTTACCTTATAAAAGGAGTTATCCATAACTTCTTCGGTGTATTGGATGTAACCATAACCTGTGTCAGGCCGTGATGGTTTAATGCCCAAAGTAATCAGACTTTGGTGCTTTTCTGCACTTAATAATGCCTGATTAATAGTATTTACAAATCCGGCTTCATCCAAAATCAAATGATCAGAAGGCGCAACGGTAACAACGGCATCAGGGTTTCCGTTAAAAATTTTAAAACAACCGTAAGCCACACAAGGTGCGGTATTGCGCATAACAGGTTCGCCCAAAATCTGGCTGTATTCCATATCCGGCAATTGTGTTTTTACCAGTTCTATATAAATATCGTTGGTTACAACATAAATATTTTCTTTCGGACAGATTTTCAGGAAACGATCATAAGTATGCTGGATTAAAGTTTTGCCGGTACCCAAAATATCTATAAACTGTTTGGGATAAGAAGTTCTGCTGATGGGCCAGAAACGGCTGCCAATGCCTCCTGCCATAATGATGGCATAATAATTTTGATTCATATGAGTTTAGTTACGATCAATATTGTGATGTGAAGATGTGAAAAATATATTAATAACAAATCATTTGTGCAAAAGGCTTTTGTACGCAAAATACAATATTATTCCTCTTATTCTGATAGAAGTTTTTCATGGCATACTGTTTTTATCAGGCAAAAAAGTTAAATTCGCATACGATTTTTCTTTCAATTAATATGTTTTAAATTGAAAGTTAATAAATAAATAATATTCAAGGAGATAATGACAGAGACAAAGAAATCGCTGTTTGATAATTTACAAAACTTTTTCGGTTTTAACAATTTCAAAGGTGATCAGGAAATAATTATAGAAAATATACTAGCAGATAAAGATACGTTTGTAATAATGCCAACGGGCGGCGGCAAATCCATGTGCTACCAGTTGCCCGCGCTGATGAGCGAAGGAACGGCAATCGTAATTTCCCCGCTTATTGCGCTGATGAAGAACCAGGTAGATCAGCTTCGTTCCTTCGGCGGAACAGATAGCATTGCACACTTCCTCAATTCTTCTCTCAACAAAACAGAAATTGCAAAAGTTAAAGAGGATGTGGTTTCCGGCAAAACTAAACTACTTTACGTTGCGCCGGAATCTTTAACTAAACAGGAAAATATCGAATTTTTACAGTTAATCAAAATTTCTTTCGTTTCTGTAGATGAAGCGCATTGTATTTCGGAGTGGGGCCATGATTTCCGTCCGGAATACCGCAAAATTCGTCAGGTAATCAGTAACATCGGCGAAAATATTCCAATCATCGCCTTAACCGCAACCGCAACGCCAAAAGTGCAGCAGGATATTCAAAAAAACCTGCAGATGAACAATGCACTTCTATATAAATCATCTTTTAACCGCACCAATTTATATTACGAAGTACGCGCCAAACGAAATGTAATTAAAGAAATCGTTCGTTTTGTAAAACAGCATCAGGGAAAATCTGGCATCATTTATTGCCTCAGCCGTAAAAAAGTAGAAGAAGTTGCCGAAGCGTTGAACCTGAATGGCATCAAAGCTTTGCCGTATCATGCAGGTTTGGATCCAAAAGTTCGGGCCGATACGCAGGATAAATTTTTGATGGAAGATGTGGACGTAATTGTGGCCACAATTGCTTTCGGAATGGGAATTGACAAGCCCGATGTTCGTTACGTCATTCACCATGATGTGCCCAAAAGCATGGAAGGTTATTATCAGGAAACCGGCCGCGCTGGCCGTGATGGTGGTGAAGGTATTTGCTTGTCTTTTTATTCTGAAAAAGACATTGATAAGCTGCAAAAGTTTATGAAAGACAAGCCCGTTGCCGAGCGTGAAATTGGTACACAGATTTTAAAAGAAGTGATTGATTATGCTGAATCTGCCGTTTGTCGCCGTCAGCAAATACTTCATTATTTTGGTGAAAACTTTGACGCCAAAGATTGCCACAACATGTGTGATAATTGCCGCGCACAAAAAGAATTTTTTAGTGTAGAAGCACCGCTGCAAAAAGCTTTAAACTTGGTTGTAAAACTGGGCGAAAAGTTTGACGATTTTCATATCATCAGCGTTTTGATGGGCGTTGATAATCCGCAGATACATAATTACGAGCATCATTTACTGCCCGAATTTGGTTCTGGAATTGAAGAAGGCGAAAACCTTTGGAAATCTTTGATGCGCCAGGCTTTGCTCAATAATTTCCTGGCAAAAGACATTGATTACTACGGTTTGTTGCGGTTAACCGATGCCGGAAAAGAATATCTGACAAACCCGTACGAGCTGAAATGGGTTTTAAACCGGCCAATGGGTGCAACCGATGATGATGCAGAAGACGATGCGCCGCAAGGTTCGGGCGTGTTGGATACAGTTTTGCTACAAATGCTGAAAGATTTACGCAAAAAAATTGCGAAGCAAAAAAGTCTGCCGCCGTTTGTGATTTTTCAGGATCCGTCATTAGAAGAAATGTGCACGCACTATCCGATTACGTTGGATGAAATGAAGCAGATTTCGGGTGTTGGTTCCGGTAAAGCCACAAAATTTGGTGCTTCTTTTACTGAGCTGATCAAAAAATATGTAGAAGAAAACGATATTGATCGTCCGATTGATCTCGTGATTAAATCTGCTGCCAATAAATCTGCAATTAAAGTTTCTATCATTCAAAATATCGATCGTCATATCGCACTGGAAGATATTGCTTCTTCTAAAGGTTTATCTTATGAAGATATTTTGCGGGAAATTGAATCAATTGTTAACTCCGGCACCAAACTAAATTTAAGTTATTATATTGATGATGTGATTGACGAAGATCGCCAGGAAGAAGTGTTTGATTACTTCCGTTCTGCAGAAGCGGATTCTTTGGAAGATGCTTTAAAAGAGTTGGGTTCTGATGATTATACGCATGAAGAATTGCAGTTGATGCGCATTAAATTTATGTCGGAATTAGGAAATTAAGCCGGTAAAAGAAGCATTTGCAATAAAAGCTAATTAGTGCAAATGCTTCTTTTACCGATATAAATTTTGTTTTTAGTGTACCAGAATTTACACTCTGTCATGCTGAGTTTATCGAAGCATTTTTATCCTAAAAAAACACCGATAAAAGAAGTATCAACCTAAACCTTTTCTCAAAAAGAAACAATCTTGAACTCCGTTCTTCTGTTCCTGCTGCGGCCTTCTTCCGTAGTGTTTGGGGCGATGAACTGCATTGCGCCATAACCTTTAAAAGTAAGTTTGGCTGGAAGAATTTTATTAGCAAGCAAATATTGATAAACCGCTTTTGCCCGATTTTCTGAAAGCAGCTGATTTAATTTTGCATCGCCCACATTATCCGTAAAACCCGAAATTTCAATAGTTACTTTTGGGTTGAGATTTAAAAAAGCAATCAGTTTTTCCAGTTCTGATTTGGATTCCGGTTTCAGCATAAATTTGTTGGTATCGAAAAAAATGTTCCGCAAAACCGATTTTTTACCAGCTTCAATCGCCTGCAAATCCACATCGATCACAAAAGGCTTATCATTTTTTTGTCCGGTAAGCGAGAAATTTTCAGAATAAAACAGATAGCCCGGCCGCGAAATATTTAACCCGTAATCTTTTCCGGTTGGCAGCGTAGCCAAAAATTGTCCCTGGTTCAGTGCATTTACATTCTGGAAGATCAGCTGATTGGTTTTCAAATCCATAATCTGCACATCAGCATCAATCGGCTGTTTGCTGCGTGCATCTTTTATCGTGCCTTTTACATACGTTACCACCGTTGGCCGAAGCTTTTCGGGCAGCTCAAAAGTGTAAATATCATAACCGCCAGCACCTTTTAGATTATTGGAAGAAAAGAAAGCATAACTGCCATTGGCTGTGAGGGTTAAGCCATTTTCATCTCCACCGGAATTGATTGGATAACCCAGGTTTTCCGGTTTCTGCCACTTGCCGTCTTTGTCTTTTCTGCTTAAAAACAAATCTTTTCCGCCCAAACCCGGCCAGCCGTTGGAATTAAAATACAACGTTTGATCATCCGGGTGAATAAACGGCGATTGCTCATCATAAGGCGTGTTGATGTTTGGGCCCAGATTTTCCGGTTCAGACCAGCCTTTGTCTGTCAAATGCGATTTCCAGATGTCGTATCCGCCGTACCCGCCTTTGCGCAAACTCACAAAATACAACGTGCGGCCGTCGGCACTGATGGAAGGCTGCGATTCCCAGCCCGGCGTATTAATCGGTTCGCCCAAATTAAACGGTTTATCCCAATCGGAACTGTTTTTGTGGGATAAAAATATATCGCAGCGACCGCGGCCATCCGGACGATTACAACCTGTAAAAAACAGATACTGACCGTCTTGCGTAAGCGATTGCGCGCCTTCGTTAAAATCCGGTGTGTTGATTTTGTTACTTAAACCGGTAGAGTTTATCCAGTTTCCATTTAGCTTTTTACTGATATAAAAATCTTCGTTGTTGCCAGTTTTACGCGTAAAAATCAGCGTGCTTTCATCCGCAGTAACATTTGGTAAATATTCATCCGCAGGAGAATTAATGGCAGTTCCCAGGTTAACCGGTTTAAAATCAACTGGATGCTGTACGGCTTGCAAACTGAAATCGCAATCAACTAAAAGCTTTTGAGCCGAAGCTCGGTCTTTCGGCAAAACCTCGTTAAAAGCCAGATATTGCTGCAAAACAGTTTTGGCTTCGCTGTATTTTCCCAGCATAATGCTCACATCACCTAAATTCAGATAAACGGCGTGGTTGTAGTTTGGGTTGAGGGAAATGGTGCGTGAAAACTCCATAAAAGCTTCTGCGTAACGGTGTTTGTAACGATAAACGTTGCCCAGCTGATTGTGTGCTTCTGCAAACTGTTCATCCGCAGCGATAGATTGTTTTAGCTGTTCGAGTGCCTGGTCATATTGCTGATAACCAATGCTTTCGTTGGCCAGCGAATAAAATTTAATAGCTTCTTTATTATTGGTTGAATATTGCTTTTGGGCGAAAGCAGAAAAATTAAGGCATAAAAGAAGCATCCAAAGGTATCGCATAGCAAAACTTTATACGAACCAAGTTAGAAATTTCTTTACGGAATGTTTAAATATTTATGCGTTTGCAGCGAAACTTCCCATTTTGGGTTTTGCATCACGTAATCCACAATCATTGGAGTAACTATAGCAGCTCTAGACCATTCTGGCTGCAAATACAGCTTGCAATCTGCAGAAACCAAAGCGGCATGCTCTTCGGCCCATTTAAAATCCGACTGGTTAAAAACGATTACTTTTAGTTCATCTGCCGCAGCCAAAACTGAAGGCGTTGGTGCTTTAAATTTTTTGGGCGACAAGCAGATCCAGTCCCAAAAACCGGAGATCGGATACGCGCCGGAAGTTTCAATAAACGTTCTGACACCTTCTTTTTTTAGTTGAGAAGTGAGGTAATCCAGGTTATAAATCAGCGGTTCGCCGCCGGTAATCACAACTGCTTTTGCCGGATGTTTTTTGGCATTTTCCACGATCGTGTCGGCTGCTGTCATCGGATGTTTTTCAGCATCCCAGCTTTCTTTCACATCGCACCAGGGGCAACCCACATCGCATCCACCTAAACGAATAAAATACGCTGCTTTACCGGTGTTAAACCCTTCACCCTGAATGGTATAAAATTCTTCCATTAAAGGAAGCATGGTGCCGGCTACCGGTTGTGTTAATGTAAGTTCCAAGCTGCAAATATAAACAATCAGCTTGTATTGATTTTTCTGGATTAAATTTCCT
>JBPBQN010000210.1:0-6652 GCA_050954865.1 Janthinobacterium lividum | reverse complement strand
GAATTTAAGAATTAATAGGATGCTTCTTTTATGACCAAAAACTTATCTGAATTGATAAGAGAAAGGGTGTAAAATCGATAGAAATTATAACAGACGCAAAATCACGATTAAATCTGTGAAACCATTTCAAATCTGTAAAATCCTAAAATAATAAATAATAGACATGGCAATATTAACTAAAGAAGAAGCGCAAACGATCCTCAAAAAAGTGCTTGCTTTCTCTAAAGCCGATGAATGCGAAGTGGGCTTAAACGGCCGGGAAGGCGGCAACATCCGCTATGCACGCAACGGCGTTTCTACCGCAGGAGATATCAGCACGCTGGGGCTGGCGGTAACTTCTACTTTCGGCAAAAAATCGGCTACTTCTACCATTGATCAGTTTGATGATCAATCTTTGCAAACCGTTGTAAAACGATCTGAAGAACTGGCTCAGCTTGCTCCGGAAAACCCGGAACACATGCCGCTGGCCGGTCCGCAGGATTTCCCGGATGGCATTGGTTACGTTCCCGCAACAGCAGCCATGACGCCTGATACACGCGCAGATTTAGTGGCCAAAAGCATCCAGGTTTGTAAAGATGCCAATTTGCAGGCAGCAGGTTTTCTCGAAAACACAACCGGTTTCAATGCTTTCATGAACTCTAAAGGTTTGTTTGGGTATGATAAAGATACCGATGTAATCTTCTCCGTAACTACGCGAAATGCAGCAGGTACCGCTTCGGGTTATGCGGCACGTGGTTTTAATGATATTAGCAAGCTGGATACGCTTACCGCAACCAAAATTGCTGCTACAAAAGCCACTCGTTCTTTGGGTGCCAAAGCGATTGAACCGGGAAAATACACCGTAATTTTAGAGCCCGTTGCAGCAACTTACATGCTGGAAAACATGTTTCGGTTTGATGCGCGCCAAGCAGATGAAGGCCGCAGTTTTTTAAGCAAACCCGGCGGTGGCACCCGTTTGGGCGAGAAATTGATGGATGATAAAGTAACCATCTACTCTGATCCATACAACACAGAATTGCCTGGAAATACATGGAATCGCGAGGGCGAAAAGCTGGAAAAAACAACCTGGATTGATAAAGGTGTCATCAAAAACCTAAGCTATTCGCGTTATTGGGCCGAGAAAAAAGGTGTTAAACCGATGCCTGGCCCAAGCAACATCATTATGGAAGGCGGCACAGCTTCGGTAGAAGATTTGATTAAAAGCACCGAGCGCGGCATATTAGTTTCGCGTTTGTGGTACATCCGGATGGTAGATCAGCAAACGCTGCTTTTAACCGGCTTAACGCGTGATGGTACGTTTTATATTGAAAACGGAAAAATCATGTATCCGGTAAAAAACTTCCGTTTCAATGAAAGTCCGATTATTATGCTGAATAATGTGGAAGCTTTAGGCAAACCAGAGCGCAGCATCAGTGTAGAATCTTACCGCAGTTATCTGATACCGCCGATGAAAATCCGCGATTTTACGTTCAGTTCACTGTCAGATGCGGTATAAATTTTAGGTGATAAAAGAAGCACGATTTCGATGATCGTGCTTTTTCATTTTATGGCAAATATGAAATTAAAAATTATTATTCTGCTTTCCATTTCCTTTTTTCTGTTCAGCAGCTGCTTCGCCCAAAAAGAAATTATCAACCCAAAACATTTTGATGTAGTTGAAACCAATATTGAAGCCATCCACCAGGCGTTTAAAAACCGGACTTGTAACTGCGATATCCTGGTTTCAGCATATTTAAAACGGATTGCAGCGTACGATCAATCCACGCATCTCAACGCCATTGTGGTGACCAATTTTGAGGCGATAAAAACAGCACGCGCTTTGGATGCCGAGTATAAACGGACTAAAAAATTGCGGCCGCTGCATTGTATCCCGATGATTATCAAGGATAATTACCAAACCGCCGGACTGCAAACTACGGGCGGTTCCATCCTTTTTAAAGGTTTTAAACCGGATGAAGATGCGCACATGGTTAAGCTTTTGAAAGATGCAGGCGCCATCGTTCTGGCAAAATCCAACATGGCCGAGTGGGCTTTTAGTCCGAAAGTAACCATCAGCAGCATTGCCGGCGAAACGCTGAATCCGTATAATTTAGAGCATACTACAGCTGGTTCCAGTGGTGGCACAGCGGCGGCAGTTGCAGCAAACCTGGGCGAATCCGGCGTGGGAACGGATACCGGAAATTCCATCCGCGGCCCGTCATCACACAATGATTTGGTTGGATTTAGGCCAACGCTGGGTTTGTGCAGCCGCGTGGGCATTATTCCGTTATTTTTGGGGAATGATACCGGTGGACCAATTGCGCGTTCGGTTGCTGATGCCACGCGGATTTTGCAGGTTGTTGCCGGTTACGATCCGAAAGATCCACTGACTGAAAATGCCAAAGGAAAAATTCCTGCAAATTATCAGCAATACCTCAAAAAAGACGGGCTAAAAGGAGCACGCATTGGTGTGCTGCGGATTTTGATGGAACGCAACATTGATCCGCAGGTTAAAGCTTTGTTTGAACAAGCTGTTGCTGATCTGAAAAAAGCCGGAGCCATTATTGTTGATCCTTTGGAGATTCCGAATTTTTACAAACTGGCGCAGCAAAATTGGGGCGCTACTTTTAAAGAAGATATCAATACATATTTGGCTTCGCTGGGTGATAAAGCGCCGGTAAAAAACTTTGACGAAATTTTGGCTTCTGGCAAATATCCCGATTATACAAAATCCATTTTTGATTATTACCAGACAGCAGAAAAACCAAGTCCGGAAGATTTGATGGATGTTTACCATGATCCGCGACGAATTGTTTTCCGAAATGCCATCGAAAAAGTGATGAATGAGCAACATCTGGGCGCAATTATCTACCCAACATGGAACTTTCCACCGGCAAAAATTGGCGATTTTAGTGGTTATAAAGGCGATAACAGTCAGGTTATCGCACCGCGAACCGGCCAGCCGGCATTTACCATTCCGATGGGTTTTACGTATGATAATCTGCCGGCCGGAATTCAGTTTTTGGGGAAAATGTTTGATGAAGCCACGTTGATTCGATACACTTTCGCTTACGAACAAGCCACAAAACACCGAAAACCACCAGCTAATTTCGGAGAACTGAAGAAAAGAGACTGAAAATATACCGGTAAAAGAAGCATTGATTTATAAATTTGTGGCGGTAGAAATCACGATTAATTTTTGTTCTTTGAATCCATTTTAAGGCGGGATCAGCTGTTAAATTTTCAGAGAAACTGTTCAAAACATAAATTAAAAATTACAGTATCTGCTTAAAAAACAGAACTATTTGCAAACTATTTAGACTTTTCTCTTGACATTCTCCTTTTTCCATGTACATTTGAAAACGCAAACACAACAATGACAATTAGCAACACTTTCTTTTTTGGTTTCTTCTACTTTTACTTTAGTGGTAACCGGGACTGATTTGTTAAATTTTTAATCAAAAAATATCAAAAAGTCCCGGCCCGAAAGCCGGGACTTTTTGCATTTAAAAACAGCATGAACAAACCACGCATTGCCATACAAGGAATCAAGGCTTCTTTCCATCAGGAAGCGGCCGTTAAGTTTTTTGGAGAAGATATTGATCTGGTAGAATGTACTTCTTTCAAGCAAACGTTTGAAGCCTTGAGCAAAAAAGAAGCAGATTACGTGGTAATGGCCATAGAAAATAGCATTGCCGGAAGTTTGTTGCCCAACTACTCGCTGATGATGAACTACAATTTTCCGGTTGTTGGCGAGGTTTCTCTGCGGATACAATTGCATTTGCTGGCCTTTCCGAGTGTAAAGTTCGAAGATGTAAAATATGCTATTTCCCACCCGATTGCGCTGCGCCAATGTGTGGATTTTATGGAAGAATATCCGCATATCAAAATCATCGAAAGCAGTGATACCGCAGCCTGTGCCAAACGCGTGCACGATGAGCAACTAACTGATACCGTGGCTATTGCAAACGCTATGGCTGCCGAATTGTACGAATTGGATTTTTTAGAGAAACGCATCGAATCCAACAAAAAAAATTACACCCGTTTTTTAATTTTGGCCGATAAGCAAAATGGTGTAGTTGCTGATCCGAACAAAGCTTCACTCGGTTTTCAGGCCGGAAACGAAGTTGGTTCCTTAGCCAAAGTGCTGAACATTTTTGCAGAACATGAAGTAAACCTCAGCAAAATCCAATCCATGCCGGTTTTGGGCAAACGCAGCGAATACATGTTTTATGCTGATGTAGAATGGACGGAACCCAAACAATATGATGCCGCGATCAAACAGGTTTTAAAGCACACGCACAACTTCAATATTCTGGGCGAATACCGCAAAAACGACAAAATTTAGATACTTCTTTTATCCCATAAATTTCATTATCCACTTTAAAATCCATCATCATGAAACTCGATTTAAAAATACAACCGCTCCGTTCCTGGATCACTCCCAAAAACGAGCCTTTATTAATTGCCGGCCCTTGCTCCGCAGAAACCGAAGAACAACTGGTTGCAACTGCACATTTGCTGGCCAAAACCGGCAAAGTAACTGCTTTACGCGCCGGAATATGGAAACCACGTACGCGCCCCGGCGAGTTTGAAGGTATCGGCAGCATCGGTTTGCAATGGTTAAAACGCGCCAAAGAGGAAACTGGTTTGCCAACAGCTGTAGAAGTGGCCAACGCCAAACACGTGGAAGAAGCGTTGAATGCCGGTGTTGATATTTTGTGGGTTGGTGCGCGATCAACCGTAAATCCGTTTACGGTGCAGGAAATTGCAGATGCTTTGCGTGGTGTTGATGTGCCGGTGATGGTTAAAAATCCGGTGAATCCTGATCTTTCGCTGTGGATTGGTGCTTTAGAACGTATTAATGCGGCTGGAATTACCAAATTGGCTGCTATCCATCGCGGATTTTCTTCTTTTGAAAAAACCGCTTTCCGTAACGAACCACACTGGGATCTGGCGATCAGTTTAAAAACTTTAGCGCCGGAACTGCCAATTATTAATGATCCAAGTCACATTTGTGGTAACCGCGAGCTGATTCCGTACATCTCTCAAAAAGCGTTGGATATGGATATGCAGGGCCTGATGATCGAATCGCATATTGATCCTTCTGTGGCCTGGACCGATGCCAAACAGCAATTAACGCCAGCTGCTTTGAGTGATTTGATGGATCATCTTACCCAAAGAAAACCAGAGGTAAAAAATGCAGAAGTAAAAGATAAAATGGCAGAACTGCGTGCCCAGATTGATAAAATCGACGATCAGATTATTTCTAAAATGGCCGAAAGAATGCAGGTTGTAGAAAAAATCGGCAATTATAAACGCGATAATAATGTTACGATTTTGCAGGTTAACCGTTGGGATGAGATTTTGCACAAACGTACTTCCTACGCAAAAGCATTAAATTTAAGCGGTGATTTTACTGAGAAATTGCTGGAATTGATGCACCACGAATCCATCCGCAAGCAAACCGAAATCATGAATCATGTTACGGCTGTAGAAGATTAAATGGAAGCCGGAAATTTGATTTTATCCAAGCCGGATAAAATAGTAAACGCGACCATTAAACTGACTGGCTCTAAAAGTGAATGCAACCGTGCGCTGGTGATTTCGGCTTTAAGTGATGGAAAAGTTAAGGTAGAAAACCTGTCGGAAGCAGCAGATACGGTTACATTGCAAAAAGTTTTGGGGAACTTTCAGCAATCAGCCTTCAGCAATCAGCAAACTGACGCTAGAAAGGAGCTGATAGCTGACAGCTTAGAGCTAACAGCTACCGTCAACATCGGCCCAGCCGGTACAGCCATGCGTTTTTTAACGGCATTTTTTACCTTGCAAAAACAGCATCAGGTAATTTTAACTGGAACGGAACGCATGAAACAGCGGCCAATCGGTGTTCTGGTTGATGCTTTAAGAAGTCTAGGTGCGGAGATTTCTTACGAAGATAACGACGGTTTTCCACCGATAAAAATTACCGGAGGATTTGAACAGACAACTGCAGAAATCACCATTAAAGGCGATATCAGCAGCCAATATATCACTGCTTTATTGCTGATTGCCTCGCAGCTGCCGCTTGGTTTAAATTTACATATATCAGGCGAATTAACTTCCCGGCCATATGTAGAAATGACTTTATCAATGTTGCAGCAAACCGGCATCCAGCATCAATGGAACGGAAATGTAATTTCCATTCAAAACCAGCCTTTTCAGCCTGCAACACTTTATGTGGAACCGGATTGGAGCGCGGCTTCTTACTGGTATGCCATTACAGCTTTGTGTGATGAATCGGAGATTTTTTTGCCGGGATTAACGGCCTACAGCTTGCAGGGCGACAGTACGATTACAGAGTTGATGGCCAACTTCGGCATTACTTCTCAATTTAAAGATGGCGGCGTTTGGCTGAAAAAAGAGCCAAAAGCGGTTGTCCGTAAGATCTTTGATTTTAAAACTTGTCCGGATCTGGCGCAAACCGTAATCGTCGTTTGTGCAGCTTTGGGTCATGATGCTTCTTTTACCGGCTTGGAAACATTGAAAATCAAAGAAACAGATCGTATAAAAGCGCTGCAAAATGAACTGGCTAAAATTGGTATCGAGCTGATTGAAAAAGGTCAGGTTTACAAATTAAACTGTGCTAAAAGAAGCATTCCCGAAAAAGTTTTCATCAACACTTACGAAGATC
>JBPBQN010000209.1:0-6861 GCA_050954865.1 Janthinobacterium lividum | reverse complement strand
GCACTGGTCCGAATTGCACCTTTTTCACCTTCAAACTTGGTATAATCGTATTTGCCGTCAACATAAAATTCGGATGCAGCACAATCAAAGGCTAAATAAATATCTTCCCCGGCTTTGTAACCAGCTTGTTCAATCGCTTTAATAATGGTTTCTACACCATCCTCGGTGCTGTCAAAAGTTGGTGCGAAACCACCTTCATCACCCACAGCTGTAACCAAACCTCTATCGTGCAGGATTTTTTTCAAGTTATGAAATACTTCTGATCCCCAGCGCAAAGCTTCAGAAAATGAAGGTGCGCCAACCGGCATAATCATAAATTCCTGGAAAGCAATCGGCGCATCAGAGTGAGAACCGCCGTTCACGATGTTCATCATCGGGATCGGAAGTGTGTTTGCATTTACACCGCCGATGTAACGGTACAGCGGCTGGCGGCTTTCCTGTGCAGCAGCTTTTGCAACCGCTAAAGAAACACCTAAAATTGCATTGGCGCCTAAATTTCCTTTATTTTCAGTACCATCAATCTCGATCATTAATTTATCAATCGCATTTTGCTCAAATACGTCCATGCCTTGCAGTTCTTTCGCCAGTTTGTCATTTACGTTGGCAACAGCTTGCAATACACCTTTACCCATATATTTGGATTTGTCGTTGTCGCGCAATTCAACTGCTTCGTGCGCACCGGTGGAAGCGCCGGAAGGTACTGCGGCACGGCCCATTGCACCGTTTTCTGTCAAAACATCTACTTCAATTGTAGGATTTCCGCGTGAATCCAGGATCTGGCGGGCATGTACGTCAATTATTAAGCTCATTTTTAAAATTTTTCTAATGATTAATCTTTAGGCTTCGTGTATAATTTACACAAATACTCTTTGCGTCAAATATACAAATTGCAAATATTTATATGGTAAAAGAAGCATCTTAACAAAAAGTTAATATAAGGAGGTTGCTGGCTGATAGTTTATGGTTCATCGTTGATAACTGACTACTGATTGCTGTCAGATCAATTCTCATTCCCACTTAAAAGTTTTTACGGCTACTGCGTAAACTAAAATTCCCCAGATTGCCAGAATCAATAACTGATGGCCAACATCAATCAAACCTGCACCTTCAAAAGCTACTTTGCGCATGGCATCATTTAAATAAGTTAGCGGCAATGCTTTGCTGATAGGTTGCAGCCAGGACGGGAAAGCGCTGATGGAAAAAAATGTACCCGAAAGCAAAAATTGCGGCAACGTAACAATGTTGGCAATTGGCGGAACAGAAGTTTCGTTTTTGGCGATTCCGGAAATGATAAACCCAAATCCCATAAAAACAATGATACCGATAGTTGCTAAAATCAGCATATTAATAACGGTTACAAAACCATGAATCAGCGTAAAACCAAAAGCAAAATGCCCGATCAGGATGATGATCAACGCACCAATTAACGCGAAAGTTATCCGCGCCAAAGCTTCACCCAAAACAATGCTGAAACGCTGAACCGGTGTAGCAAAAAAACGTTTGATGACCAGCGTAATCCGCAGACTTAAAAACACGAAAGCTGTACCAAAAACGCCTGTGCTCAGCAGCGAAAAACCCAATTGTCCGGGCAAAATAAAATCAATCGTTTTGTATTCGCGGCCTTGCACGGTTGCTTCCCTGATTTCTGCAACTGGCGGCGGTGCATTTGGCGTGTGCAAATTAATCTGGTAAAAAATATTGTTTAAAAGTGATTTTAAAATGTTCCCTTTCTCCAGCGAAGCTTTAGTGTATTGTACGTTGATGATGTAAGCCGGCAGTTTCCCTGTATTATTTTGGATGCTGATAATTCCATCCAAACGGCCTTTTTCCAGCTCTTTTTCCATTTCCTCTGTAGATTCTGTTTCTACCAGATGAATAACTTTTGTTTTTTTTAGCGCCTGATAAATCGGGTTTTGCTGATTGTTATTTTTAGCAACACCAACATCAACCGTAATTCCGCTGCCACCAATAAAACCAAAAACTAAAATAAAAATAAGCGGAAAAGCCAGCGTAAAAACTACCGATGACGGACTGCGCAAAATAGACCGGAAACTGGCTTTCGCCATGGCCAGCGTAGCTTTTGTATTACTATAAGATTGAGGCATTTTGATGAGCTTTTAGCTGTCAGCAATCAGCTTTCAGCTTGAATAATTAGTTTATTTATGTTGAAGTTGCAGGAACTGACGGCTGATAGCTAACTGCTAACAGCTTTCTCCTCAAACTTCCCGCAATTCTTTTCCGGTTAGGTTGATGAAAACATCTTCCAGGTTGGCACTTTTAACCTGCTTTTCCCGTTCAAAACCGGAAGAAACCAGTTGATCAATAAAATGATCCGGCGTATCGATCCCAATAATTTTTCCGGCATCAACAAAAGCCACACGATCGCACAAAACTTCGGCTTCATCCATATAATGTGTGGTGATGACAACCGTTGTACCGGCATTACGAATGTTGCGAATCAGATCCCACAAATTGCGCCTTGCCTGCGGATCCAAACCGGTTGTCGGTTCATCTAAAAACACAATTCGTGGATTATTGATGAGCGTTGTGGCGATGGAAAAACGCTGTTTTTGTCCGCCGGAAAGCTCTTTATATCTCGCTTTTGCTTTATCCGTGAGAGAAACTTTGGCCAGCATTTCCATCGGAGAAACATCAATGCCGTATAAGCCGGAAAATAATTCGATTAATTCGGTAAGATTAAGGTTTGGATAGTAACCGGCCGCTTGCAGTTGCACGCCAATTCGCTTTTTAATGTCGGCCGCACCATTATCCACCGAAAATCCATCTACCAAAACCTCGCCGGAAGTTTTGTCCCGCAGGGTTTCTAAAATTTCTAAAGTTGTGGTTTTTCCGGCGCCGTTTGGGCCAAGCAAGCCAAATATTTCTCCTTCAAAAACTTCAAAACTGATTTGGTTAACGGCCGTAAAATTGCCATATTTTTTAACCAGGTTTTTTACGGTGATGATAGGTTGTTTTATCATCCTGTAAAAATGAAATATATAATTGAAATTTTAAGAAATATTTGGGAGAGAAAAGAAAAAATGACCGGTAAAAGAAGCATTCAACTAAATGAGCAATGCTTCTTTTACCGGGTAAAATTATTTGCCGTTTGCGGCGCGCGTAGCGGTAACTTTTTTGAGCAATACGCCTGAAGCTTTATTGCCGAAATTGTTGCGCACATACGTTAAAACATCTGCAATTTCCTGATCTTTAAGGTAGTTAAATGAAGGCATTACGTTAGAATAATTATCGCCGTTAATTTCTACATCTTCTTTAAAACCGTTCAGCACGATCTTGATTAATCGTGTTTGATCGCCCAAAACCCAAGGCGTTTTAATCAACGGTGGATTCATGTGCTGAACGCCGCCGCCATCAGCCTGATGACAGGAAACACAGTTTTGAGTGAAAACAATTAAACCGTTTGCCACAGAAGCTTTATCAACTAAAGCTGGTGCAGCAGCCGGTTTTAGCGCGGGCTTTTTCTTGATTTGAGCGATGGTAGACCCAAAAACAGGCGATAAAAACAGTATCAGAATTAGTTTTTTCATCAATAAAAATTATTTGTTATAGCTGATTTTGTAAATGGTGCCTTTAGAATCATCAGAAACATAAATGGAACCGTCCGGACCTTGAGCCAATCCGCAAGGGCGATGATCTGCGCGTCCGGATTTAGTTTTATCTGCTCCGCCAGAAAAATTATCTGCAAAAACTTCCCATTTATCGCTGGCTGGTTTGCCATTTTCAAACGGAACAAAAACCACGAAGTAACCGGCTTGCGGTTCTGGCGCGCGGTTCCAGGAACCGTGAAAAGCGATGAAAGCACCATTTTTGTATTTGGCTGGAAACTGGTTTCCGGTGTAAAACAGCAATCCGTTTGGCGCCAAATGACCCGGAAACGCAATAACCGGACTGATGGCTTTTGCTGCTCCTTCTTTTTTGCCATCGCCGCCATATTCCGGCATCAGGATTTTTTTCTTCTGAAATTCATCATAATACAAATATGGCCAGCCGGCATCATCGCCCTTTTTTATGGCATACATACATTCGGCAGGCAAAACCGCTGATTGCTCTGTGGTGTACAAATCCGGGAAAATATCATGCAACTGATCGCGGCCGTGCTGCATCACAAAAAGCTGGTTATCCTGCTGATTCCAATCCAAACCAACCACGTTGCGCAAACCCATGGCGTAATGCGTTCCTGTGCCGTAAGTCTGGTTTGGTTTATCAGCTTTAAACTGCCAGATGCCGCCGGCAGAATCTAAAATCGGGCACGGTTTCATGCCCATTGAACCTTTCTGGCGATCATGTTCCTGACAAGAATTAGAATAAGCGCCCACATTTACATAAATGTTTCCGGCGTTATCCAGCGTTACCGATTTGCTTTCGTGCTCGTGGCGGGAAAGCAAACCTTTTACAATTTCTTCCGGTTTTGCACCATCAATTACATGCTGCTGGTTATCTAATTTGTAACGATATACATTTTCATCCGAAGAAGCATACAAATAACCGTTTTTAATCGCCATGCCCGTGCCGCCGTAAGTGCCAAAACCCGTGATGTCATCCGCTTTGCCATCGCCGTTTTTATCGTGCAGCATCAAAATGCCTTTGCCGTTTTTAGGACGGTTCAGTTTCACATAAACATCGCCGGAACTGGTAACCGCAATGTGCCTGGCCTGGCCGAGATTATCTGCCACAATCAATGCCGAAAAACCAGCCGGAAGCTTTAAACCGCTTTCATCCGCAGCTTTTACAGTTTTACTGTTTTTTGGAGGAGCCGGTTTTGCCGCAAAAAACAGGGCAGAACCCGTCAGTGCAGCAGCCAGCACCGATGTTTTTATAATAGTTTTTTTCATAAGAAAAGGATTTTAATTTTTGAGGAAACAATTTAACAAAGCAATAAGTTTTAGCACAAAAATTTCGGGCAATTTTGTAATACTTCTTTTACAAGGTAAATTTCAGGCTGAGGGATTTCGTTTTTTGATCTACTAAATATATTTTCTGCATCTTCGTTTCAGCAAAAAAATAAAAAAACATGAAAAAATTATTGTTGTGCCTGTTTGCAGGTGCTTTACTAACCACTTATTCTGCCAATGCGCAAACAGAAAAAAAGCCTCGTCCAAGTTTGCCGGATACGGTTAAAACCATGATTAGCAGCGGCGTAAATGTAGAAATTGATTACAGTCGCCCATCTGTAAATGGCCGTACAATTGGCAAAGATTTGGAGCCGATGGAAGGCAAAGTTTGGCGTGCCGGTGCTAATGAAGCTACTGATTTTGTGTTTGATAAAGATGTTAAGATACAAGGAAAAAGTCTTCCAGCTGGCAAGTATTCTTTTTTTACTGTTAAAAATGGCAATAACTGGACTTTGATTTTCAATAAAACCTGGAATATTTGGGGTACAAAATATGAAGATATTAAGGGTCAGGATATTTTAAAAGTAGATGTTAAAGGTAAAAAAGCACCAGCTTTTGCAGAAAAAGTAATTTATACAGTTAATAAAAGCGGCAAAGTTGATATGCTTTGGGGCGATTATTTGGTAACTTTTACTGTAAAATAAATAATGTTTGGATACCGAATTTAATAGTTACCTTAGCAGAATTATAAATACAAATTACAATGCAAAAAGAAGGTACAGTTAAATTTTTTAACGAAACAAAAGGATTCGGATTTATCATCCCAGAAAATTCTGGCGAAGAAGATGTATTCGTTCACTCATCTGGTTTAATCGACCAAATCCGTGAAAACGACAAAGTGAAATACGATGTTGAGCGTGGCAAAAAAGGCCTGAACGCGGTAAATGTACAAGTTATCTAATCCAAGATATAAATCATTAATCGTTAAAAAAGCTGCTTCTGATAAAGAAGCAGCTTTTTTTGTTTATTGGTTTTTTTAAAAAACCATGAACTATTGATTATCAACTATGATCAATCTTCCTCCACAATTTCAATCACACGGCCAACTTGTCCATCTTCCAATCGCACTTTGATTCCGCGGGAGTGAAAAGCAGCACTCGTTAGCAAATCTTTTACAAAGCCTCTGGTTTTTTTGCCGCTGCGCTGGTCTTTTTTCAGGATGATATCTACTTCCAATCCAGGATAAATATCGCTTCTGTTTTGTCCGTTCATGGTTATTTCAACAAGTTTTTAATTGCTTCGTTTACTTTTTTAAACGGAAACTGCTCCAGCAATTCGTCCATACATTCCGTTATTTCTTCGTTGCACAAATTGCCAATGCTGCCTTCATGCGTGTGATTCACCATTTTTTCCGGGTTAAAAGAAGCTTGCTCGATTTCCGCTCCAATTTGTTTGTACGCTTCGCGGAAAGGAACGCCGCTTAAAACCAATTTGTTGGTTTCCTCTACGCTGAACAAATATTTGTAACGCTCATCTTCCAGAATTGCTTCTTTTACCGAGATATTTTCGAGCATAAACGTGGCCATCTGCAAACAATCCTTCAAATCTGTAAAAGCTGGGAAAAGGAGTTCTTTCAGCAATTGCAAATCGCGAAAATAACCGGAAGGCAAATTGGTTGTCATCAATGCAACATCATTTGGCAACGCCTGAATACGGTTGCATTTGCCGCGCATAATTTCCCAAACATCCGGATTTTTTTTGTGCGGCATAATGCTCGAACCGGTCGTTAGCTGATCTGGATAACTTACAAAAGAAAAATTCTGACTCAGGTACAAACACTGGTCCATTGCCATTTTGGCCAGCGTTGCCGCAATGGATGATAAAGCCTGCGCAATAATCCGTTCGGTTTTTCCTCTTCCCATCAACGCATAAACTACGTTGTAATTCAGACTTTCAAAACCTAATAATTTAGTAGTAAGCGTTCGGTTTAGGGGGAACGAAGAACCGT
>JBPBQN010000208.1:0-6956 GCA_050954865.1 Janthinobacterium lividum | reverse complement strand
CAGATTGGTTTGTTTTTGACAGGTATACTCACCCGCACCATCCAATATATTCTTCAGTTTCCTTAATAAAAACACTCAGGCGGCCACATTTGTAAGTTGTATAGATTTCCCGGTAAGACTTTATAAAATTTAATGCTTCGTCAACATTATTAAACGAAGCATCTCCGGTATAACGAATTACTTCTGGATCAATATTTAAATTGAAAAGATTTTCAACATCAGTTTCTGTCATCTCTTTCAAAATTAACCTTGAAGTTTCTATGAAAATTGCCATGGAGTAAAATAGTACGGTAAAAACAGCATGCCATAATTAAATCCTGACTTCAATATGATTTTGCCGTAAAGTTTTCTTCAAATCCGGAATTAAAATTTCTCCATAATGAAAAACGGAAGCGGCCAAAGCGGCATCAACGCCTGCTTTTTGAAACACATCTACAAAATGTTGTTGGTTGCCTGCTCCGCCGGAAGCAATCAGCGGAATGCTAATCTGATCGTTTATTTGCTTTAGTAAATTGCAATCAAAACCCGCTTTTGTTCCATCATGATCCATCGAGGTTAACAAAATTTCTCCGGCACCGCGGCTCTCTGCTTCTTTTATCCAGTTAAAAGTTTCGTGTTCGGTAGCAATGCGGCCGCCATTTAAATGAACCAAATTTTGGTCACCAACTTTACGCGTATCAACCGCAATCACCACAAACTGCACGCCGAAAGCTTTGGCTAATTGATCGATCAATTCAGGATTACGAACTGCTGCCGAATTGATGGAAATTTTATCTGCACCTGAGTTTAACAAAAGTTCTGCGTCAGCAATTTCGTTGATGCCACCGCCAATGGTAAACGGAATATTTACGTTCCGGGCAACGGCTTTCACCAGTTCAACCATCGTTTTGCGGCGTTCGTGTGTTGCTGTTATGTCGAGGAAAACCAATTCATCCGCGCCTTGCTGTGAATATTGCCAAGCCAGTTCCACGGGATCGCCAGCATCACGCAAGTCCACAAAATTAACACCTTTTACCGTGCGGCCATTTTTTACGTCGAGGCAGGGAACGATTCTTTTTGCAAGACCTCCACTCATAGTGTCTCCATCGCCCTCAAATTCCAACCCTGAATCTCCTCAACCGAAATCCGGTTTTCGTAAATCGCTTTGCCAACCACGCAAGATTCTACGCTGATCTCACTTAAAGCTTCAATATCCTCCATAGAACTTACGCCACCGGAAGCAATCAGTTTAATAAAAGGCGAATGATCCAGTAGTTTACTATAAAGTTCTACAGCGGCACCACCCAATTTCCCGTCTTTATTGATATCTGTACACAAGAAACGGAAAAAACCCAGATGCAGACAACGGTCTATGTAATCCATCAGTTTCACCGGCGAACTTTCCATCCAGCCGGAATATTTAATCACTTCATCCAAAACATCAATGGCAATAACCACGTGTTCAACACAGTTTTTTTGACCGATAAAAGAAGTACTCAACTCATCCAGAAAAGCAGGATTCGTGATGGCTTGCGTGCCTACAATCACACGATAGATTCCGGCATCGATCAACTCTTTCACTTTATCAATACTGCGCACGCCGCCGCCGTACTGGATTTTCATTTTAGTTTTCCGGATGATATCAAACAGATATTCCTGATTAGAAAAATCACCTTTGGCACCATTTAAATCGATAATATGGATAAAATCCGTGCCGTTTGCCTGATATTTTTCAATCATTTCTTCCAGGGTAACGTCGTAATTAGTTACCTGACTATAGTCGCCTTCGCGCAAACGCACTACTTTTTTATCAAGAATATCAATGGCGGGAATAATGTACATTTTTTGTTTAAGCATTAAAGATGAGCAAAATTGGTTAACAGCATTTCACCTGCTTTTCCGGATTTTTCGGGGTGAAATTGTACACCATAAAAATTATTTTTTTTAATGGCGGCCGAAAACTGAACGCCGTATTGCGTTGATGCTAAAGTATATAAATTATTGTGTTCGATAAAATAAGAATGGACAAAGTAAAAATAACTTTGCGAATCAATGTTTTTAAACAGATCATTATTTTCTGCCGGATGAACCTGGTTCCAGCCTGTATGCGGAATTTTCAAGCCATGTCCCTCATGAAAACGAAGCGTTTTTACCGGCACAATATTGAGCAAATCGGCATTTCCTTCTTCCGAAAATTCGGTGATCAGTTGCATGCCCACACAAATTCCCAAAACAGGTTTCGTAATTTTCCGGATGGCCGGAACCAAACCTGTACTTTCCAGTTTCTGCATCGCTGCGCCTGCATGGCCAACGCCCGGAATAATATAACGATCATATTGCTCAAAATCGCTTTCCTGCGAAATCATGCCATACGCAATTCCCAAACGATCAAGTGCTGCCGTTAAAGAAAAAATATTGCCGGCTCCGTATTGAATAATTCCAATCATTTTTTTAGCTTTTAGCTGTTAGCCATCAGCTTTCAGCTCTTGATAAACGAATTAAAAAACTTTGCATCCAGCTGATTGCTATTAGCTGAAAGCTTTACTAAAGCACTCCCTTCGTACTCGGTAAAACCATATTATTTACGTCCCGTTTTACCGCCATTTTGATCGCTTTGGCAAAAGCTTTAAAAATGGATTCAATTTTATGATGTTCATTTTCACCTTCTGCCTTGATGTTTAAGTTGCATTTTGCCGCATCAGAAAACGATTTAAAGAAATGATAAAACATTTCCGTTGGCATTTCGCCAATTTTTTCCCGGGTAAAAACAGCATCCCAAACTAGCCAGTTGCGGCCGCCGAAATCTATCGCAACTTGTGCCAAACAATCGTCCATTGGCAGCAAAAAACCATAACGGCCAATGCCTTTTTTATCACCTAAAACTTGCAAAAAAGCTTCGCCCAAAGCAATTCCGGTGTCTTCAATGGTGTGATGTTCATCAATATGTAAATCACCTTTTGTATTGATTTCCAGATCAATACTGCCATGTTTGGCAATCTGATCCAGCATGTGATCGAAAAAATGCAAACCGGTAGAAATTTTGGCTTCACCTTTTCCATCCAGATTTAGTTTGATAAAAATATCTGTTTCTTTGGTTTGCCGGCGATGTTCGATTTCGCGCTCACCAACTTTTAAAAACTCGTAAATTTTCTCCCAATCTGCGGTTTCCAAAGCAATCACCGGTTCCAGTTCTTCCTGCTTTTGATTGGCAAATTCTGCTCCACCCAGATTGGTTTGGTTATTGATCCAAATGGCTTTTGCGCCCAGATTTTTTGCTAAAACGACATCATTTAACCGATCACCAATGACGAAAGAATTTTTAAGATCGTATTCTTCTGCATTAAAATATTTGGTCAATAAAGCTGTTCCGGGTTTTCTGGTCGGCGCATTGTCTTTTGCAAAAGTGCGGTCGATCACAACGTCTGAAAACTCAACTCCTTCATTTTTAAGTGTTTGAGTGATGAAATTTTGAACTGGCCAGAAAGTATCTTCTGGATAAACAGCCGTTCCTAAACCATCCTGATTGCTCACCATAACCAGTTCAAAATCCAATCCTTTAGCAATTTTGGACAGATATTGCAGCATTTTGGGATAAAACTCCAGCTTGTCGAAAGAATCAATCTGTTCATCTGCCGGCTCGGTAATCAGCGTGCCGTCGCGGTCAATAAATAATATTTTTTTCATTTAAAATCCTTCTAAAACGGTTAATAACTGGTTGTTTTCGGCTGGCGTTCCAACCGTAATCCGCAGGCAACCTTCGCACAATTCAACCTTAGACCGATCCCGAACGATGATGCCGCGTTCTACCAGAAACTGATAAATCTCGCGTGGCGATACTGTTTTTACCAGTATAAAATTGGCGTCGGACGGGAAAATATCCAGCACAAAGTTCAGGTTTTTCAATCCCAAAACCAGTTTATCACGCTCGGCAAGCGTTTCTTTGATCCAACCGTTTACCTGTTCCACATTTTCCAATGCCTGCAAAGCCAGCTGTTGCGAAGCTTCATTAATGTTGTACGGCGGTTTTACGCGGTTAAAAATTTCGATAATTTCTTCGGAAGCAAACGCCATTCCGATACGTAAACCTGCTAATCCCCAGGCTTTTGACAACGTTTGCAAAACCACTAAGTTGCCGTATTCAGTCAGTTCCTGGATAAAACTTTTCTGGCGACTATAATTGATATACGCTTCATCAACAACCACAATTCCCTCGAAATTTGCCAGCAACGTTTCCACATCTTCCCGTTTAATCGAATTTCCGGTTGGATTATTGGGCGAACACACAAAAATCAGTTTGGTATTTGGGTTGATGGCTTCCGCAATTCCTTCCAGATTTAGCTGATATTCAGTAGTTAAAGGAATATTTTGCACCAAAATATCATTGATATTGGCTGAAACCTGATACATGCCATAAGTTGGCGGAACAAGAATAACATTGCCTATTCCCGGCCGGCAGAAGCTTCTGAACAAAATATCAATCGCTTCATCACTGCCGTTTCCCAAAAAAATATTGCGCGGCGGTACTCCTTTTATCGATGTAATTTTCTGTTTTACAGACAGTTGAAGCGGATCAGGATAACGGTTGTAATTTTCTTCTAAAGGAGAACCATAAGCGTTTTCGTTGGCATCCAAAAAAACGCTGGCTTCACCCTGAAATTCATCGCGCGCAGAAGAATAAGGCGTAAGGTTTTTTATATTTTCCCGTAGGAGATTTTGAAGATCGAAACTCATGGTTTTATGTTTTTGAAAGGACAACGCTTTGTCATCCTGAACTTGTTTCAGGATATCTCCTGTATCAAAATAAATCTTTCTGATGAGATGCCGAAACAAGTTCTGCATGACAACGAAAAATTAATGCTTCATCCGCACCGTTACCGCGTTCTTATGCGCCTGCAATCCTTCCAGTTCTGCTAAAATTTCTACCGTTCGGCCTATATTTTTAATTCCTTCCGGAGATAAATGCTGAAACGTGATTTTTTTCACAAAAGAATCAACGGAAACACCCGAATATGCACGAGCATAAGCGCTGGTTGGCAAAGTATGATTGGTTCCGGAAGCGTAATCGCCTGCACTTTCCGGCGTTAGATTTCCAAGGAAAACAGAACCGGCGTTGATAATTTTTTCGGTTAACGGTTGCCAGTTATCAGTTGCCAGGATCAAATGTTCCGGCGCATATTGATTGCTGAAATCCATTGCTTCCGAAAAAGCATCGGTAAAAACAGCATACGAATGGTTAATTGCTTTTCGGGTGATTTCTGCTCTTGGCAAAACGGGTAATTGTTTTTCCAGTTCAGCCAACGTTTCTTCAATCAGTTTTTGAGAAGTAGAAACCAAAACGGACTGACTATCAACACCATGTTCGGCCTGCGCCAGTAAATCCGCAGCCACAAAAACCGGATTGGCGCTTTCATCAGCAATAATCAAAACTTCTGATGGTCCGGCCGGCATATCAATTGCCGTAACTGTTGTGGATTGAATAATCGTTTTGGCTTTGGTAACATATTGGTTTCCAGGACCGAAAATTTTATCCACTTTCAGAATGCTTTCCGTTCCGTAAGCCATTGCTGCGATTGCTTGTGCACCGCCAACTAAGAATACCTTTTTGATGCCTAAAATTTGTGCAACGTAAGCAATAAACGGATTAATTTTTCCGTCTTTTTGCGGCGGAGAACAAACCACAATTTCCTTGCAACCCGCAATTTTTGCCGGAATGCCTAACATCAAAAATGTGCTTGGCAAAACCGCCGTGCCGCCAGGAATATACAAACCAACTTTTTCAATCGGCCGCAATTCGCGCCAGCAGGTTACGCCGGGCATTGTTTCTATTTTTTCTTCGGTATGATATTGGGTTTGATGGAATTTATAAATGTTTTGGTATGCTGTTTTTATCGCCTCTTTTTGCTCGTCGGAAACCTGTTCGGCTAATTCGGCTATTTCTTTTTCATCTGTAAAAAGCGCATCTAAATTTACTTTGTCAAATTGCAAAGCATAATCGTGTAAAGCCTGATCGCCGTTTTGTTTTACATTTTGCAGGATATTTTCCACCGTTTCGCGGATTTCATTTCCTGAATCTGTATTTCGGAGCGTTAATTGCTTAATTTCTGCTTCGCTCAGTTCGCTGTAGTTATAAACTTTCAACATCTTTTACCAATTTTTACCTGCTAAAAACAGTATTACAAGATGATTTTTTCAATCGGCATCACCACAATTCCCTGTGCACCGGCGGCTTTCAATTCACTGATTTTGTTCCAGAAATCACGTTCCGGAATAACGGTATGCACTGCCGACCAGCCACTTTCTGCCAACGGAAGTACGCTCGGACTTTTTACACCGGGCAATAGCTGCAAAATATCAGGCAAACGTTCCTGCGGAACATTGAGCACTACGTATTTGGTTTCTTTCGCGCGCAAAACGGACTGAATGCGCTGAATTAGTTCCTGTACATGCTCGTTGTTTTCTTCACCTTTTCTACCGATCAACACCGCTTCCGAAGAAATCACATCAGCAAAGGGTTTTAATCCATTGCTTTTTAAAGTTCCGCCGGTGGAAACAATATCAAAAATGGCATCACTCAAACCCAAACCCGGACTAATTTCTACCGAGCCGGAAATAGTACGGATATCTGCCTGTATGTTATTATCTTTCAGGAATTTATCTAAAATAACCGGATAAGAAGTTGCGATGGATTTGCCTTGCAGCTGGCTCAGATTTTCTATTTCGCTGTTGTTGGGCAATGCTATTTTTAGCGTACATTTTCCGAAACCTAAACGTTGTAAATAACTTACGTTCACTTCGGTTTCCATGATCACGTTTTCGCCAACAATTCCTAAATCGGCAATGCCATCCTGTACATATTCCGGAATGTCATCATCCCGCAAAAACAAAATTTCCAGCGGAAAATTAGAAACAGGAGAGATCAACGAACTTTTATAATTTTCGAAAGATAATCCGCAGTTTTTTAACAGTTCAACAGACTT
>JBPBQN010000207.1:0-7151 GCA_050954865.1 Janthinobacterium lividum | reverse complement strand
AATTTATTCAAACATTAGATAAGAAGTGATATTGTAATTCTATTCCTTTCAACCCAAAAAACTCTCTACAGCCAGCCGGTAACTATCCAAACCAAAACCTAAAATCACGCCTTTGCAATTGGCTGATAAATAGGAATGATGCCGGAAACTTTCACGTTTGTGCACGTTGGAAATATGCACTTCTACCACAGGCGTTTTTATGGCAGCAATCGCATCTGCAATGGCAATGGAAGTATGCGTGTAACCGCCGGCGTTTAAAATGATTCCGTCGAAATCAAAACCAACTTCCTGAATTTTATCAATCAGTTCGCCTTCTTTATTACTTTGAAAATAGCTGAATTGGATTTGCGGATACTGTTTTTGCAACACCAAAAAATAGTCGGTAAAAGAAGTATTGCCGTAAACCGATGGTTCGCGCGTGCCCAGCAGGTTTAGGTTTGGTCCGTTGATAATTTGTATCTTCATCACCCAAACATAAAAATAATCTTATAAAATTTTGGACTGGCCTTCTACCATCAACGGTTTTCGTTCGTATTTAAAGCTGGAAAAGTTTCTGGCTTCCAATTCTATTGATGCTTATTTGCAGGATATGGACAAGTTGCAGCAGTTTGCCGTTTCCTTGGTTCCGCAGCGCAAACCAGAAACCATTACTACACCGGATCTGAAAGCGTTCATCAGCTGGGTAAACGAACTGGGCATGACGCCGGCTTCGCAAGCACGTATTTTATCTGGCATCAAAGCTTTTTATAAGTTTTTGCTGATGGAAAACCTGCTTTCGCATGATCCCTCAGAACAGGTTGAAGCTCCACGCCTCAGCCGAAAACTGCCTGATACACTGAGTATTATCGATATTGATATGCTGATTGCAGCCATTGATCTATCCAAACCCGACGGCATCCGCAACAAAACCATGCTGGAAGTATTGTACAGCTGCGGTTTGCGCGTAACAGAACTGATTACGCTGAAAATTTCCAACCTTTATTTAGAAGATGATTTTGTGAAGATTTTGGGTAAAGGCAGCAAAGAACGTTTGGTGCCTATTGGCGAGCAGGCCCAAAAAATGCTGAAAATTTATTTGCAGGAAGTCCGCGTGCATCTCGACATTAAAAAAGGACAGGAAGATTACGTTTTTTTAAGTAAGCGCGGTGCCATGCTTTCCCGTGTGATGGTTTTTATGATTATCAAAGCTTTGGCCGAAAAAATAGGTCTTAAAAAGAGCATTAGTCCGCATACTTTTCGGCATTCTTTTGCCACACATTTAATTGAAGGCGGAGCCGATTTACGCGCCGTGCAGGATATGCTTGGCCACGAAAGCATCACCACAACCGAAATTTACACGCATCTGGACCGTGAATATTTGCGGGAAACGATTATTCAGTATCATCCGAGGAGTTAAAAGTTTATGCACAAAAAAAGCAGGAAACAATCGCTTCCTGCTTTTCAAACTTCAACCTAAAACCTATTTTACCAACTGCAAATTAACAGTTGCACTTTGCAAACCATCCGCAGAAGCTGTAAAACTAACTTTGCCAGCTTTTTCCTTTGCCTGAACAATAGCCAAAGCCAAACCGTGAAAAGCTTTACGGTAATTTACCTTGAATGAATCATGGGTCACCGGATCGCCATTATCAACACCGGCAATAAAAGCTTCGCCGTTAACTTTAAAATTAACTAAATTTTCGGCATCAGGAACAACATTTCCGGCTGCATCCAGGATTTTTACGGTGATGAAAGACAAATCTTTTCCATCAGCTTTAATATTGGAACGATCTGCTGTTAACTGAATTTTTGCAGGTTTTCCAGCAGTTTTAATTTCGCTGGTCAGCACCACTTTTCCATCTTTTCGGGAAACAGCTTTTAACGTTCCGGGCTGAAATTTCAGGCGCCACATTACGTGCAAATCATCTCCGTTTTTCTTTTTAGTACCGAGAGATTTGCCGTTTAAAAACAGTTCTACTTCGTCTGCGTGGTTGTAAAATGCCCAAACATCTACTGTTTTTCCAGCTTCCCAGTTCCAGTGCGGTAAAATGTGCAATACGGTTTTGTCTGTCCACTCACTTTGATACATGTAATAAATATCTTTCGGGAAACCGGCCAAATCAATAATACCAAAATAAGAACTGCGTGCAGGCCAACTGTATGGTGTTGGTTCTCCCAGATAATCAAAACCCGTCCAAACAAACATGCCGGAAAGAAAATCATATTTTTTCATGATTTTCCAGGTCATTTCATGTGTTGAACCCCAGGGTGGTGCCACATTATCATAAGCGGAAACGCGATATTCCGGATCCATTTTGCCTTTTCCATTCTCCATTTCCTTGTTATTTGGCCAGCGGCGGATACTGTCAGACGGCATATCATAAAATCCACGGGTTTCTAATCCTGATGTTGTTTCTGTAGCAATAAACTTTTTGCCCGGATAACGATCATGAAATCCTGCGTAAGAAAACTCGTGATAGTTGTAACCAATCAAATCTATAGCACCTGATTTGATAATCTTGTTTGTGGTATCCGGCCGGTCATTTGCAGTAGTTATTGGGCGACTGGTATCTAAACTATGTACAATACCAGCAAGTTCCGGCGCAATACGATAGGCACTTGTATCGCTTTGTTGCGGTATCTCATTTCCGATACTCCAGATCATTACACTTGGATGGTTTCGATCACGTAAAATCTGATCTTCTAAATCCTGCTTGTGCCATTGTTTAAAAAATAAATGGTAATCGTATTCTGCTTTTCCTTTTTCCCAGCAATCAAAAGCTTCATCCATCACGATGAAACCCATTTTATCGCATAAATCCAATAGTTGCGGAGCTGGCGGATTGTGCGAAGTACGGATACCGTTTACACCCATTTCTTTTAAAATTTCGAGTTGTCGTTCTAAAGCACGCGTATTTAAAGCAGCACCCAAACTTCCCAAATCATGATGATCGCAAACACCCAAAATTTTCATGGGTTTTCCGTTGAGGGAGAAACCTTTATCCGCATCAAAATTAAAATATCGAATGCCAACATTGGTTTCATAAGTATCCGAAACCGAATGGTCATCGGTAATTTTGGATACCAACTTGTACAAGTACGGCTTCTCTACCGACCATAAGTTTGGATTGTTGATTACAATATCCTGCGATACTTCTTTTACCGTATCTTTTATGTTGATGCCGGTTGTGGTTTTCACCAATACAATTTTGCCATCTGCATTATACAACACCGAAGTCAGCGTTGCATTTTGCAATTTGCCAGTGTAATTTCTGATGTTTGTTTTGATGTTGATGCTGGCTGATTGCTGGCTAACTTTTGGCGTGGTTACAAAAGTTCCCCAATGATTTACCGCTAATTTTGGCGTGGTTACCAGCCAAACATTGCGATAAATTCCGGAGCCGGAATACCAGCGCGAATTGGGCTGAACCGAGTTATCAGCCTTAACCACAACAACATTTTTTTTGTTGCCATAAAACAAGTACGGCGTTAAATTATAGCGGAAAGAAATGTAACCATTTGGCCGCATTCCAAGTAAATGTCCGTTGATCCAAACCTGACTTTTTTGGTAAACACCATCAAAATCAATTGAAATAATTTTGCCTTCTGAAGATTCTGGCAAGGAGAAAGTTTTTCGGTACCAGCCAATTCCGCCTGGCAATGCACCGCCTTCTGGCGTGGCCAGATTATCTTTGCTGAATTTTCCTTCAATGCTCCAATCGTGCGGCAAATTGAGTTTGCGCCAGCTGGCATCATTAAATTCCGGTTTTTTGGCTGAAGGAACATCACCTAAATTAAAAGTCCAGTCCCGATCAAAATCTTGCATGTTTTTGTTTTGCGCTTTGGCCGAAAAATTGAACGCAAGCAAAAAAACAGTTGTATAAAGAGCGTATTTTTTCATCAAATCATTGGTGTTGTTTAAGTAATAATGGGCAAGTTAACAGGTTTTTTATATAAAAAAATACGATGCTTCTTTTATCGATAAAAATTCGTTGGTAGCTGTAACAAATTATTTATCCCAAACTCTTGATTATGCTTCTTTTCCCACAAAATTATATTTTTTTGTTAGAGCGAAACCGCCTTCAACCAAATTACAGGTTGTAAAAGAAGTATCTAAAATTGCGATGGATAAAAAACTAATTATTCGTTTCCAAGTGCAACTATCCTATCAAATTCTTCAGCTTTTAAAGGCATCACAGATAATCTTCCCTGACGCACCAAACTAATGTTTTGTAGTTGTTCATCAGCTTTGATCTGTTCCAAGGTTACAACTTTATCTAAAGTTTGAAATGGTTCTATATCTACAACTACCCAATTTGGATCTGTTGTAGTTGGATCCTGATAAAATTCTGTTACAATTTTAGCAATTCCAACTACACATTTGCCTTCATTACTATGATAAAATAAAACCAAGTCACCGGTTTTCATTTCGCGCAAATTATTTCTTGCCTGATAGTTTCTAACACCATCCCAATGTGTTCTGCCTTCTTCTAAAAATGTTTCCCAACTGTATTTATGCGGTTCAGATTTCACCAGGAAATAATTCATTATAGTTTGTATTAATTTTGATTTTTATTCAAATCTCACAAAATACTTTGATAATCAAATGTTAATGTTTATACCGACAAAAAAGCATTTATACTAAAACAAGAACAATATTATATTTATGAAAACCAAAAAAAATAAATTTTCGTATAAGTTAATTGATTGTTATAATCTAAACTATTAAGTACTGATTATAAATGTTTTACGAACCTAAATTTTACTGCTTATACTTATTCAGCATATTAAATTACATGCTTTTTAAACTCTATTTATTGAATTTTAGAAATGAAAGATAATTTACTTGGATCCAATTTAAGCACGAACCTACCCAAATATATACCGGTTATCAATACATTAAGAGGTTTAGCAGCGGTTGTAGTTTGCCTGTTTCATTTAATTTGTTTACCGTTAAATTTCCTGGAAAATACCAATCTCTACCAGTTTGCACCATACGGCAAATATGGTGTTCAGATTTTTTTTGTCATCACAGGAGTTGTCATACCAATTACCTTAATTAACAGTAAATATAATTATCGTTTGTTTGGCAAATTTATTTACAAGAGAATTGTCAGGATTGAGCCTCCATATATTTTTTCAATCCTGATCGGCATTTTATTGCTATTGATTCGTAATCATTTTTTATCCAAAGTACCGCATGATATTCCTTCCGTTAAAAACATACTTTTACATATTGGCTATTTAATACCGTTTGTAAAAGGCGAACAATGGTTCATCATTGTATTTTGGACAATGGCCGTTGAATTCCAATTTTATATTTTAATTAGCCTGCTTTTTCCGCTTTTGGTTAACCGTAATATTGTAATAAGATTGATAAGCTATATAGTTGTTTTTAGCTTGGCTTTGTTTTTAAAAAGTACCATATACGCACCGGTTTGGCTTCCCATATTTATGATGGGCATCATTTACATCAGTTATAAATCTGGAAAAATTAAGCTGTTTGAATTTTGGCTTGTACTGTTTTTATCATGTATTTTTGGTTTAATTTTGCATAGTTTAATCATCACAACCATAGCAATTACAACACTTGCAATTATTCATTTCTTTTCAAACTTTCAATGCAAGTTAGGTAACTTTTTAGGTAGCATTTCATACTCATTATATCTTACACATACAATTTTTGGTTCTGGAACCATCAATTTTTTTGTGCCTCATGTTACCTTCATGTATGCTAAAATTCTGGTTGTTTTGCTGAGCTTTATTGTTAGTATTATATCGGCTTATTTTTTTTATTTGTGGATTGAAAAACCTTTCCAGAAGTATGCTTATCAAATAAAAATTGCTTAAGATTTTAAAAATCATTTGTGCTGATAATAATTTAATTAAAACATTTTTGCATTTTGCAGGTATAATTTTTTATGATAAAAACAGCATTACTATTATTTATTTTCTTTTTAATTTCTGTTACTTCTTATTCACAATCCAATCAGCAAAAGGCACAGATTTTAGTTAAAAATTACATTGCAGGTTATACAAAGTTAAATACCAACACAAACGTAAAACTTGGAAATATAGTAGTTTTAAAAAGTTCGTATTCGGATACAAAACAGTATAAAAACTTTCAGCATAAAATTGATAGTTTAAAATTGGAAGGCAGAAAGATCGATGCTAAAATTCCAAAAATGAAAACTACCGAAGAAATTGATCAGGCTAAAAAAGACAGTAAAAATCTTTCAAATCAACTGGTTACAGTAAGTGATAAATTAATTGATTTTATGACGAGTTACAAAAGCTTACCCATTGGCTGGATAATGAAAGCAAGTTATCCAAATAAAAAGAAAACAAAAACTTTTTACTTGGATAAAGAACTTACAAAAGTTACTTCGGTTAAATAATTACAAGTTTATTTTTCTTTCAAAACTTAAACTTCCAGTATAATTTTACCAATATGTTCACTGCTTTCCATCAGTGTATGTGCAGCTGCAGCATCTTCCAGTTTAAAAGTTTTGTATATCACCGGTTTAAACTTGCCGGCTTCTAAAATTGGCCAAATATTTTCTCTTATTTCTGCTGCTAATTGCGCTTTAAAATCAGCATCCCGATTTCGCAAAGTGCTACCGGTAAGCGTCAATCGTTTCCGCATAATTTCGGTAACATCAATTTCTGCTTTGCTGCCTTTCATCGCATTAATGTAAACTAAACGGCCGTCAGCTTTTAGCAAACGAATGTTTTTTAAGATGTAATCGCCGCCAATCATATCCAAAATTACATCAACACCAATCTCTTTTAACACAACTTCAAAATCTTCTTTTTTATAGTTGATGCTTCTTTTAGCACCTAAATTTTCGCAAGCCTTGCATTTATCATCGTTTCCTGCTGTTGCATAAACTTCTGCACCACAAGCTTTTGCTAATTGTATCGCTGTAATTCCGATTCCGCTGCTTCCACCATGAACCAAAAACGTTTCTCCGCTTTTCAATTTTCCACGTACAAAAACATTTTGCCAAACGGTAAAAACGGTTTCCGGTAGCGAAGCTGCTTTTGCAAAACTCCATTGATTTGGAACAGGCAAACAATGCCTGGCATCTACAACTGCATATTCTGCGTAACCGCCGCCGCCAAGTAAAGCGCAAACTGCATCACCATTTTTCCATTGTGCTACTTCAGAA
>JBPBQN010000206.1:0-7305 GCA_050954865.1 Janthinobacterium lividum | reverse complement strand
CGTATTTTGGCAAACAATACAACGGAAAAGTTTATGCTGATGCCGCTGAACTTTCTATTTATTTGCTGGAAGAAGCGCACGTAGCAACCGTTGGCGGCGATTCTTTTGGTGATGATAATTGCATCCGTTTATCGTACGCTGCAGCAGAAGATAAATTAATTGAAGCCGTAAAACGCATTGCAGCAGCGCTGGCTAAGTTGAGCTGATGCTGTTTTTATCGGTATAAAAATGAAGTTTCGCTTGGTTTGAACTGAGCGGGACTTTTTTTATTTAAGCATTATTAGTTTCTGATTATTAATAACGAGTGCGTTAATATTATAATATTAATCAATAATTGTACTTTACAATAATTTTTAAATATATAAAATATTAATATCATGTTTAAAAAACATATTAAAGATTTTAACGAAAGTATTATAGCTGCTTTAGATTCAAGACAACTGAATATTGAAAGACTTGAAGAATTTCCAATTTTTAAAGTAATTCGAGAAACAGATGAATATCTCGGGTTTAAAAACAATCAAAATACTTCAAAGAGCCTAATAAAGATATTATAAATTAATTTGGGGGATATATAGGTATTTTGAATTATTTAGGTTACAAATTATTGCTTAATAATATAGAAATTTATCATAATCATCGAAACAAAATTTTTAAATTGTCTACATGCTTCTTTTACCACACAAAAAAGTCCCATTCAGTAAAATTTCCTGAACGGGACTTTTTAGCAATACTTCTTTTATCGACTATAATTTGAAACCGTAAGCCACGCGCAGACCAATAATACCATAGTTGCTATGGTTGCCGCTAAAGTTTTCGTAACGCAAACCCAGATCAATACCACTGTTGCTGGCAAAACCAATGCCCGGAGATAAAATCAGTTTGGTTTCCTGCGCGTGGTTCAGTTCAAACCCTGCTCCTGCTTCGGCACTTATATAAAAATTTGGGGCGAAAAAAGATTTTACACCAGCTTTTACCGGAATCATGTTCAAACCTGTATTGTAGTAAGTGCCTTTATCAGTTGGTTGTCCGTAAACATTTCTGTCAAAAAAATGGTAATAACCCGGCGTTAAAGTTAGCGACAAGTTGCTGGCCAGATCGTATTGCAAACGCAAGGTTCCGCCCAGTTCAAATCTGGAAAAGTTTTTGGTTGGATAACCGCCTTCCAAACCCAAACCCATCCGGAAAACGTTTTTAGAATCTTTGGCAACTTTCTTTTTGTAAACCGTTTGTGCATGTGTTTGAGTGGAGAAAGCCAGGATGAGCATGGCTGCCATTACAGCAATTAATTTTGTTGTTTTTAAAATCATATTTTAGAAGTTAGTAAGATTTCCCTTCGAAATCCTGTTTTAAACATTCAAATACTTTGCCATCTGCAGTTGTCCAATTCTATCTAGCAGTAAATTACTGGCTTAAAAACAGTTAGCTTTATGTTGATATTGACTTTTTGACAGTTTTTGGAAATAAGAAAGACCCGGAAACTGATTTCCAGGTCTTTTTATGAAAATACTTTGTTTGTAAGATGCTGAAACAAGTTCAGCATGACAAGCTATTTATACATTTAGATCTTTCATGATTGTATCAATTTTATCTTCTAAAGCTTGTGCGGTTTGGGTGTAAGCTTCTTTGCTTTCCAGCGGACCGTTTACGCTACAATAAAACTTGATTTTTGGTTCTGTGCCGGATGGACGCGCAGAAATAATGCTGCCATCTTCGGTTACAAACTGCAAAACATCTGATGTTGGAAAATCCAGTTTGGAAGTTTTGTTGGAGTTCAAATCCGTTTCCACGCCTTTTTCATAATCTTTCAAAACCACAACTTTTGATCCGCCTAATTGCGTTGGCGGCGTAGTACGGAATTTTTCGATCATGGCTTTGATTTCTTCGGCACCACTTTTTCCTTTTTTGGTGATAGAAATCAGTTTTTCTTTGTACAAACCGTATTTCAGGTACATTTCTACCAAAGCTTCGTACAAACTGCTTCCTTTATCTTTGTAAAATGCAGTCATTTCCGCAATAAACGCAGCAGAAACCACCGCATCTTTATCACGCGAAAACTCGCCGACTAAATAACCGTAACTTTCTTCTCCACCACCAATAAACACTTCTTTACCAAGCAGTTCTGTAATCAGCTGACCGATATATTTAAAACCAGTTAAAGTATTGTAACAGCTGATGTTTTTGGAAGCTGCAATTTTATCGATCAGATAAGTGGTTACTACTGTTTTTACCACATATTCTTTGCCGGTTAGTTTGCCGCTTTCTTCCCAGGCCGTCATCAAATAATTGAGTAGCAGGCTTCCGGTTTGATTTCCGTTTAGCAAAATCCATTCGTTTTTATCGTCTTTTACAGCGATTCCTACGCGGTCAGCATCCGGATCGGTTGCCAAAACCAAATCAGCATCCGTTTCTTTTGCTTTTTTGAGCGATAAAGTCAGCGCTTCTTTTTCCTCGGGAGTTGGATAAACTACAGTTGGAAAATTACCATCTGGCGTAGCTTGTTCATCTACCAAAATCACGTTCTCAAAACCAAACTCGGCCAGCGCTTTTGGTACCAAAGTAATTCCGGTTCCATGAATTGGCGAGTAAACAATTTTTAAATCTTTCTGCCGCTGGATGGCTTCTTTGGAAACCGACAAGCTTAAAATATCTTTCAAATAATTAGCATCAATATCTTCACCAATCAGTTCAATGTTGCTGTCAATACGATCAAATTTTACTTCATCAATTGTTTTAATGGCCGAAACTTCGTCCATCACTTCTTTATCAGCAGGCGCAACAAACTGTCCGCCATCTTCGCCATACGCTTTGTAACCATTGTATTCTTTTGGATTATGAGAAGCGGTCAGCATCACACCACTTTTACAACCCAACTGGCGAATGGCGTAAGACAACTCTGGTGTTGGGCGAAGTGCTTTAAAAAAGTAAACATGAATGCCGTTTGCAGAGAAAACATCCGCAACCGTTTTAGCAAAAAAATCAGAGTTGTTACGACTATCATGCGCGATGGCCACTTTAATCGCTTCCTGTGGATAGGTTTTTTTCAAATAATTACTCAAACCCTGCGTGGCCGTACCAATCGTATATTTATTTACGCGGTTAGAACCTGCGCCCATAATGCCACGCAAACCGCCGGTGCCAAACTCCAGATCGCGGTAAAAAGCGTCCGTTAAATCGGTGTATTTTTGATCATCCAGTAGTTGCTGAATCTCTTTCTTCGTCGCGTCGTCATAGCTTCCCTTAAGCCATTGGTTGATTTTTTCCTGAACAGCAGGCTCTAATTCTTGCATAGCAATTTTGATTAATTTGGGTTAAAGTTATAAATCTTGTTTCAAAAAAACAGGTTTTGAAAATGGTTATAACCGGAACGATGCTTCTTTTATCACCTAAATTTTAGGTTGATAAAAACAGCATCGTTTCTGTAAAATTCATTTTCTTTGCCAAAACTGATAAACGGGAAATGATATGGTGATGTTTGGTAAATTTGATCCGTTTCTAAACCTTTACCAGAAACTATCGTTAAATAATACGTATTATCTGATACAGCTTATCTGTAAGCAACATTTTTTCAACCGCAATCTTCTAAATTAAGAAATTTAACAAAACGATAATATTAACCGCTTACTGAAACTTGCGCTATCCTTTTCTCCATATAAATTTATCTCCTTAAAAATAGTATCCTGATTATATTATGAGTTTTGAACTGAACAGGCCGAACTACGGCTCTTCCGTAGTTAATAAAGAAGAAACCGACACGTTAGATTATATCAATCCGTTGCCGCGCGCGGTAATCCGGCCGAATTCTTTTACGCTTTTAGATGGCGAATGGAAGTTTGCGCTCGACCGTGAAGATCGTGGTTTGCAGGAAAACTGGCAAATCAATCATATTTACGATGATAAGGCGCACTGGCCGGGCAGCGTAGAGCAACAGATGGCCAAAGAGCATCCAACCGAAAAAACCTGGGAAAATAAAATTGTGGTTTGGTATGAACGCGAATTTAAACAGCCGGTGCAAAGTAAGGGTCCGGGAATCCCGCCGTCCATCATTCAGCTTACTTTTGGTGCCTGCGGATATGAAACGCAGGTTTGGTTAAATGGGATGCCCTTGCATACCATTGAAGGCGAATTAGTGCATGTAGGAGAATACACGTCTTTTTCTTACGAACTGGATGAAGTTACCTTGCAGGAAACAAACCGCTTAACCGTACGCATTGCCGATACTAAAGATGCGGATACCACGCGTGGCAAGCAGGAATCTTCTGTGTATAAACGTGGTGGCATCTGGTACCAAACTTATACTGGCGCTGTGCGCAGCATCTGGTTGGAATCGGTAGAGCGCAATCGCTTACGTTCTCGCGTGGGTGTGGTAAGTATGGTGGAGGAAAAAATGGTGCGCTTAAACGTAACCACGCGCATCCACGATCCAGGCGCTTATACCATCAAACTGCAGGTTTTTAACAAACATCCGGATCAGGCTGAACCGATTGCGACCGATGAATATCCACTTTTGCTGGAAGCCGGACAAAAAGTACAACGTGTGGTTTTACAAATTCCGGATGCAAAACTTTGGTCGCCAGAATCGCCTACGCGTTACCGTTTGGTGGCCCAGCTAATTGATCCAAACGGTTATGTGGCCGAAATAGAAACCACTTTTGGTTTGCGCAAAATCGAAGCGCGCGGCTGCTGCATTTACCTGAATGATAAAGCGGTTTATTTAGACGGTATTTTATACCAGCCAGGCGGCGCAACTTACGAGGAAATTAAGCAGCACATGCACGCCATGAAAGCGTTGGGCTGTAATTTGGTGCGAATACATATTGCCGGTGTTGACCCGCGGATTTACAACTTGGCTGATAAATTAGGGCTTCTTTTATGGGTGGAAGTTCCGAGTCCGCATACATCCAATGATAAAAGCCGCGCAAATCACCGAGCAGAGTTGTTGCGAATGCTGGCTTTGATCGGCACACATCCATCGGTTATTATCTGGAGTTTATATAACGAGGATTGGGGCGCACAAGACATCGCTACCAGTACAGATACACAGCAATATATTACCGAAATGTACAATTTTATGAAGCTTGCCGAGCCACAGTTTCTGGTGGTGGATAATGATGGCTGGCATCATATAAGTCGGGAAGGCAGGTTAAAATCTGATTTACTAACGGCGCATTTATACACGCCCGATTTACATCGCTGGAGCGAATTGCTGGATCAATTAACTGGCGGACAATTAAATGGTGTTGCCGCCAATCCTTTGGTAGTTGGCGATCCGTTTTTTTACCGGAAACAAGTTCCGCTTTTAGTAAGTGAATGGGGCGGTTTTGGTTTCTCTGATTATGGCGGACCACAAAGCGACGACGAGCGCACGCAACAAATCCGTTTGTATAAAGAAGAACTGCGCAAACGCCCGATTGCCGGTGATGTTTACACGCAAGCTACTGATATTGAGGATGAAGTAAACGGTTTGCTTACAGCTTCCGGCGAGCTAAAAGTTCCGGCAGGATTGCTCAATTCGAGAGGATAAAATTTACCTGCTAAAAGAAGCATTTGGGTTATCTCAATGCTTCTTTAGTACCGTTTTTCAACACTAAATCCCCTGCGCAATCACAAAACCGCTTGCCCAAGCCCACTGAAAATTATAACCGCCTAGCCAACCCGTAACGTCCACACATTCGCCGCCAAAAAACAACCCGGGAACTTTTTTAGCTTCCAAAGTTTTGGAGGAAAGTTCTTGTGTTGAAACTCCTCCGCGCATCACTTCCGCCTTGTCGTAACCTTTATCGCCGGCCGGTTTTACTTTGAAGTGATGGATCAGTTGCTCCGTTTTTTGCAGATCAGCTTTGCTTAATGAGGCCAGATTTTTTTCTACTGGTAAAAACAGCATCAGCGCTTCGGCAAATTTTCTGGTGTATAAGCTGGAAAGCAATGTAATCAAGTGCTTTTTGCTGTTCAATTGCCGTTCATCATCAATCAATTCCAAAATGTTTTTCTGTGGAAGCAAGTCAATCTCGATTCCAATTCCAGGTTTCCAGTACGATGAAATTTGCAAAATCGCAGGTCCGCTCAAACCCCAATGCGTAAACAAAATATTTTCTTCAAAACTGATTTCGCCACAACTTACCCGGCAAAAAATTGAACTGCCCGAAAGCTGCTCGTACCATTGCTGCTCTTTTCCGGTAATCGTTAGCGGCACCAAAGCCGGTGCCGTTTGCGTAAGCTGCAAACCAAACTGACGCGCAATTTTCAACCCAAAATCTGTTGCCCCTAATTTAGTAATTGGCAAACCGCCGGTTGCAATTACCACTTTTTTGGTTCGAAGGATTTCTTCTTTTCCTTCGTATAAAAAACAGATTTCAAAACCGATACTGTTTTTATTGATACTTTTTACTTCCGCATTACATCGGATTTCCTGATTGGTATCTCGGCATAAATCCACAAACATCTTTACAATATCGCTGGCTTTGTTGTTCTCCGGAAACAGTTGTCCCAACGTTTTTTCTTTGCCGATAATGCCGCCGTAAACCTCAAAAAAGCTAATTGTATCCTCCACCGTAAACTGCGAAAACGCTGATTTACAGAAGCGTGCGTTCTCCGAAATAAACTGTTGTGCCGAAGTGTTAAGGTTGGTATAATTACATCTTCCACCACCGCTGATCAGAATTTTTGCACCTGGCTGACTGTTTTTTTCGAGAATTAAAGTCCGTTTTCCAAGCAGTCCGGCCTGCGCGGCACACATCAATCCGCAGGCACCGCCGCCAATGATGACCGCATCAAAATCGATGTCTTTTGTTAAATTTGTACCCATGCAAGAATCGCAAATATCAGAATTTGGAAAGATATTGGTCTTTCTAATTTCCGGTTTCGTTATCACCGGCGGAATGCTTGGTTTAAACAAGCTCATCGCCCCAAATAAACCCAACCCGGAAAAACTGGCTTCTTACGAATGCGGTGAAGAACCAACCGGTTCATCCTGGGTGCAATTGAACTCACGGTTTTATGTTATTGCGTTGATTTTCTTGCTGTTTGACGTAGAAATGGTGTTTATTTTCCCATGGTCAACTGTTTTTGGCAGTCACGAATTAATTGCCCAGGACGAACGCTGGGGTTGGTTTAGTCTGATTGAAATGTTTGTTTTTATGGGAATTTTGATTCTCGGATTGGTTTATGTTTGGGCGAAAGGTGATCTGCAATGGATCAAAACCAAAATTGTAACACCGAAAGTTGATGTAAAAATTCCACTTTCGGTTTACAATCATATCAACGAAATTAAATACACGGTAAAACCTTTCTCCGCAGAAACCGAAC
>JBPBQN010000205.1:0-7437 GCA_050954865.1 Janthinobacterium lividum | reverse complement strand
AATTTATCACCAATTAAAGCACGAAAAGGTTCCATTGCCACATTAAAAGAGGCATCCATAATCATCAGCATCCCCGCTCCTACTAAAATGGGCGGTAAAATAAATGCCATAAAAGAAGCATTAGGCAGAAATATCAAAGCAAAGGCTGCCAATAATCCGCCGGTTAAAAAATAAGGTTTTCGCCGACCTAATCTGTTCCAGGTTCTGTCGCTGTAATGCCCGATTATAGGTTGAACAATCATGCCGGTTAAAGGCGCTGCCAGCCAAAAAAGTGACAAATGCTCTACATCAGCACCAAAAGTTTGTAAAATGCGGGAAGCATTTCCGTTTTGTAAAGCAAACCCAAACTGGATTCCTAAAAATCCAAAGTTCATGTTTAAAATCTGCCAGAAGCTTAGCCTCGGCTTTTCTAAAACTTTTCTCATAAAAGTTTAAGTAATTGATATGGTTTTTTCTTCTAACTATTTCAATTCCAGAATGGTGGCTGATTTAGCAGGAAGATTTAGGTTATTAATGTTATTCAGCTGTTCTCCAGTCATTACGTTCAAAGCTTTTGTAAAACCGTTTGTACGTTCTGCAAAACGATTGGTAGATAAATCAGCTGCTTTTTCGTTGCTGTTATAAATCATCATCACAGTTTTTTGCTGATCGTATCTGAAATACACATAGATTCCGTTTTCCGGAATGTATTGCATCAGCTTGCCGGTTTGCAAAGCCGTTGTGTTTTTGCGGTAATTGGCTAATTTTCGTACATAATCAAAAGCTTCGTTCTCTTTTGGTGTACGGCCGGAAGCTTTAAATTTATCCACTTTATCACCAGCCCAGCCACCAGGAAAATCCAAACGTACCAGACCGTCGGGATTGGAAAAGTTTTTCATCAAAATTTCATCACCATAATACATTTGCGGAATGCCGCGCATGGTTAACAGCATGGCCATTCCGGCTTTGTATTTGTTAAAATCTTCGCCCACAACTGATAAAAAACGACTCATATCATGGTTATCCAAAAAAATTACGTTACGGGAAGCATCCTGATATAAAAAATCCTGTGCCAGAACGGAGTACAAATGGCCAACGCCATCTGTCCAGCCAGCTTTTTTGTTCAATGCTTCGTTTATGGCATCTTTTATTTGTCCGTCGGTTATGCCTGGCAACTGCGTATCAAAACCACGATTCACCGTATTTCCCTGTGTAAAATACGCCTGATTGACTACAGACCACACCAGCGTTTCGCCATAAATAGAAAAATGCGGAAACTCGGCTTTAACTTTTCTAGCCCAATCGGCCATGTATTCGGCATCATTATAAGGATAAGTGTCTAACCGGAAACCATCCAAACCGGCATATTCAATCCACCAAATATGGTTTTGGGTGAGGTAATTTTGCACGTACGGATTATTCTGGTTCACATCGGCCATACTATGATCAAACCAGCCATCCAGCATTACTTTTTTATCCAGAGCAGAAGCATGCGGATCCATCACAGCTGCATCGTGAAAATTAGAGTTGGTGTATTTTGGCCATTGATGCACCCAATCTTTCATCGGCATATCGCGGATCAGCCAGGATTCTGTTCCGATATGATTGTGTACCAGATCTTTAATCACTTTTAAACCCATCGAATGGCATTTTTCTACATAAGCCTTGTAAAGCTCATTGGTGCCAAAACGCGGATCAATTTTGTAATAATCTGTAACGGCGTAACCGTGATAAGAAGCGTGTGGTTCGTCGTTTTCAATTTCCGGCGTCATCCAAACGGCGGTAACGCCCAAATCTTTCAGATAATCCAGATGATTCATCACACCTTGAATATCGCCGCCGTGCCGCGAATAAATAGAATCGCGGTGCAAAGAAGTTTCACGCATGGTTTTAACCACATCGTTACTTTTGTCGCCGTTGGAAAACCGGTCTGGCATCAGCAGATAAATCAAATCTTTACTGGTTACGCCTTGCGCACGATTGGCCGCAAGATTGCGTTGCTTGATTTCATATTTAAACTGAAGATTTTTTTGTCCTGCGGAAGAAAAACTGATCGTAAATGCACCTGGTTTTGCTGCTGAAGTGATTTCCAGATCCAGAAAAAGATAATTCGGATTTTCAACCTTATTAACCTTTTGCAGTTTTACGCCCGGATAATTAAAAGTAACCTGGCGCGCTGCAATATTTTTACCGTGAACCAGCAGTTGCAGCTTCGGATTATTCATTCCGGTCCACCAGAAAGCCGGTTCTACCCGTTCCAGATCAGGAATTTGGGCAAAAATTTTACCCGATAAAAAAAGCACAAACAGTGTTGTTATTAATTTAGATTTCATCCGCGAAAAAATAATTGGTTAGTGATTGAAATAACGATGCTTCTTTTACCAGTAATTTTTTGGTGAAAAGAGATCAACAATCAATCTTTAACAAAGAAAAAGGTTCTCTGTATCATTAGAAATACTTTGGATTGACCGGCAGAAAAAATAGCAGGATTGTTAAACTTATCTTTCTATTTCACAATAAGTTACGTTTATTTAAACTGAAAAAATTTAATTGACTTTGTCTGATTTTTAGTTGATAAAAGAAGCATCAGTCCGGATCAACCGCTTTGATGGCCATAATGCGCTGGTCAAACTCATCACCATGAATCAATGATTTTGCTTTCAAACGCATTTTATAAACGTAGATCGTTTTTTCAGAATATTCCAGGATTTTGGCAATCGTTTCGTTATCCGAAATTCCCAATCGGATCAAAGCAAAAATACGCAAATCGGTGGTCAGCACTTCGTTTTCTTTGGGCCAAATCTGGTCTTCCTTCCTGAAAAGTGCATTAAAAGAAGTGATGAAATTGGGAAAAATCCGGATAAAAACCTTGTCAAAAGTATGAAACAGCACTTCCCGCTCTTTTTTAATTTGAATAGAATTGATGATGGCCGGAATATCATCGTACTTTTTGACCGATAATTTCATGTCCACAGAGCGTTTCAGTTTTTCCAGCTTCAGGATGTATCCCGAAATCAGATCGAAAAAGTAACCGATGTATTCTTCCTTAATCTGCGTGTCTTCTTCCAGTTTATGGTTGAAAATCTCCAGTTCGGCATTTTTATCAGCAATAATTTTTTCTTTGATGCGGAGGTCTTTCAGCTGCTTAAACAACTTTATAGAAACCAGCACCAGCAAAATGGTTAGCAAAGCCGTGGAAAGCAGATAGATGAGAAAACGGGTTTTTTCTTTTTCCGTCAGGCTTAAATTTTGTGCCGCCACAATGGGCAAAACCGAACTGATTTGTACCTGCCGTTGTCTGGCGCCGTAAAATTCGGCATCGGCCATAGCTAACTGAATGTATTGATAAGCATTTTTTACATCGCCGCTTTTGTACAGGTTTTCTGCCAGCCAGAATAATGCAACGGTCTCTTTAGTAGAGGATTGTATATCGTTTATCACTGCTTTTATCAGCATATTTTTGCCTTGCTGCCTGCGGTTGGTAGCAAAATAAATATTGCTTAATGTAGATGCAACAATGGCAACCTGATGCCTGGTTAACGGTTGTTTTAACAGATTTACAAAGCCAGTTTCGGCTGCAGGCAGGTTTCCTTTTTTGTATAAGCGATAGTTTTCGTAATAAACACGGTCATAAGAACCAGGTTTGCTGATGGCAATTGCAGAATCTAAATACTTGGCTGACAGAATTTTGTAATAAGGTGTATAATATTTATCGTGGTTAAAAGCAGCAATATCTTCATTGGCGCGGGCCAGCAAAGCGTTATACTCAAATTTGGAACTATCGCTTAACACTTTGGCATCTACTTCTTTTAACACATCAAAAGTTTCGCGGAACATACCGGCAGAAAGTAAAATGAAGCCTAATTTAACTTTTGAATCTGCTATTTCACTGCGGTTGCTGAGCAGTTTGCTTAACTGGTTTAGTTTATCAGCATAAACAAAAGCAGAATCGTACTGATAAGATTTGTATTGATTATACAGCAGGCTGCAATAAGCAAACACATTTTTATAATCAGAGGAAGCCGTATGATGTAAATTTTTCCGCAGGTTTTGGATAAGCTGTTCTTTTTGCTGATCGTAACTATTTTTTTTTGCCAGCTCTGCATTCAGCTGGTTTAGTTCCGTTTCTGTTTGGGCAGAACAAGAGAACAGCGTTCCAATCAGCAGAATCAGAACAAAAAGGCTCCGCATAACAGCAATTTTAAACCGTAATTTATCGGCATCACATCAATCAAATTCATTCCAAACCACAAATCAATGCTATTTAACGGCAAATCTATTTTTAATATTTTTATCTGAAATAAAAATGAAGAAGTGCCATGCTTCTTTTACCGTATAAAAATCAGGAAGGTTATACAGAATCTTTAAATATCAGCCGATCAAGCGGGCAACTTTATCAATCATTGTGTTCATTTCAAACGGTTTTTCCAAAAAGTCGTCTGCGCCGGCATCCAAAGCGGATTGTTTGATATCGTGACTGGCAGAAATCATCAGCACAGGAATATTTTTGGTGCTGATGTTGCTTTTCAATTCGCGGCAAATATCGCGGCCATCATGGCCAGACATCCAAATATCCAGCAAAAGCAAATCTATATGGGTTTTTTCTAATTCTGCCGGCACGACACCGCCATCATAAGTAAAATTAACATCGTAACCGATCATTTCCAGCATCATCGAAACAGCATCTACAATGCCAGGATCATCATCGGCAATCAATATTTTTTTTACGGCAACACTCATTTTAAAAATTACAAACTTCTTTATCAAGTTTAACAACCGTGTTTTGTTTTTTGCAGAAAGGATAAAAAAGTTAAATAACTTATAATCAGTTTTTTATGGATAGATCAAAATAGAAGGTAGAGCCTTTTCCTTCAATAGAATTAACCCAAATGCGGCCGTTAAGGCGTTTCACAATCTCCGAAGAAATGTATAAACCCAAACCCAAGCCAGGAAAAGTGTGTTCTTTGCTGCCGCTTACCCGGTAAAACTGCTCAAAAACCTTGTCTTTTTTATTAAGGCTTATGCCGATGCCAAAATCCTGCACACTTAGTTGTACGCGCCCGTTTTTTTGCTCTGTGTAGATGATAATCTCGTTTGCATCCGGCGAATATTTAATGGCGTTGGTAAGCAAATTGGTAATTACCTGGCTGATGCGTTCTTTATCTCCCCGAATAACTTCATCAAAATTAAGCTGTTTTTTTATCCGGTGTTTGGGCGAAGTGTGCTGCACATCTTCAATCACTTCCTCTACCAGTTGATTAAAGTTGAAATCGGTTTCGTTAAACTGCATCCGGCCAGTATGCAGCTTGGTAACGTCGAGCAAATCCCCAATCAGGCTGTTTAACCGGTTTACCTGCTTATTTAGTTTAGCCAGCATTTCGGCTTTTTGGGTATCGCCATCACGCCGAAACATCATTTCCAACACTTGCGCGTAAGCTTTGATACTGGTTACCGGCGTTTTTAATTCGTGACTGGCGATGCCCAGAAAATCATCTTTTTGCCGTTGCAATTGTTTTTGTTCGGTGATATCCACGCAGGCACCAATGTAACCTTTAAATTTTTGCTGATCATCAAACTGCGGATTGCCGGTGCAAATTAAGGAACGCTCCTGCCCTTTTGCATCCGAAATTTTAAATTCCTGTTCGTGATAGCGCTGCACTAAAAAATCATCGGTAAAAGAAGCATGGGTTTGTGCAAAATCTTCCGGAACAACCGCTTTAAGCCAGCCTTTGCCTAATTGACTTTCCAGCGGTTTGCCCGTCCAGCGCAGCCAGGTTTCGTTTACATAAGTGATGTTGCCATTTTCATCTGTAATCCATAAAGCAGTAGGCGATGCAGCTGTAATTCCTCTAAAAAGCGCTTCGCTTTCCTGTAATTTTTCCTGCGCTTTAAACCGTTCTGTAACTTCGGTAACAACTTCCAGCACACCGGTAACCTGCCCTTCTTCCACCAACGGCGAAAAAGAAAAATCAAAATAAGCCTGCTTTGCCTTACCGTTTCGCTGCAGATTAACGGGCATGTTGTAATCAAAATAAGCCTTACCAGTTTCAAAAACCTCTTTTAAAATTTTAAACATAGGCTGCCCGGCCAGTTCGGGAATTGCTTCAAGCAGGTTTTGGCCGATAATATCTTTCTGCCTGCCAATCAGCTGCAACAAGAAATTGTTGGCTTTAGAAATCAGCAAATTTTCTCCCCTAAAAACAGCAATAGCAACCGGCGCCTTGTCTATCATGCTGCGAAACCGATTTTCGCTCTCTTCCAAGCGAAGTTTATTTTTCTGTTCCTGAGCAAAATTATAATCTCTAACAACAGCAATGCTCATGCTGCGGGCAACAGATTCGATGAAACGGGCATAATCCGCATCGAGTTTTTTGCGGGGAGAAATGCCGGCAACCAAACAGATTTTAATTGCCGTACCAGCCAGATTTACGGGCACAATCAACGCTTCATTGCAAACTTCGGGCCATGCAGAAGCAATAGTATCTTTGGTGTATGCTGCTAAATTTTCGATGTGAAACGGTATTCCCTTCTCCACCACCTCTGCAAGCAGTAAATCAATACCTGCAAATGCGGATGCGATGATGCCTGATGCAGCAACCAGCATGGGTTTGTTTAGATTTTCCGGATGCGCTTTGTACAGCAAACTAAAAGGTAAATCCAGCTTTGCCTCATCCAAAACTTTTATTTCCTGAATGATGCCTTGCGCGATAACCGATTCGTTTTGCACCTTTAATAAGTTGTGCAAAACTAGGTTGCGCCGCTCTGTAATTGTGCGATAAGAGGTTTCGATCACGGCATTAAAAACGCCACCTACGCTGCCATCTGCTGCAATAACGGGCGATAAAGTATAATCAAAATAGCATTCTTCCAGGTAGCCAAAGCGAAACATAGGCAGCAAGGCATTATCAGAGCGAACAGATTCTGCGTTTGTTAAAACGCGTACAAATTCTGCTTCCAGTCCGTCCCATATTTCCGGCCAAACTGTAGCTCCGGATTTCCCTAACGCCCAGGGATGTTTATCGCCCGGAATAGTGCTCCAGGCATCGTTATAAAACAACGTAAAATCTGCTCCCCAGTAAATGGCAATCGGAAAACCGGAATTGAGGCAAATGCTCAACGCAGATTTTAAACTTTCCGGCCAACTGCCAGGTTCGCCAAGCTCGGTTTGCAACCAATCCTTTGCGCGGATCAGTTCGCCCATTTTACCACCTCCCTGCAAAAATTTATCGGTATGCATCAGCTAATAAGTATTTTCGGATAAGCAAAAATGGATAACATTTAGAAAATTTTAGGCATGTTATCTACAACTGCCGTAATTTTAACAATACATTAACAAGATAGGCAAAATGTTAACATTGCTGGTATGATGCTTCTTTTAACGGGTATTTTTAAGCATTGGTTTTGCTTAATTGCAAGGCTTTTAGCAAATCAGGTTTGGTTTGGCGGATGGATTTCCAC
>JBPBQN010000204.1:0-7484 GCA_050954865.1 Janthinobacterium lividum | reverse complement strand
TATCAGGTAAAATTTACCTACCTAACAAACCTCACCCTGCCTTCTGCAAATTCCAGTGCAGCATCAAACGGGTTACCTTCTTTCGATTTAAAACCTTTAAGTACGCCCGTTTTTCCTTTGGTAATCGATAGTTTAATTTGATTATCGGTTAGCTTTTTCTCTGCCATGGTTCGCCACACCACAAATTTGCATCCGTCTCGGTACTCGCTGCAACCGGCAGCTTTATCGTTAAAACGAACAATTCCTTTGCCGCAAGTTGGACAAATTAGGTCACCTTCTTTTGGCACCAGCGGCGCAGAAACCAAAGAAATGCTTTTGCCGCCTTCCAGCAGTTCACTGGTGATGGTGTGTGTGTAAGCTTTAATTTCGGCTTTAAATTCCTGCACCGAAGCACCATTTCTGATTTCTTCCAGCCGTTTTTCCCATAAACCAGTCAGTTCTGCCTGTGCAATCCGCTTATCTTTTACCAAATCATGTACGGCCAGCCCTTTCTCAGTAGGCAATAAATTTTTCTTTTCGCGGATTACGTATTCCCGTTTAAGCAATGTTTCGATAATTCCGGCGCGGGTTGCTGGCGTGCCCAGCCCGGTTTCTTTCATGGCTTGCCGCAGTTCATCGTCTTCAATTTCCTTTCCGGCCGTTTCCATGTTACGCAGCAAACTAGCTTCGTTATAAAGCGGTTTGGGTTTGGTTTGCTTCTCTAAAACAGCTTTTTCTGTAATGGGTAACTCCTCTCCTATCGTTACTTTTGGAAGCAAACTATCGGTTTCTTCGTCAGCTTTCTCTTCTCTATCATTAAAAACAGACCGCCATCCGGCTGATAAAATTACAGTTCCGCTGGTTATAAACTTTGCTCCGGAAGTTATAGTAATTTTGGTTAATTCTTTTAAACATTCTTTATTGAAAGCTTCCAACATGCGGCCGGCAATCATATCATAAATGGCGCGCTGATCAGCATTAATGCTTAAAGCATTATTTGGGGTGATTAGCAGCGCGTGGTGATCAGTTACTTTTTTGGCGTTGATGCTTCTTTTATTAAGCATTTTTCCGTCCAGCTCTTTTGCGGCATGACCAAATGTTGGATGAGCAGTCAGCACTTTGATCAGGTTTGGAACAGAGGCAAAAACGTCATCGCCAATATACCTGCTGCCGGTTCGGGGATAAGTAATCAGTTTGGCTTCGTACAATGTTTGGGCAATGTTCAGCGTTTGCTCTGCTGTAAAACCTTTGCGTTTGTTGGCTTCCTGCTGCAAACTGCTCAAATCATGCAGCAAAGGCGGCTGTTCTTTTTTAGGTTTGATTTCTACGCCGGTTATTTCTCCGCCTAAAGCAAAACCGGTTGCAACATCTTTCACTTCATCGGTTATTTGCTGTGCTTGTTCTCTGGTTTTGTAGTTTTCTGCGGATAAGGCCTTAAAAATCTGATCGTCTTTTTTTAATGCAATGGAAACCTGAAAATAAGTTTCTGGCTTGAAGTTTTTATTCTCCAAAAAGCGCGAGCTGATCATGCTCAACGTTGGCGTTTGAACTCTGCCTAACGATAAAACTGAACGGTTTCCTGCGGCTATACTGAGTGCCTGCGTGGCATTTAAACCAACTAACCAATCGGCTTCCGAGCGGCATTGGGCTGAATAAAAAAGTGTATCATAATCAGTTCCCGGCTTCAGGTTTCTAAAACCATCTTTAATTGCTTCGTCTGTTTGTGAGGAAATCCAAAGCCGTTTAAAAGGTTTTTTACATTTTAGGTGATAATAAATGTACCGGAAAATCAGTTCGCCTTCTCGTCCGGCATCAGTAGCTACAATTATTTCCGAAGCTTCATCAAACAGTGTTTTGATAATTTTTAGCTGTTTGACCACGCCCGGATCATCTACAAACTTGTCTTTTTCTTTTACCTGCCTGATGGCCAGTTTAAAGCGTTCGGGCAGCATTGGCAAATTATCGCGGTTCCAGCCGTTGTAGCCATAGGCCTGCGGACTGGCAAGCTGCACCAAATGCCCGAAAGCCCAGGTAAATGAATAGCCTTTTCCTTCAATATAACCATCTTTCCGTGTGGTGGCACCGAAAACTCTGGCCAATTCTCTGGCTACACTTGGCTTTTCTGCCAGTATCAATTTCATACTCAGTAAAGCTATTATTTTAATTTGTGTATTACTATTAAAGCTAATCAGTGCTACTAAACTACACTTTTACAAAATTCTAGAATTACAATTTTATGTAGATAAAGTTTCAAACAAATACCTAAATTTGCATTATTTAGAAGCTGAAAATCAGGAGTATTTCAATGCTGTTTTTATCACCTAAAATTTACCCTTATAAAAGAAGCATTGTCGTTTACACTGATTTTATTCAGCCAAAAACTTTTCTAAAGCCAGGATAACAATATCTTTTTGAGATTTTTCCTGATTAACGCCGTACGTTTTCATTTTTTTCAACAGTATTTTCGGGATCCAAACGTTGAGCTGACCTTCAGGTTCTTTTTCAATAACCTTGTTTTTAACCGGACTAACTTCCTGAATCGGCATTTTCGGTTCTTCTTTTTTTAAGCGATCAGCCAACCCGCCTAATTTATTTTTATAATCAGTCATGTAGAAATATGTAAATACAAATATACATAAATTTAGAATTACAGTGTTATAGCGTTTACAATTTCTTCTGCTAGAGTAGTAATTTCTTCTTTCGCTTTGCTGTCATCGCCAGATAAAACACCACCTGTAATTGGCGATCGTGTGAAACTAACCCGATCGTAAACCATGGTATTCAAAACCGGCATATCAAAGCTTTTTAGCAACTCTAACACTTCGTTTGTAACTCCAGATCGTGGCTTAACCATATTTAAAACTATTCCTGCATTTAAATTGGCATGTTTTTTTTGAGCATCTTTTACCAAAGCAATGGTGGAACGAATTGCCATCACATCAAAAAATCCGGCTTTAGTTGGAATCAGCACATAATCTGAAATCTGAAATAAATCTGGTAATCGATTTGATAAATATGGCGGCGTATCGATAATGATTAGTTGCTGCTTCAACTGTTTGATATTTTCAAAGTTATCTTCCTGAATGATCGAAAGAGCTGTTAAATCGTCTTTCAAATCAGCCAAACTTCCCTGTAAATCAGTATCAACCAAAGCAATCGTCAGCTGATCCTGAAAACAAACCGCTAGATTAAGTGCCAACGTACTTTTGCCTACGCCGCCTTTTTGGTGCGCAATTGTTATAATTTTACCCATCAGCCAAACATATACATAAAACTGTATTTACCAAAATGCAAATTTTTATAATTTTGTATTTATGTATTTGTAGATTTATGTATTTTAAAGTTTAATTTTTAAGAAATACTTCTTTTATCGTTGTTTTTTTGATTAATTATCAATGCAAATCAATACTTAGAAGATGTGTTGATTAATTAAAGTCGGTTATTAAAAATTCTGTTTTTAATAATTAGTAGGTAAAAAAATACTCGAGTTAATGCAATGTTTGCATTAATCATTTTCGTTAAATCTGTCCTTGTTACAACTGAATATTGATGACATTTTTCGAAAGTATTATTGCCGTTTGTATTTCTAAAATTATGTAAATGCATAACTACAAATTGTTCTTTCGTTAAATTTGTCCACCATTTATTATATAAAGAAATGCTCTGCCTTTTATGAAGGATAATGCTGTACAAAATCGCAAATTAGCTATGTATTTACATAAATCTAAAATTATGTACTATGCTTTTACTGTTATTTAAGATGAAGTAATTATTAGTTAAAAATTGAGTTTGAAATTCGTTAAATCTGTCCCTAATCGATAATGACCAATTTGTTAAATTGATCCTTTAATCAATCAAGTTTTCTTATCAAAATGTGACAGCTGTTTCTTGATGCGGATATCGAAATCGTTAAATCTGTCCCTGATTAATATTAGAATAAAGCTATGGTGTACAGAATTAACGAATTGTTGCTACCGCACAATGAAAATCAATTGAATTGATGATTTTTTTCTTTTTCAACCAACAATTTTAGTTCTAACACTCGTTTAAAAGTAAAAATACAGTAGGTATTTAATGTCTTTTTTTAATAACTTATTATTGATTAATTTTTGTTAATCAAATAGATTATATTGAAACCTTTGTAACTTATTTATATAAAGTTAGTTACAGCATTATATAGGGACAAATATAACGACTAAAAGGAACAAAATTAACGATTTACCGGAACAGATTTAACGAATTATGAGGGACAAATTTAACGATCTAAATTTCAATAGGGGACAGATTTAACGATTTGAACAGTTTGTCGATCAGTATTAATCCGTAAACTGATTTTTCAAGGATTGGATCACGTATTCCGGAATCTTTTTAATGGCTGTTTTAGGCGTTTGACCAGCTTCCTGAATAAAAGTGTGCAACTCTATAATTTTGTTGCGTAGACTGCCGATTAAATCGTTTCTCGACAAAATCTCTGCAACAGCCTGAATGTGCTCCGGCCGGAAACCCAAATGTGCCTTTAACAAATGGATGTTATCATCCCGCAAACGGATTTGATTCAGTTCATCTTCGTGTAATGTTTTTTTATGTTTGATGACAAAGTTGAATTTCGTTATTTTCCGTCCTGTACTGGAAGTGTTGAATACAAAAAACACATCTGCAATTTCTTTCAACTCCATTTCAGCTGGCCGGATTACCCGTCGGATCAAATCTTTAATCTGCGGATATTTATCAACCAAAGAAAGCCGCTCCCTAAAATCATCCGGACTAATGGAAAACACCTCTTTGTCTTTCCAGTGCGAAATCATCTCGTACAACTTTTGGGTATAACTGTTATCCGTTAAATACATAATTTCCTCGGCAAACTGCGTCAACCCGTTAGTCGCTTTCACCAGTTCCTGTGCAGTGGCTTTATGAATCACAATCGTAACCAACCTGGAGTGTTTGGTAAGTACCGCACGTTCAATTAAACCTGTTAAAATAGTTTCTTCTTCGGGTTGTTTGCTTGTTTTGCTTTTGGTAGCCGGCAGTATAATCTGCACATCAAAACTCCGCAATTCCTGCAATGCTTTTTTTACATGTGCATAATTGTTGGAATTTTTCACGATATCATTTAGCGAAAAAGTAAGTTTGATACTATCATCCACATTAGAAAAAATTTCCAGCTGTCCAATTGGCATTCCTTTGGCCACCAAAGAAATTTCTTTTTGCAGCAGCGAAATAATCTTTGTAAGAATTCTTTTCTGGGTAACAGTAAAATCCCACTTTGCCATCGTAATCCGATAGGGCTGACGGATAATTTTATAGTTTAATACTTCTTCACTGATGGTCATAACTTAGCAAACAAACAGATACAAATATACATAATTATGTAAATTGACATATACATAAATTTGTATATAAATAAAACTGTAATTACAGAACTAACTTTTTATACAATTGAAAGTACATAACATTTCTGATAATTTTGATGAAAAATAGCACTTGTTTTTCAAATCACGATAATAACAGGTAATTCATAAATCAGCTTCTAGCTATGCAATTATTTGTTTAAACTTATGTAATTTTGCAATTAAAGCTATGTAATTTTATTCGTGATATTTAAATGCTTCTTTTATCGGGTAATTTAAGTGATGAGTAACTTTATTTTCGCGGCAGATTTCGGCCACCATCAAAGCACAACAAACTAAGTTTCCGGTGCTGGCACTTACTGCTCCCAGACAATCAGGCAAAACAACTTTGTTACAAGAACTTTTTGATGATTATCGATATGTTTCTTTAGAAAACCCAAACACACGGGCTTTTGCAACAGAAGATCCGGTTGGCTTTTTAAATCAGTATGATCAAAAAGTAATTTTTGATGAAGTACAACGCGCGCCCGAATTGTTCTCGTACATCCAGGGTAGGGTAGATGCTTCCAAAATAATGGGACAATTTATCTTATCAGGCTCGCAAAACTTCCACTTGCTTAACAGCATTACGCAAACGCTGGCTGGCAGAGTGGCATTATTTAAATTGCTCCCGTTGGATTTTACAGAATTGAAAACCAATAATTTGCTGGCAGATACTTACGCCGAAGCATGTTTAAAAGGTTTTTATCCTGCAATTTTCGACCGGGATATTGATCCGGTTGTATTTTACGCCAACTACGTACAAACTTATATAGAAAAAGACGTTACAGAACTGATTAACATACGGGATTTAAAACAATTCAGAACGTTTTTAGGCTTGTGCGCCGGTAGGGCAGGGCAGCTGTTAAATGTAAGCGCGCTGGCCAATGAATGCGATATCGCCCACAACACTGCCAAAGCATGGTTATCGATACTGGAAAGCAGTTACATCTTTTTTTTGTTGCAGCCATACCATCAAAACTTTAATAAACGTCTGATTAAAAGTCCGAAGCTGTATTTTTATGATACAGGTTTGCTAAGTTATTTGTTGGAAATTAGGACGGCCGATGAACTGGTGGAAAACAGGTTGAAAGGACAGATTTTTGAAAACATGATCGTATCCGAATACCAGAAAAAAAAACATCATTTATACCTGCACCAGGATTATTATTTTTGGCAAGACAGCAACGGCCATGAGGTTGATCTGCTGATGAAAAAAAGTCAGGGTTTTGCTGTTTTTGAAATCAAAGCCACACAAACCATTACGTCTGATTTGTTTAAAGAAATGGATCGATTTGAAGAAATTGCTGCTCCTGCACAAGTAAGTAAAACACTTATTTATGGAGGAACTGAAGATGAAAAAAGGACTAAATACAGCGTAATCAGCTGGAAAAACGTAGCAGAGCCGATTTAATTATATTGAGTTATTTTCCATGCTTCTTTTATCACCTAAAAAACGGAAAGTTGTACTGATTTTTATGTTGAAATAAAAAGCAAAATTTATAGGCATAAAAGAAACATTGCAATATTTATTTATCTGATTTAAATAGATACATAGCAAAAGTTACGGTTTCCAATAAGCTTAAATAAGTACACTTTGGTAAACTTTTTCTTGGCTTTTTCCTGAGGATTCTGGTAAACTAACCTCGAATACTGTTCCTTCATCCGGTTTAGAAAAAATTTGCATCGTTCCGTGTAATTTATCAACCAAATGTTTTACCAACGACAGGCCAAATCCAAAACCCTGTTCTCCAGCCGTACCCGAACTAGAAATAGCAACTCCGTTTAAAATCGCATTAATAGCCAAATCACTTAATCCAATGCCAGAATCTTTGATGCTAATATTCAGATAATTTAAAGATTTTTTTGTTTCGAGAGCTAAATCAACTATGACTTCGCCGCAAGCTGGCGTGAATTTAATGGCATTGGTAATTAAATTACCTGTAATTTGCAAGAGTTTATCTTTAGGAAAAGTTGCTTTTTCAGTTCCCTGCCCAATGTTTACTAAAAAAGCAATATTTTTATTTCTGGCCTGCGGCGCATAAAGTTTTTCTAATCTTTCTTTAAATACTGATAAAGTAAAATGCCTTTCTGTAGCCGCATTTTTTGTTGCTTCGG
>JBPBQN010000203.1:0-7518 GCA_050954865.1 Janthinobacterium lividum | reverse complement strand
GTATCTTTTTTCATCCTCAACCTGATTTCTGTTTATTTTTAATCGAAAAAATATCTTTTTAATCGAATGCCGAAAAATTAAACAATACTGTTTTGATCAACTTAAATTTGTGGAGAAGCTTCTTCTTTAGCAGCGTTTGCTTCTTCCATAAAAGTTTTGGTTTCCATCACTTCATCTTCTAAAACTTCATCGCCCAATAATAATCCCCAGGGTTGCAGGTTTTCTACCCGGTCAAAAATAATTTTCAGGATCGCAATCACTGGAATGGACAAAAACATGCCTGGAATTCCCCAAAGCATCTCACCCAAAAAAACGCCCAGAATGGTGATTAAAGCATTGATGCGAACTTTGGAACCAACAATCATTGGCAATAAAACGTTGCTATCGATCAAGTGCATCAGCACAATAGTAGCGCTAACCAAAATTACTTTTCCGGCAGCTACACCTGTACTAATTGTAATTAAAATGCTGATTATTAAAGCTGTAGCAATACCCAGATAAGGAATGATGTTGAACAAGCCGGTGATCATGCCCAGCAATAAAGCATATTGCAAACCACCGATCAGGAAAACGGTGCAGCACACGCCAGAAACGACCAGCATTTCCAGCATCAGTCCCAAAATATACTTGGAGATGATATATTTGATACGTTCTACTACTTCAAAAACGGCGATAGCATTTTCCTTCTTAAAAACAGCAATCAGAAATTGCAGCAGCAAACGGCGGTAAAAAAGCATAAAAAATGTATCGATGATTACCAAAACCCAAAACAGCAAAACGGATGAAGCCGTAAGCAGCGTAACACCGATGGCACCAGAACCGCCGCCTTCTGCAATTTTGCTGGTTGCACTGTGCACGATGTTGAGTTGTTTGCTTTGGTTGACATGATAATTGGCCCGCACCCAGTTTAATATGCCATGAAACGAGTTATTTAATTCGATCTTAATTTTCGGCCAATTTTCTAGTAAATCAGCTAGTTGCGAACCAACCAAATATAATACGAGCGTGATTGCGGCCAGCATCAGCAAAACAGCCGTCATGGAAGCTGCACTTCGGTTGAAATGAAAACGCTCTTCCAGAAATTTGCCAATAGGCAGCAGTAAAAGCGAAAATAGCATGGCAAAAACCAGCGGACAAAGAATTTGTTTTCCGACAATAATCAGGAAACCAAGTGAAATGATAGTGAATAAAATTAAAGACCATCGGGCATAAACGGGTATTATTTTTTTCAAGCTGCAAATATTTTAGAATAGTATATAACGATAAAATCTTCCTTAACGGAACTTAAAATTTTTTGTTCAATTTCATTTTACTGGATTGTAGATACTTCTTTTATCGGCTAAAAATCAGCATTAAAAAGCAATTTTATCCAATCTGAATTTTTGCTTAAACTGATTTTGTACTTTTGCAGCAAACTTGTACCATCAAATGAAAGCATTTTACGGAGATTTGAAGCTGGGAATTTTGGGCGGCGGACAATTGGGACGAATGCTGATCCAGCAGTCCATCAATTATAACATAACTGTTAAAGTGCTTGATCCTGACCGCAATGCGCCTTGCAAAAAGCTTTGCGATGAGTTTGTAGTTGGTGCTTTGAGCGATTACGATACGGTTTATAATTTTGGCAAACAGGTAGATTTGCTCACCATCGAAATTGAAAAAGTTAATGTAGATGCATTGGCGCAATTGGAAACCGAAGGCGTGTTGGTTTACCCGCAATCGCGCATTATCCGGCTGATCCAGGATAAAGGTTTGCAAAAACAGTTTTTTAAAGAAAATGATATTCCTACGGCGGCTTTCAAAATTATTTCTTCTGTAGAGGAACTGAAAACGAGTCCCATTCCGTTTCCATATATTCAAAAGCTGCGGAAAGATGGCTATGATGGCCACGGCGTGTACAAGGTTTTGGATGAATCTTCTTTGGCCGGTGCTTTTACAGAACCAAGTTTGATTGAAGAATGGATTGATTTTGAAAAAGAAATTGCGGTGATTGTGGCACGAAACAGCAGCGGCGAAAGTAAAGCTTTCCCATTGGTGGAAATGGAATTTAATCCGGAAGCCAACCTGGTAGAATTTTTGATTTCTCCTTCCCTGCTCAGCTTTGAAATACAGCAGCGGGCCGAACAAATTGCTGTACAAATTGCCGAAAAACTGAATATTGTAGGTTTGCTGGCTGTAGAAATGTTTCTGGATAAACAAGGCAATATTTTGGTAAATGAACTGGCACCACGGCCACACAACAGCGGACATCAAACGATTGAAGGCAACGTGGTTTCGCAATTTGAGCAGCATTTACGCGCTATTTTCAACCAGCCTTTGGGCGATACTTCCTGCCTGAATAATGCCGTAATGGTTAATATTTTGGGTGAAGAAGGCCACGAAGGCCCAGCCATTTACAATTGTCTGGAAGATGTTTTAAAACTGGACGGCGCTTATGTGCATCTTTATAACAAAGCGTTAACCAAACCGATGCGCAAAATGGGACACGTTACAGTTATAGATGCAAATCGCGAAAAAGCAATTGAAAAAGCGCGGTATGTGCAAAAAACTTTGAAAGTTTTGAGTTGAGGAACAGTTAATAGCTTATGGTTAATAGATCATAACTATTCACATATTGATCATCTTATTAACAACCAACTATTACCGAGTAATCATCCAACCATGAACCAAAATCCCTCTATAAAAATAGCCATCATTATGGGCAGCAAATCAGATTTGCCGGTAATGCAGGATGCTGCTGATGTTTTAAAAGAACTTGGCGTTGAATTTGAAATTACCATAGTTTCCGCGCATCGCACACCAGAGCGCCTGTTCAATTATGCCAAATCTGCTGCGGACCGTGGGTTGAAAGTGATTATTGCCGGAGCTGGCGGCGCGGCGCATTTGCCCGGAATGGTGGCTTCGCTTACACATTTGCCGATAATTGGTGTGCCGATCAAATCCAGTAATTCGATCGATGGCTGGGATTCTGTGCTTTCCATTTTACAGATGCCAAACGGCATTCCGGTTGCTACAGTTGCGTTAAATGCAGCTAAAAACGCGGGGATTTTGGCTGCGCAGATTTTGTCTGTAGGAGATGAATATCTGGTTCAAAATCTCATTCAATTCAAAAAAAACCTGGCTCAAAAAGTAGAAGAATCTGCTGCGGAGATGAAACAGGATGGTTTTCCTTGTGAATTTTAGGTGGTAAAAGAAGCATTGGCGAACTGTCATTCCGAACAAAGTGAGGAATCTTACTCAAAGCGTAATAGAAATCTTATTATTTAATTAAGACCTTTCCCTGCGGTCGATATAACAAAGTCCGATAAAATCAACCTTAATTTAACTGCGGATTAGTTGGAAAATTAACAATATGCGCATACCGTTCGCCGAGATTAGTTACAGCTTCTTTCCACAAATTTTCTTCTTCATCATTAAAAATCATATCCGGGTTAAACTTATCCGAAACAATCCAGCTGTTCAGTTCCAGTTCGCGGTCGAGTTGCTCGATGCCCCAGCCAGAATAACCCAAGAAAAATTTGATGTCATTATTACCAATCAGATTTAGCTGAAACATCATCTTTACGGCTTCAAAATCTCCACCACAAAAAACGCCACTGCCAATATCAACTCCGCCCGGAACTTTATCCGGACAACGATGCACAAAATGCAGTCGATCATTGTTGCAAGGGCCGCCCGTAAATAATTTAGCATCGGTTTCGGGGAAATCAATCACACCATCGTTAATGTACAAACCCGAAGCGTGGTTCAGCACAAAACCGACCACGCCATCCGCATTATATTCGGTTACCAAAACCACAGAACGTTTAAATTCAGGGTCTAACATAAAAGGTTCTGCAATAAGCAATCTGCCGGTTGCCGGTTTCATGGTATTTAACATCGTGTTTTCCTTTAGTTGTGCTACAAATTTGCTTATTTAAATGATATGCTTCTTTTATCTGCATAAAATAATTACATAAATTTTGAATATCTTGAACTGAAGAATTTCTTAAGCCAATTTCGCCTTCAGCCTCACCCCAAAAAAACGCCGGTAAAAACAGCATTTAATTATTTTTTATGCTGAAAATTTACGTTGGATACAGGCAACTGCTAAGCTGCATTTTGTAAATTTGTGGCAAATGGAACAGGAAATTATAGAAAATTTGAGGCGTGATTACCGCGCGGCTACGTTATCGGAAGCGGATGTGAATGCAAACCCGATCAGGCAGTTTGATAAATGGTTTAACGATGCCATAAACGCTAAATTATACGAACCCAATGCCATGACTTTGGCTACGGCAACCACAGATGGCCGCCCATCGGCGCGTATTGTTTTGCTGAAAGGTTTTAGCGATGATGGCTTTAAATTTTACACCAATTATTTAAGCCGAAAAGGAAAAGAACTCACCAAAAACCCGCTGGCCAGCCTGATTTTTTACTGGCCTGAAATGGAACGGCAAATCCGTATTGAAGGTACAATTGAGAAGTTAAGTAAAGATTATTCTACCAATTATTTCCATTCTCGGCCAAAAGGCAGCCAGATTGGTGCGGTGGTATCACCTCAAAGTCAGGAGATTAGCAGTCACCAGGAACTGGAAACCAAATGGCAGCAGCTGGAACAGGAATACGAAAATAAAGAAGTGCCCAAACCGGCAAACTGGGGCGGTTATATTTTAAGACCGCGCTGGATTGAGTTTTGGCAGGGCCGTTCAAGCCGTTTGCATGATCGTATTTTGTACAAAAAAGCAGATCAGCAAAACTGGAAAATTGTTCGGTTAGCACCATGATTTTTGAAGAGATAAAGCTTCTTTTATCGGCACAATTTGGCGAAAGTTTAATTTTGGGCGAGGAAATCAGCGGCCTGCAACCAGCATTGCTGATCAACCCAAAGCAAATTGCCGATGTTTGTCTGTTTTTGCGTGATTCTCCGAAAACCTATTTTGATTTTTTGGCTTGCCTTAGCGGTGTGGATTACGACAATGAAAACCGTTTTGGCGTAGTTTATAACTTGGCTTCCATTCCTTTTCAAAAACAGTTAACGCTGAAAATTAGTACCGAAAAACCTGCTGATCCGGAGCAGCTTCCCTCCTTTCCAACGCTGGTAAACGTTTATCGCACAGCCGATTGGCACGAGCGCGAAGCTTATGATTTACTGGGAATTGATTTTGAAGGACATCCGGATTTGCGCCGTATTTTGCTGCCGGATGATTGGGAAGGTTTCCCGTTGCGCCAGAATTATAAAAGTGCGGAATATTATAAAGGCATCAAAATTGACTAATCATAGCCACTGATTTTTATATGGTAAACGAAGCATTTAAAAGATATCAGCAACGCATTCAAAACCTGAGTGCGGAAGAATTGGTGCTGAATATGGGGCCGCAGCATCCATCAACCCATGGCGTTTTGCGGCTGGAACTGATTACCGATGGCGAAATTGTAAACGAAGTGATTCCGCATGTTGGCTATTTGCACAGATGTTTTGAGAAACATGCGCAATCGATGTCGTATCAGCAAACTATTCCGTTTACTGATCGGCTGGATTATCTGGCATCGATGAATAGCAGCCACGCGTTTGTAATGGGCGTGGAACGGATGCTGGGCATCGATAAAGAAATACCGAAACGCGTAGAATATATTCGTGTTTTGGTTTGTGAACTAAACCGCATTGGTTCGCACTTGATTGCTTTAGGAACCTACGGCATTGATATTGGAGCTTTTACACCATTTTTGTGGTGTTTTCGCGATCGCGAGCACATTATGGGTTTGCTGGAATGGGCTTCAGGCGCGCGGATGCTGTACAATTACATTTGGGTGGGTGGTTTATTTTACGATTTGCCGGTTGGTTTTGAAGAACGCTGTCAGGAATTTGTAGATTATTTTAAACCCAAAATGACGGAGTTGAATGAGTTACTCACCAACAATCAGGTTTTCATCAACCGTACCGCAAATGTTGGCGTTTTGCCGTTGGATGTTGCCATAAATTACGGTTGCTCCGGACCGATGTTGCGTGGTTCTGGTTTGAAATGGGATTTACGCCGTGTGGATGGTTACTCAGCTTATCCGGAACTGGATTTTGAAATTCCGGTTGGAAAAGGAGAAATGGGAACTTTAGGCGATTGCTGGGATCGGTTCAAGGTTCGGATTGATGAAATTGGTGAATCGTTGAAGATGATTGAGCAGTGCATTCAGCGTTTGCAAAAAGAATTGAAACGTACGCCGGATTTTGATCCGCGTGGCAAACTTCCCCGCAAAATCATCCCGAAAGCGCAGGATTATTACATGCGTGCCGAAAACCCAAAAGGCGAACTTGGTTTTTATTATCAGGCAGATGGCAAAACAGAAATCCCGAAAAGGATTAAAGCGCGCGGACCAAGCTTTAACAATTTATCCGTTTTACCAGCTATCAGCAAAGGTGTAATGATTGCAGATTTGGTGGCAATTATCGGATCTATTGATATTGTTTTAGGCGAATTGGATCGTTAGTCCTGTCTTTTGTCATACTGAACTTGTTTCAGCATCCTGCCAGAAAATCAAATTTTAACCTTTATGATGAGATGCCTAAACAAGTTCGGCATAACGAAAATACTTCAATTTTATACCGGTAAAAGAAGCATCGTTAATTATACACTTTCACCATAAAAACATAGTTCTGTAATTTTTTAAGCTGCTGTTCCCGATTCATTTTAAACAACAGGTTTTTGCTGTTTAAATAGATTTTTTTACCCGAAGAATCTGCAGGAATCGATTGGATTGCTTTCATCAGATACGTGGATTTAGTAGCAAAAGCAGCACCATCAACCTGCGTTTGTTTTCCTTTAATAATACCAATTATATTACCGTAACTATCCAAAAGCGGTCCGCCGCTGTTACCAGGATTTACCGGAACTGCAACCTGATACGCCAAAGAATCGTTATCAAAACCCGTAAATGAGCTTAAATAACCTTTGCCAATTACTACAGAATCTTTTGGATAACCTAACGTAATCACATCTTCACCCAAATCAGCTTTGGTTTTTTTGAAGGCATAAGGCAACGCGCTCAAGTGTTTAAAAGTAGAATCTGTAATGCGCAAAACGGCCAGATCATAATCTTTATTGGTATAAATTGGCTTAACTTTATAAGATTCGCCGTTAGAATTTTGCACGTAAACAGAATCTGCGCCATCAATAACGTGGTAATTGGTAATGATATCGCCGCTTGTATTTATGGCAAAACCTGTACCGCCAAAATTTCCGGGATTAAGGTTTGTTTTGCGTGCTGATTTGCCGGTAATATCTCGGATCAACGCATTTTGCGAACGTTTAACGTTGTCCAGATCACGGCGCAACGCATTGTAATGCGATTGCTGATTTTGAAAATATCCGGTAAAAAATAAAGTCATCATCACCGCAAAAATAGCGATGGAAGCAGCAACAGAAATTTTTGAATGATGCTGGTGCCACAACGAAATGATCCGGTTTTCGCGAATGCCTAATGCTTCTTTTACCTCATCAATATTGATCTCTTCGTGGATGGCCTTCAGCTTTTTCTCAAAGTCAA